>JAUIEP010000008.1 GCA_030428835.1 Gammaproteobacteria bacterium | reverse complement strand
CGGTGCGCAGGACACCGCGATTGAATGGCCAGACGTTGGGCAGCAACACGGCGACAACCCGCATCTCCAGCGATTTGCGCACCACGCTGTCGAGCGCGGCCTGCACAGCGTCGCGCCAGGCCTCGGACGCGCCCGCCGCGGGCTCGGCAGCGGCAAGTTCAGCCATGCGCGCCACCGCGGCACGCAGCGCCGCTGGCGTATCCGCGGACAGTTCCGGCGGCTCGCCCGCTGTCGCGCCCGGGAAGTCGACGGCCCCTGGCTCCGCGAGTCGCTGCGCGAGCAGGCGGTAGTAATACTCGGCCACGGCCTCACCCGGCAATGTGGTGGCGCCGTGGGGCTCGCCCAGCGTGTCGAACACGTAGGCCTGGTCGTGGCTCATGTCGGAACTGAAGTACCACGCCTGCTGTTCGTCATACAGGAAGGACCAGATGTCGTTGTAGCGCATGTCCTCACTGCGATCGAGGAAGGTCTCGGTCGGCAGGGCGTACCGCACCTGTTGCTCGCGGCCGCGCAGTGTCCGCCGGTCCATGAAGGCCAGCGGCCGGGTGATCTGCTGCAGCGGGATCCACACATTCACGAGCACGAGCGGCGACAGCGTGTTGCGCGCATCCGGCGACCGGTGGCGCAACAGCATCGGCGCGCGCCCGCGCATGATCTGCCGCAGCGGCGTGCCGAACACATCCTGGTCGCCGTGTACCGCCGTGGCGACATCGTGCCCGTTCATCTCGGACAATTCCTGGCCCAGCTTTAACCCGTTCGGCCCGCCCTGGCGCATGATCAGTCCCTCGGGCGCGATGTTGAGGAACTTGAGGCACTTGCCCCGCGCCAACGGGAACACCCTGCCCGTCAGCAGGCGCCGCAGCCGTTTGGCCTGCGCGGGCGCGATCTCGCGGGCGGCGCGGATGTCGGCAAGCAATCGCTGCAGTTCCGCGTGCGGCGACAGGTCGATCGCCTCGAAACCCATGCTCAGCAGGTCCAGTGCACCGCGCCCCTGGAGCGACCAGTCGTGGAGGGTGCATTCGCGCAGCTCGAACTGGGCGTCGAAGTCGCCGTCCAGTGGCCGCGTGACCGCCCGCCGCAGCCCGCGGTTGTCGTAGTCCTCCACGATTTCGTCGGCGCGTGAAAAGCCCAGTGGAGCCCTGACGGTTGCCGGTGCAACGCCCTGAGGTGCGGCGGCCATGGAGTTTTCTCCCGTGGGTTCAATAAAGCATAGCTTACCGGCGCACTGCGCCTCCGGGCAACTTGTCACCCGCAGCCGCGCTCCCCTACACTCAATTGCGAGTTTGCACCGCGCTACTTTGCACAGCACTACAGGGGAAGCTATGTCCAGGGTCGTCATGATCAGTTCCGACTGCCACGCCGGTGGCCTGCCGGAAGACTATAAGCCGTACATGGAGGCGGAGTTCCACGACGCCGCCGACGCCTAGTGGCTGCAGTATGCGCGCGAGATGATGAAGCGCATGGGCACGTTCTTCGACCAGGAGGCCACCGAGGAATTCAACGCGCGCTCCGGAGACCAGGGCGCGGGCCGCATGGACCCCAACGCCGCGAGGCAGGCGTACGAGGCCTCCGACAGGGAGTTGTGGGACTTCCTCTGCGATCCGGACAGCATGATCGCGCCGCGCCGCGGCGAGTACCTGCCCGATGTGCGCCTGCAGGAACTCGAGGATGACGGCATCGCGGGCGAACTCATCTTCCCGCAGATGGCCCCCTTCGGCGCGGGCCTCATGCAGTACCGCCACGATATCCCGCCGGAACACAGCCTGGCAGGCAACCGGGCCTACAACCGCTGGCTGGCCGACCTGTGCAACCGGAACCCGGGCCGCCACGCCGGCGTCGCGCTGATCAATGTCGACGACATCGACATCTCCGTCGCCGAGGTGCGCGAGGCGCACCGGAGCGGCCTGTTCGGCGGCGTCCTCCTGCCGACCAGCACCGGCACACACCCGTTCTACCACGACTACCAGCGCTACGAACCGCTGTGGAGCGTGTGCGAGGAACTGGACATGCCGATCCACACCCACTCGGGCTGGTCGCCGGACTACGGCGACGTCGCGGCCGCCACGCCGATGTACATCTCCGAGGTGGACATGTGGGCGCAGCGGCCGTTCAAGGCGCTACTGTGGTCCGGCGTGTTCGAGCGGCACCCGAATCTCAAGATGGTGTTCACCGAAACCGGCTGTGGGTGGATTCTTGAAACCCTGCGGGTACTCGACTTCAAGATCGAGAACCCGATCTTCGCGCACTTTACCACCGGGCTGTCGCTGACGCCGCGCGAGTACTTCGAGCGCCAGTGCTTCATCGGCGCCTCGTTCCTGCCGCGCCACGAGATCGGCATGCGCCACGACATCGGCACACACAAGCTGATGTGGGGCTCGGACTACCCGCACATGGAAGGCACGTGGCCGAACACCATGCACAAGCTGCGCGAGACGTTTCACGATGTGGCCGAGAGCGAGATCCGCGACATACTGGGCCGCAACGCGATCGACGTGTTCGGTTTCGACCGCGCGGTGATGGAAGAGGCGGCCGCGCGGATAGGCCCGGAGATCGGGGCTATCCAGCAGCCGCCTGTCGCGGCGTAGCGCGCGCGTCAGGCGGCGTCGACGACGTCGAACCTGATCGGCATCTTCTTGATGCCGTGAATGAAGTTCGAGCGCAGCCAGTTGATCTCGCCGTTCAGTTGCGGGTTGCGCACGCGCTTGAGGATCTCCTCGAAGATCACCTTGAGTTCCAGCCGCGCCAGGTGTGAGCCGATGCAGAAGTGCTCGCCGACGCCGAAGGCGCGGTGGTTGTTCTTCAGGTCCTCGCGCTGCGCCCGCGTGATATCGAACACATCGGGATTGTCGAACACCTCGTGGTCCGCGTTGGCGGACTGGTAGAACAGGTGCACCCTGTCGCCCTTCTTGATCTGCTTGCCGCCCAGTTCCACGTCCTCCATCGCGGTGCGACTGAACGCGATAACCGCGGGGTTGAAACGCAGGAACTCCTCGATGGCGCCTTCCAGCAGCTCGGGGTTGTCCACCAGGGCCTGGTATTGCTCCGGATTCTCCATCAGGTTGCGCATGCCCTGGCTGGTCACCGTGCGCGTGGTCTCGTTGCCCGCGACGATAAGCAGCAGGAAGAAGTAGCAGAACTCGTCGTCGGTCAGCGGCTCGTCCTCGACCGTCCCGGTCAGCAGCACGTTCACGATGTCGTCCTGCGGGTTCTCGCGGTGCTGCACCGCGAGCTCCTGCGCGAGCATGAACATCTCGCCCATGGCGAGTTGCCCGTCCTCCTCGCTGGTGGAGAGCTCGGGGTCGTCCATGCCCAGCATGATGTTGGTGAGTTCGAACAGGCGGCGGCGCTTGTCGAGCGGAACGCCCATCAGTTCGCAGATGGCGATGAGCGGTAACTCGGCGGCCATGTCTTCCACGAACTCGCACTCGCCGCCCTGGATCGCCTCTTCAACGATTTCCCGGGCGATGTCGCGAAAGCGCGCCTCGTAGCTGTCGACCTTCTTCGGGGTGAAGGCGCTGCGCACCAGGCGCCGATACTTCAGGTGGACGGGAGGATCCATGTTGAGCATCAGCAGGCGCTGCAGTTCGATCACCTCGGGCGGCGGCTCCATCAGGAAGCAGGTGCGCTCGGCGGAGGAAAACAACAGCGGGTTCTTGGACACGAAATCGAGGTCCTCGCGGCGGGTGATGGCCCAGAAGCCGCCGGTCTGCTCGGGGTCCTCGTGCCAGTACACCGGCTCCTCGTTGCGCAGGTACGTGAAGACATCGCGGGGCACCTGGCCCTGGAAAGTTTCCGGTGACGTGAGATCGAAATGGGGGCAGCCGGCCATGGTGTTACCTCTCTTTTGCACAGCAAGGGCAAGAGACTACACCCTAGTAGTTTTTAGTTGCAATACTCACGCGTGACAATTTCGTTACTCGCCCGCGCCGTAGGGCAGCGGCAGCACCACGGACAGGGCGACCGCGGTGCCGCGGCCGGCGTTGCGGTAGCCGTGGCGCTGGTCGCCGGGAAACGCGAGGACGTCCCCGCAACGGACCCGGTGCTCCGCCCCCGCCACGGATACGCGCACCTCGCCGCTGTGCACCATCAGGTACTCCTTGGAACCCTCGATGTGCGGGTGCCCGCCCATGGAGGCGCCGGGAGCGAGTTCGAGTCGATCGATCTCGATGCCCCGCACGCGATCCGGCATCAGCTTGTGCAGCAGTGCCTTGCCGCCCGAGCGCTGCAGTACCGGCACCTCGCCGGCCGGCAACAGGGTCACCTGTTCCCGCGGCCGCGCCAGCAACTCCTCGATGCTCACTCCCAGCGCGCCCGCGAGGCGGCACAGGTTGTGCAGCGACGGGTTCCCCTGCCCCGACTCGATGTGCGTGATGGTGGACCGCGGCATGTCGGCGCGCTGCGACAGCGCCTGCTGGCTGAGGTTCTTGCTGCGGCGCAGGGCCTGGAGGTTGGCGGCGAGGTACCCGGCGGTGGCGTCTTTGCTGTCCATGCTTCTCTCCCGTTGACAGGTTGGCGCCCAGTCAATATATCAGCCATCCTGACGATTAAACATCCGTCGCGACTTACCCTGACAGCGTGGCACTGACAAGAGGAGAGCAGCCATGCGCCTGGAACACGTGAACATCACCGTCAACGACATCGAGCAGAGCCGGCACTTCTACGAGCAACTGTTCGGCTTCAAAACCCGCTGGGAAGGCAGCGCCGACGGCGGCGAGGGTCCGGTCAAGGCCGTACACCTGGGCACGGGTGACACCTACCTATCCCTGTTCGAGGCGGAAGCCGCAGGCCGCGCGCCCGCGGACTACAGCGTACCCGGACTGAACCACTTCGGTTTACAGGTGGAGGACCTGGCACCCTACCGCGAGCGCCTCGCGGACATGGGCGTGACCCTGCACCTCGACGAGCACTACGAACCGGGCGAGCGCATCTACTTCCACGACCCGAGCGGCGTGGAGATAGAACTGGTCACCTACGACTGAGGCGGAACGGGCGCGGCGCCGCCGCCACGCGCAGCGGCGCGGCGGGCGGTGTGAAGTTTCACCCGGCTGCGATACTCACGCGGCAGGTAAGGCGTCGCCGAGGAAGTCGCAGCACGCCTGCCACAGCTTTTGGCGCATCGCCTGGTCGTCGACCAGTTTGTGGGCGCGCGCGGGTTCGCACTTGACGAAGTACTTGCCGGTCGGCATGGACGCCGGCTCCTGCTTGGCCAGGAAGAGTGTCGTTGCCGCGCCCTTTTCCGGCGCGATGAATAGCCTGCGCAGGAAGAACTGCGCGAGGGATGAGTAGCCGTCGAGTATCCCGGTATCCACCGCCCCCGGGTGCAGCGTATTCACTGCAATGTCGCGCTCGTTCAATTGCTCCGCCAACTCCCGCGCCAGCAGCATCATGGCGAGCTTGGACTGGTTGTAGGCGGCCTGCATGCCGTATTTCTTCCAGCCACGAAAGCGCTCGAAATCGAGCTTGCCGAGCCTGTGCATGGCGGAGGTCACAAAAATCACCTGCGATGGCGCCGCCGCGGACAGCGCCGGCAGCAGCTCGAGGGTCAGTTGGAACTGGGACAACGCATTGACCTGGAACTGCAGCTCGAAGCCGTCCTGCGTGATCACCTGTTCGTGACTGATGAGCCCCGCGTTGTTGATCAGCGTATCGAGCCGGGGGCAAATACTCATCACCTCCTGCGCGCAGGCGCTCACCGAGGCGCGGGAGGCGAGATCGAGGTCGACGAGATCCACGCGGCGTTTCGGGTACGCGGTGAGGATCTCGTCGCGCAGTTCATCGGCCTTGCGGCGGCTGCGATTGGCCAGGATGAGGGGGTGTCCACGCCGCGCGAGTTCCAGGGCCGTAACCCGGCCGATGCCACTGGTGGCCCCTGTGATCATGATATTGCGCAAGACGTACCTCGTCGGATTGCTGCGGCAACCGCCATTATAACTGCCGGGAAGTTTCCCCGGGACTACCTTTCCCCGCGCAGGCGGCCGCGGTAGCGACTGCGCGCCAGCTCCTGCATATCCTCCACGGTGTCGCTCTCGTCCATGATTTCCCGGCCGAGCAGGGTTTCCATTGCATCCTCAAGGGTGACGACACCGGCGGTCTGCCCGTACCCGTCCTCCACGAGGAACATGTGTTCGCGCCGCCGGATAAACAGGTCCAGCAGGCGCATGACCGGCAACTCCTCCGACACCCGGTGCAGGGGTGTGATGTAGTCCGCGAGCCCGGCCTCACCGTGGCCCTCGCGTTCGGCTTCCAGGATACGCGGCCTGAGCACCATGCCGACCACCGTATCCAGGTCGTTTTCGAATACCGGCAGGCGCGTGAACTGCGAGTCCTCCAGCACCGACAGTGCGCCCGCCACTGTCAGGGAGCTGTCCAGCGCGCTGACGACCGTGCGCGGGGTGAGTATCTCGCCGGTGCGGATTTGCCGCAGCTGCAGGATATTCTCCAGCAGCGCGCTCTCCTGCGGGCCGAGGGCACCGTGGCGGGCGCCCAGCTTGGCCAGCGCGGCGAGTTCCTCGCGGCTCACATGGCTCGTGTGATCGCCGCCGGGGAACAGGCGCGTGAGCTGGGCGGACAGCCACACGAGCGGGAACAACAGCCGCGTCAGCCAGCGTATGATCACGGCGGCCACCAGCGCCAGCTGCTTCCAGTAGGTGGCGCCCAGTGTTTTCGGGATGATTTCCGAGAAGTACAGGATCGCGAGCGTCAACAGGAAGGCGATGAGCGTCTCCCAGCGCGGCCCGAACACGGCGACGGCCTGCGAGCCCACGCCGGCTGCGCCCATGGTGTGGGCGAAGGTGTTGAGGATGAGGATACTGGAGATGGACTCGTCGAGGTTGTCCTTCACGGCCTTCAGCACCCTGGCGCGCGCCGGCCTCGCAACCTGCTGGCTTTCCACGAAAGCGGGGGTGACCGACAGCAGCACCGCCTCCAGCACGGAACACAGAAACGATACGCCGATAGCGATCGAGAGGTAGATGAAGAGCAGCGTCATGACGCGGCGGGGGACCTTCTACACATGGCTCGACAGTATAAGTAAGCGGCGCGGCAAAGTCAGTGCTCGGCCAGTACGGCCTCCAGCCGCGGCCGGATAATCCGCGTCCAGGCCGCGTAACCGCTCTCGCTGAGATGCAGGCCGTCGAAGATATAGTGCTCCCTGATTGGTGCGCCGTCCGGCCCCAGCAGGCCCGGGCTGGTATCGATGAAGTGCAGGTTGGGATCGCTCTCGCAGTACGCGGCGATCAGGCGATTGGTTTCCTGCGCGATGTCCCACACGGCCCAGCGCAGCGGCGACGGCGTGATCCCGATGTAGAGGATGGGCACCTCCGGCTGGTCGGCGCGCACCGTGGCGACAAAGTCCTGGTAGCTTGCCAGCAGCACAGCGGGTTCCTTGGCGGCGTTCGGGTCGATGTCATTGGTGCCGACGAAGACGACGACCGCCCGTGGCCGGTAGGCGTTGACCAGGCGCCGCGCATACACCACGGCATCGTTCAGCTTGGCACCGCCGAAGCCGTGCTGGATCACCGGCAGGGGCGCCATGTCCTGCGCGAGGCTGCTCCACAGGCGGATACTCGAACTGCCTATGAAGACGATGCCCTCGCCGGGCGGGTAGAGCCCGGCGGTTGTCGCCTCGAGCTCGCGGATGTCCTCCTCCCAGACAGCCGGGTCCTCGCTCGCCGCCTTGCGTATTTCAGGATAAATGAACCAGCCGAAAAGCCCGGCGCCAACCAACGCAAGCACACAGAGAACCGTCAGTACACGTCGCAACACCATCTCACCTCACTGCTACAGTCGGCACTGCCAGTAGCCGACATCGACCCACCCGCCCAGCTTGTAACCCACCTCGTGGAAATGCGCCACTTTCTCCATGCCGAATTTTTCGTGCAGGGCAATGCTGGCGCTATTCGGCAGCGAGATACCCGCGATCGCGAGATGGTAACCGCCCGCGCGCATCTCCTCGAACAGGCGTTCGTACAGCGCGGTGCCGATCCCGGCTCCCTGCCGCTCGTGGTGCAGGTACACGCTGACCTCGAGCGAGAAGCGATAGGCCGAGCGGCTCTTGAACTCGTCGCCGTAAGCGTAGCCGAGAACCTCCCCATCGCGTTCGGCAACCCACCACGCGGTGCGCGTGGCGCCCATACGCCGCGCTATCTCGTGTGCGCCTACCGGCTCTTCCTCGAACGTCGCGATGCTGCTGGTGACGTAGTGGTTATAGATGGCGGTGATCGCCGCCGCATCCGCCTGCCCCGCCCTGCGCACCCGCAGAGACACTCAGGCGCTCGCTGCCAATGTGAACGGCACCGGTTGCGCGGTAGCGCGCTGGTACAGGGGGTGCGCCGGCTGGCCGGAACGGTTGCGCTGCAGGCAGTGCAGCGGCCCGAGGAACGCCGTCACCGCGGCGGCCCGGTCGAGCAGGGCGCCGCCGTTGCCCCAGGCCGCGACCACGAGACCGGCCTCCCCGTACAGCCTGCGCAACCAGCGGTCGTTGCCGCGGCCCACAGGATCATCCGCGTACTGCAATTGCCGCGGGTCGCTTGCGCGCAGGGCGAACAGGTTCGCCATGCACACTCCGCCGAAGCCCCAGTCCCGAGCAAAGTTTTTGCAACGCACCAGTGTCGGGTCATCAGCCGTTTCATCGGCCGTGGACGGGTTGAGGCCGATGAACATCACGCGCGGCAGGGACGCGTCCCAGGTGCGCCACAATGCGAAGCGATAGCGCCGGCAGGGCGACAGGCGCGCGGTGTTACGGTCTTTCATCTGCCAAAATCAGTACAGTTCTTCCACATAGCTTCTCTCCAGCTCCGCCTGGATGTTCTTCTCGGACTCCGCGTCACCGCCGATGGCCGCGTTGAACTGGCGCGCGATGGGCGGCGCCCCCGCCTCGAGCCACCGCTCCGGCTGCCACAGGCGGGAACGGATCATCGCCTTGCCGCAGTGGAAGAACGCCTCCTCGACCTGCACGCGCGTGTACATCAATGCCGGCTTGCCATTCACGGTCATCGACTCGAGCACCTGCGGGTCGGTGTGCAGCGTCGCCCTGCCCTTCACGCGCAGTGTCTCGCGCTGTTTTGGAATCACAAAGATCAGGCCGATGAGGCCGTTGGCGAGGATGTTGCGAAAACCCATGGCCAGGCGATTGCCCGGCCGTTCGGGAATGAGCAGGTCGCCGTTGTCGGCTACCTGCACGAAACCGCCGGGGTCGCCCTTCGGCGAAATGTCGGGCCTGCCTGCCTCGTCGACGGTCGACACGAATACCAGCGGCGAGTCGGCGATGAACTCCTTCATGATGTCATCCAGCTCCGCCCTGATCTTGAGCTTGAGATCCTCGAAAGGTGCGCCGAGGACGGCTTCGAGGTCCTGGGCGCTGCTGATGCGATAGTCCTGTGCCATGGCCGGTCTCCGCTTGCGGGGGGTCAGGTGCTACAGTATCTTGATTAGCCCGGTGTAGGCCACTGTCGGACACCACACGCAAGGTGAGGCGCATGTACGATCTCGTCATCGAGGGCGGCACGATCATCGACGGCACAGGGGCTCCCGGCAGGCCCGGCAGCGTCTGCGTCACGGGCGGCAGCATTGCCGCTATCGGCGACGCGCCAGCGGACGCGCGCGAGCGCATCGACGCGACGGGGCTCGTGGTGGCGCCCGGCTTCATCGACGTACACACGCATTACGACGCCCAGGCCTTCTGGGACCCGGTACTCAGCCCCTCCCCATTCCACGGCGTGACCACGGTGGTCGGCGGCAACTGCGGCTTTACGCTGGCCCCGGTCGCGCGGGATTCCGACGCGCAGTACCTCAAGCGCATGCTGGCCCGCGTGGAGGGCATGCCGCTGGCGAGCCTCGACGCCGGCGTACCCTGGGGGAGCTGGCGCAGCTTCGGCGACTACCTGGGCTGCCTGGACAACACCCTGGCGGTGAACGCGGGGTTCCTCGTGGGACACAGCGCATTGCGCCGCGCGGTCATGGGCGACGACGCGGACCGCGAGGCGAGCGCGGAGGAAGTGGCTGCCATGCAGTCGCTCCTGCGCGAGTCGCTCGCCGCCGGTGGCCTGGGCTTCTCCAGCACACTCTCCCCCACCCACAATGACATGGACGGCAAACCGGTCCCCTCGCGCTATGCATCGGCCCAGGAGCTCTGCGCGCTGGCCGGGGTGTGCGCGGAGTACGAGGGCACCGTGCTGGAATTCCTGCCGGGCACGCAACAGTTCGACGAGCGGGTCTACCAGCTCATGACGGACATGTCGCTGGCGGCGCAGCGCCCGCTCAACTGGAACGTCTTCGTGCCGGGCAATCCGGCGACGGAAGACGCGCAACTGCGCGCCACCGACTACGCCCGCGAGCGCGGCGCCGACGTGATCGCACTCACGCCCGCGCAACCGGTCATCACGCGTATCAACCTGCACTCCGCATTTATTTTCGACGCGTTCCACGGCTGGGAAGAGACGATGCGGCTCCCCGTCCCGCAGCGCATCGAGGCACTCAAGGACCGCGCGTTGCGCGAGCGACTCGACGCCGGGGCGCGGTCCGAGGAGTCCGGCGTGTTCATCTTCATGTCCGGCTGGGCCGGCTACACCGTGGACGAGGTGTTCCTCGACAGGAACAAGCCGCTGGAAGGGCGCACGATCGGCGACATCGCGCGGGAACGCGGCGCTACGCCGTTCGATACGCTGCTGGATCTCGCCATCGAGGAGGACCTGAGGACCTCCTTCATACCCCTGTTGTACGGCGATGACGACGCCGCCTGGGCCGGCCGTGTCGCCGCCTGGCGCGACAGCCGCACCGTCGTGGGCGCCTCCGACGCCGGCGCGCACCTCGACATGATCGACACCTTCTCCTTCACCACCCAGATGCTCGGACGCGCGGCGCGGCAGCGCAAACTGTTGCGCATGGAAGAGGCGGTGCACCACCTGACGCAGGTGCCGGCGAGCCTCATGGGGCTGACCGACCGCGGGCTGCTGCGTACGGGCTACCGCGCCGATTTCGTGCTGTTCGACCCGGACACGGTTGACTGCGGCCCCACCTATACGCGGCCCGACCTGCCCGCAGGCGCCGGCCGCCTCTACGCGGATGCCGTGGGTATTCACCGCGTCTTCGTGAACGGCGTGGAGATCGTGCGCGACAACGCGCACACCGGCGCCCTGCCCGGCAGCATCCTGCGCTCGGGCAGCGACACACGCACCGTCGCCATTCCCGGCGCCTATACGTAGGAATACGGCCGTGCACACAGGGAGAACGTCATGAGCGCCCTGCTCGATATGCCCGTCATCGACGTGGACACACACTACACGGAGCCGGCCAACCTGTGGACGGACCTCGCGCCGGCCGCGCTCAAGACGCGCGCGCCGCGCGTACGACAGGACAAAGACGGCAACCAGTACTGGGTGGTGGACGAGGACATGCACCTGGGCACCGTCGGCTACTGCGTCATACGGCCCGACGGCTCCAAGGACCTCGGCAAGACCACGCTGACGAAACTGGAGGAAATGCATCCCGGCGCCTCGGACCCGCTGGCGCGCCTCGCCGTCATGGACGAGCACGGCATCACGCGGCAGATCCTGTACCCGAACATACTCGGTTTCGCCGGCAGCTTCGTGATGAATATCAAGGACGTGCCGCTGCGCAACTTCTGCGTGCAGGCGTACAACGAACACGCGGCGGGACTGCAGGCCACCAGCAACGGGCGCCTACTGCCACAGGCGCTGCTGCCCATCTGGGACATGGAGCTCACCGTGACCGAACTCATCCGCTGCCACGAGGCGTACGGACTGACCGGACTGGTGCTCACCGACTCGCCGGAATTGTGGCAGTTGCCCACGCTGTCGGAGTCCTACTGGGACCCGCTGTGGCGCGAGGCGCAGGACCGCGGGCTGCCCGTGAACTTCCACATCGGCGGCGGCGCCAGCATCGGCAACCTGTGGGCGGGCATGGACGAACCCACCGCGATCGCCGCGATGTCCTCCCTGGCGGACATCACCAACATGCGCTGCATCGTCAACCTCGTCTTCTCCGGCCTGCTGGACCGCTACCCCGCACTCAAGTTCGTCTCGGTCGAGAGCGGCATGGGCTGGATACCCTTCCTGCTCGAGTTGATGACCTACCAGGTGGGCCAGAACGGCGTGGGGCACCTCGCCCTCACACCGCTGGAGTACTTCCGGCGCCAGATCTACGCCTCCTACTGGTTCGAGACGGACATCGCCAACGCCGTCGACAAACTGGGCCCCGACAACCTGATGTTCGAGACCGACTTCCCCCACCCCGCCTGCCTCTACCCCTCGGTGCGCGACCAGGTAGAGCGCTCCCTGGGCGGCCTGCCCGAATCCGTGCAGCGCAAGGTGCTGTACGAAACCGCGGCCAGGGTTTATCAGGTGAATGTGTAGCGGGTCCGGCCCTGATTACCTGCGCCGAGGTTCAGGGGCATGGCTGTATGCCTGTGGCCGGGGCGTCTGGCGACAGGACGTCGCCAGCCGAGCCTGTACAGGGATGTACGCTTTTTGGCGGTCCCGGACACAGGCATACAGCCATGCTCCGAGCGGCACGCGCGTTTTCACACATCGCAGAAACGCAATCAGGAAAATATAGACACAAAGGTTCGTCGGGTTATACTTTTCGCGCGACAAATGAGTAGTCTAGACGTGAACCTCCTCTCGACCACAGCCCAAAGCCGCCTCGCCAGGTCACTCGCCCTGGTGGCACTGCTGCTGGTCACGGGCCTGACGAGCGCCGAGGTCTCACACCAGCACACCAGCGACGACTCGCGCCTCGAGTGCCTGCTCTGCCACAGCGGGATCGACAACTTCGCGGCGCCGCAAACCGCCGCGGCGGACACGCCGGCACTGCCAGGCACAGTCTATATCGCGCTCACCGCGACAACCCGCCACACCCACGCAATAACACCCCCGGCCCGAGGCCCGCCCGCACACTCCTGATCGTCAACGTTTGCACCCAACGACAATCCGGAGAACATCATGCAACGACGTATATTGGTCGCGGCACTTGCTGCAGTAGCTGCGCAGGCTGTCGCCGAAGAATTACCCATGGAACACGTACTGGTCTCGGTACCCCTGCACAAGACCGAGGCGGAAACATCCATGCCCATTACCGTACTGTCGGGCGAGGAACTGCAGCGCCTGGCCTCCTCCTCGATCGGCGACACGCTCCGGGACCAGCCCGGCATCGCCAACGCCTCCTTCGGGCCCGGTGTCGGCCGTCCCGTCCTGCGCGGCCAGACAGGGCCGCGCACACTCAACCTGCAGAACGGCACCGCCAGCGCCGACGCGTCCAGCCTCAGTCCCGACCACGCCGTGACGGTGGAGCCCTTCCTGACCGAGAGCGTTGAGGTGTTGCGCGGCCCCGCGACGCTGCTGTATGGCGGCGGCGCCATCGGCGGTGTCGTCAACGTCATAGACAACCGCATTCCGCGCAGCGTCCCCGACGGCGTGACCGGCGGCGCGGAGTACCGCCACGACACCGCGACCGGCCTCGACAGCCTGACGGGCAAAGTCGAGGGCGGTGCGGGCAACCTTGCCTTCCACCTCAGCGCGAACACGCTGGAATCCGACGACGTCGAGATTCCGGGCAATGCCATGCGCTTCCCCGAAGAGGAGGACGAGCACGGACATGAGGACGAGCACGACGAGGAACATGAAGACGAGCACGGCGCAGAAAGCGCCGGGCGCGGGGAGATTCCCAACACCGAAACAGAATCGGACAGCGTAACGCTCGGCTTCAGCGTCCACTTCGGCGACAACGGCTACGCGGGCCTCGCGGTCAACCACCAGGAACGCGAGTACGGCATCCCACCCGGCGCCCACGGGCACCACGACGATGAAGATGAGCACCACGACGGGGACGAGGAGGAAGCGCATCACGACGAGGAGGAACACGCCGGGGAGGAGGAAAACATTCGCATCGACCTCGAGCAGACCCGGTACGACGCGCAGCTCCACCTGCACGACCTCGGCGGTGCGATAGACGTATTCCGCGGCTTTCTCACCTACACCGACTACGAGCACAAGGAGCTCGAGGGCGCCGAGACGGGCACGGTGTACGATCGCGAGACCTGGGAGACCCGCCTGGAAGCGGTACACAGGCCCATCGGCAACGCCCACGGGGTCTTCGGCCTGCTGTGGCGCGAGGACGATTTCGAGGCCATCGGCGAGGAGGCCTACGTACCCCCGACCGAGAGCAGCGAGATCGGCCTGTTCATTGTCGAGGATATCCATGCCGGTAACTGGTTGTTCGAGCTGGGCCTGCGCGGCGACCGGGTGGACCGTGATCCCGCGGGCGGCCTGGACAGCAAGGACTTTACCGCCGTCTCCGTCTCCGGCTCGGCGCTGTGGTCGATGGACGACAATTGGCAGCTCGGTGTTTCGTTGTCTCGCTCCGAGCGTGCACCGAGCACGGAGGAGCTGTACTCCAACGCGGATATCGACGACCCGGGGGAATTTGTGACACATGCCGCGACGGGACTGATCGAAATCGGCGACCCCGACCTCGATGAGGAGGTATCCGCCAACGTCGACATCTCGCTGAGCTACTTCACGGAGGATATCTCCGCGGAGTTGACGCTGTTCTACAACAACTTCGAGGACTACATCTACCTGTTCAACACCGGCACCGAGATCGACGAAACGGCGGTGTATGCCTACGGCCAGGAGGACACCGTGTTCACCGGCGTCGAGTTCAGCGGCGAGTACACCCTGTTCGCACTGGCCGGCGGAGAGGTCTCACTCGGCCTGCGCGGCGACCTGATCCGTGGCAGGTTCGACGACGCCGGCCACGTGCCGCGCCTGCCCCCGTCGCGCTTCGGCGGCAAGGTCCAGTGGGCGAGCGACAGCCTGGCGACCTGGGTCGACGTGCAGTGGGCGGCCGACCAGGACCGCCCCGGCCGACTGGAGGAGGCGAGCCGCGGCTACACCCGCGTCGACGTCGGCGCGGACTACACGTTGGGCCTCGGCGCTGACAGCGATCTCACGGTGTTCCTGCGCGGCAAGAACCTCACGGACGAGGAGATCCGCGTCAGCACCTCCTTCCTGCGCGACTTCGCACCCGAGCCGGGTCGCTCGCTGGAGGCGGGGGTGAGGGTGAGGGTGACGTTCTAGCGTCCACCGAATCAGCGGCGAGGTAGCCCCTGCGGCTTCCTCGCCGCGACGCATCGGGTACCCCGCGGTGCAATTGAAGCGCGCGGACTGCTGAATTACACTGACCGCACCCATTTCAGGGTCATTTCGCAGGGGAGGCGAAACATGAAGGCATTGAGAATAACAGGCAAAACACTGGCGGGGTCTGCCGCCCTGCTGCTTCTGGCACCCCAGGCGTTCGCGGGTTCGAGCGTCGGCAGCATCACCCACATCGGTCTTTCAGAGGTCCCGGCCCTCGGCGGCTTCGGCCTGCTCCTGCTCTCGGGCCTGCTCGGCGTGGTGTCGCTGCGCTTCCTGCAAGCAAGGGAGAAAGGTCGCTTCCTGGCGATCGCGGCGCTGGCGGGAACCCTGGCGAGCGCCGGCGGCTTCAATCTCGTCAACACCGCGGACGCGATCATCGTCGACATCGAACTGCAGGGCGACAAGGGCAGCGCCATCGTCGACATCCCGTTCGACGGCTTTCACACCGTCATCAACCGCAGCGGCGGCCTGCGCCAGATCACCAACATCTCGCTGGATCCGGGCTGTGTCCTGGCCGACCTGGAAAACGGTGGCGGCAACGGCGGCATGATGGCCAACGGCGGCAACGGGGGTAACGGCGGGTCGTACCGCGGCCAGTGCAACGACGAGCCCGGCACCCGGTTGGAGCAGGACGACTTCTGCGAGATCCTGGTCTGCTGCGGGTTCAGCAACGGCGGCAACGGCGGCTGCGCCATCATCGAGTAGTCGCATTAGCGTGCCTCCCCGGCCGCAGGCCCGGGAGGCATTACCAGGCGCACCGCTCCCTCGATAAACCCGGTCTCGCCGGGCCGGTCCGGCCTGCCCGGCACCTCCAGCACACCCGCTAACAACTTCCAGTCCCGGGCGTTGACCAGCGTCCTGCCCCGCTGTCGAAGGGAGAGCTCCACGGGTGCCTCGCGCTGCGGATCGTGGACGACCAGGCGGCCCGCGTCGTAACCCACCGCGGTCACCCAGTGACCGCCCTGGCGCTCGAAGACGCCCGGCAGCAGCTCGCGATACCAGCCGAGGTTTACCCAGAGCGCAGCGCGCGCATCCAGCCCCGCGTGCAGCCAGCGCAGTTCGGCCATGGCCGCATCGCGCGCGTCAGCCGGCACCTCGCGCCAACCCGCGTACCGCAGCGCCACGTAGTCGATGCCGTGTTCGCCCAGGTAGCGCCGCACGCCGCGCAACAGGCCGGCGGGACTGGTGCCGATTACCGGGCTGGTCACCATGTAGCGGTAGTGCGCCAGTTGGTTGACGACCTCGACCTGGTGCGCAACGTCCGTGCGGCCTTCCAGCCATACAAGCGAGTTGGCTACCGCGACCGGCGCGCACAGCGTGTCCGGGTTGAGGCGCGCGTCGAACAGCGCCTGTTCCTGTGACAGATCCGGCACGCCCCGCAGGTGAACGGGCGCCAGCTCGGGCAACTCGTTGGACCCGCAACCGGCCAGAAGCAGGATCAGGAAGAGGAGTGGTACGGCGCGGCGCATCGCGCGTGTCTGTGGCGACTAATCACCCTGCACGCGAAAGCGCAGGTCATCCGCCACGAACTGCCAGTAGTGGCGCGTGGTCAGCACCAGCTTGTCGATACCGCGCAGCTCCGCGTCCAGCCACAGCGGGCCCAGGTAGGAGAGCCGGGCCTCGTGCCGCGCTATCCGTTCGCCGCCCCGGAACGCCTCCAGTTCGAGCACCTCGCCCTGCGCATTGTCCCAGGCGACGCTGAAGTAACCGCCGACGAAATCGAACACCTGCCCCGGCGGGGCCGAGATGGTGACCGGGTGCCCCGAACTGTTGTAGGCCACGGCGTGACCACTGGTAAGGCCGTTGACGTAACCGGGACCCGCGTACTCCTGGTTGTGCACCGCCAGCAGGTAATCCCAGTTGAGCCCGAGGTGGCCGTTGGGCAGCTTGTCGATGATCGAGCGGTTGAGCCAGTCGAAATGTTCCAGCACGGGCTTTGGCTGCGCGGCGGGTTGTGCGTCACCGACCCGCAGCGTCACCATCTCCACGGGGGCGTTCCTGACTTCGATGGTCCGCTGCAGTCGCCAGTCACTGGCGGCGCTGGCGAACTCCACGCGCCATGTACCCTGGGTGACGGGAAAGCGAAAGCCGCCGTTGGCGGCCGCTGTCACCGCCGTGGACGTACCGTCGGGTCCCAGCGCGGTAATCGCGAGGTCCTCCGGCAGTGCGGCGGCGCCCGCCCCGAGAATGCGCCCGGCGATGACGAGGTCCGGCATCAATCCTACCCAGTGCGGGGCCTTTTCCGCGTAGAGGCCGGCGACAGAGCCCTGCAGGGGGAGAAATCGCGCGCTCTGCTGCGCGTTGCCCGAACTGATCTGCCAGCCGGGTGGCGCGAGCACCTCGAAGTCGTAGACGCCGCCCGGCTCGCGCACCGGGTACTTCTCGTTGTTGAGGCTCATCTTGTAATTGGCGTAGCCGTTGATGTTTGACGTCACCGGCACCACGGTACCCGCCGGCTGTGTCATGTTAACGACGACACCGGCCATGGGCAGGTCGCCGACGTCGTACTCGCCGTTGCGGTTTTCATCGCGAAACGTGTACAGGGAAATATTCAGCCTGCCGGGCTTGCGCGCCTGCCAGTCAGCCTCCTGGTAAGGCGCGGCCTGCGCCGCATGCGCGAAGGCGAACAGGGGCAGGAGGTAGACAATCAGCCTTGGAATCACGGGTTCATGCTCCTTTGCGCGTCCGGGCATCCGGGCGCCACGCCCCCGGCGCACCCTCCCCCGCCTTGTGGCGAACGGCGCACGGGTACTAGAATCGAGCCACCCGCAAGCGGGCATTGCTAAGACAACCAGCATGATTACGCACATCCACAGGTCGATCAAGCGAGCGCACGCACCGTGAACTGGGCCGAGGCCTTCGTACAGGGAGCGGTGTGGCCCGGTATCATCGTAACCGTGGTCTTCATCGTGGCGATCGCGGCGGAACTGCTCGCCCCGCGCCGCCGGCTCTCGGCGGGACTCGGCTGGCGCTGGGGCAACAACTTCAGTCTCGCGGCCATCACCTGGGTGCTGTCCCACCTTATCAGCATCGCGGTCTATTTCACCGCCGGTACGTGGGCCGCGCAGAACGGGGTCGGTCTGTTCGCGGAACACCCGGATTGGTTCTGGCTGCCGCTCGCGTCGCTGCTCCTGGTATCCCAGTTTTTTTCCTACGTCACGCACAGGCTGTTCCACCGCTACCCGCTGCTGTGGCGCGTGCACCAGGTCCATCACAGCGACGTGGACCTCGACGTCAGCACCAGCTACCGCCACCATCCGCTCGAGCCACTCGTGTTCATGCCCGTGGTCACTCCCTTGATCCTGCTGCTCGGCATTGCCGCGCCCGCGGCGGTCGCCTACCAGGGCATCAACATCGCATTGACCGTGTTCGCGCACAGCAACCTGCGCATACCCGAGTGGCTCGAACGCGGGTTGTGCAAGCTCATCGTCACGCCGGACTTCCACCGGCTGCATCACGCCAGCGAGCGGCGCTACACTGACAGCAACTACGGCGGCATCGTGCCGTGGTTCGACTACCTGTTCCGCACGGCGAGTCATCGGCCCTACGCCGAGCAGGAAGACATGGAACTGGGACTGGAGTACCACCGACAGCCGGCCGACAGCCGGGTTGATCGCCTGTTGCTGGCCCCGCTTGAAGCGCCCCCTCCCGCCGCGGCGCGAGGCACTACCGCCTGACCGGCACCTGCCACGGGGTACCGCAGGGCCGCGACAGACGGTCAAGGCGGGACCTCAGTCGAGGAAGCGCGCGACCCTGGCCTTGAGTTCCTCGGCCCTGCTTTCACCGGCGTCTGCAAGTTCTTTCAGGTACTCCCTGCCCTCGGCCAATTTGTCCTTCAGTTCATTGACCTCGACAAGCAGTTGTTCCTGGAGCTCCGCATCCGCCACGTCGGACTCCGCCCTGGCCTTGTCCGCCCGGGCGCGCGCCTGGGCCGCCTCCAACTGCTCGTCGTAGGCCGCCAACTGCTTCTCTATCTTCTGCTTCAGTAAATCCACCAGGCTCATGCAGGCGTCCTCATAACGTGCCCAAAAATGGTCATCCTAGCGTGCGCAATCCCGGCTCACCTTGCGCTGGCGCAAGCGATTGTCGAATCGAGCCGGATTGGCTGCATCTGCGGCGGGCGCGGGGTTCCGCCACCCGCGCTTCCCACCTATACTGCAGACTGCTTCGGCCGGGCGCCCACCCGGCACTCGTCACGCCTGGATCCGAATGACAGCCACCCTCGTTGCCTACATCCCGCTGCTCGTTGTCCTGGCGGTTTGCGGTTCGGTCCTGGCGGCCGCGCACATCCTGCTGCTGGCGCGCCACACCGATCTCGGCAGCGAGGCGAGGCTGCCCCGCCAGATCCTGCTGCTGGCGATGACGATCGTGTCCTTCGTGCTGGTGATTATCGCCGCGCCGATCGCGGACTCCACCCGGGACCAGGTGCTCGGACTGCTGGGCATCGCGTTGTCCGCCGCCATCGCGCTGTCGTCCACCTCCTTCGTCACCAACTTCATGGCCGCCATCATGTTGCGGGTGACCCGGCCGTTCAAGGTGGGCGACTTCATCAAGGTCGGGGAACTGTTCGGCAAGGTGTCCGCGCGGGGCATGTTCGATACAGAGATACAAACCGAGCACCGCGAGTTGATCGCTATCCCTAACGCGACCTTCATCAACCAGCCGGTCACGGTGGCGCGCAGTTCCGGCGTGATCGTCTCCACGACGCTGTCCCTGGGTTATGACATCAACTACTCGCTGGCAGAACCGCTCATGCTGGAGGCGGCGGCGGACGCCGGCCTTTCCGACCCGTACGTACACATCGTCACGCTGGGCGACTACGCGGTCAGCTACCGCGTTTGCGGCCTGCTGACCGACCTCGAGTCCATCCTGACCGCCCGCTCGGACCTTCATCACCACCTGCTGCTCAAGCTGCACGGCGCGGCCATCGAGATCGTATCGCCCTCCGTTACCCGCCATATCAACCACGACGCGGCGCAGAAGATCATTCCGCCCGCGAGCGAGGCGGCGCCGGACGAGAACAGGGTAATCGCCGAGGACATCGTCTTCGACAAGGCCACCGAGATCGCGCGGCTCGAGTCCGGCGGCAACGAACTGCGCGAAAGGATCCAGCAGCTCAAGGCCGCGAACGCACAGGACCCCGCACTGGAAGGTTTGGGCAGCGAACTGGAGGTCATCGAAGCCAGGCTCCGGGAACTGGAAAAACAATCGGACTGACGGCAACGACCTGTAAAAGTTTGCGCCAGCAAACTTTAGTGACTCGAACGGGGAAACGCGTTACGTACTGCTGGCCTGTCGCTGGCGGCAATCGTATGATGACCGTGGGTCACCCACCCACAGCGCCTATTACAAGCAGCCACAAGGAGATTCTCCATGCTGAAGGACTTCAAGGAATTCGCCATGCGCGGCAACGTCGTGGACATGGCGGTGGGCATCATCATCGGCGGTGCCTTCGGCACGATCGCCAAGAGCCTGGTCAATGACGTGCTCATGCCGCCGCTGGGCCTGTTGCTCGGCGGCGTGGACTTCACCAACCTCTTCATCACCCTCAAGGAGGGCGCCGAAGTAGCGGGGCCCTACGCGACGCTGGCGGCCGCCCAGAACGCGGGCGCGGTGACGATCAGCTACGGCACCTTCATGAACAACGTGGTGAGCTTCCTGATTGTCGCCTTCGCCGTGTTCCTGCTGGTCCGCGGCATGAACAAGCTGAAGAAAGAGGAAGAGGAACCGGCGGCGGAGCCCACGACCAAAGAGTGCGGCTTCTGCTGTTCGGAGATTCCCATCAAGGCCACGCGCTGCCCGAACTGCACCTCCGAGGTCGGCTGAGACCGGGTCGCCACGCCGGGTTCGCGCCCGGCGCACCGCCCGCAACCGGGCCGGGTGATTCGTCCGCGCGCTACGGCTGCGCGTTGATGCGCCAGTCGTAGTCGAAAAACGTCACCCGGTAACCGGCGGGGAGCGGTTCATCGACGTAGCGGTTGATGTAGGCCGGCAGGTCCGCCGCCTCTCCCGAGGCCGCGAAGTCCCCGGTGTAGAAATCCAGTATCGCCGACACCCGGATCGTCTCGCTGGCATGATCGATCGCCAGTTTCCGGGGATGGCTGAAGAACTCGCGGGTCGCGCTCTCCAGGTCCTCGTCGAGCGTCGCGGCGACAAAGGGGCGCCGGGGCAAGCGCGGGCAGTCTTTCACCATGCAGTTGAGCGCGAAGTGCACGCGCGGGTCGCCCAGGGGTCGTATGACCTTGTTTTCATAGGCGTGCAGGCTGGTCTCATCGCCGTCGATCACGACATCGCGCAGGCGGAAGAATGACGCGCGCTGGAAGAAGTTCAGGAAGCCCTCCGGGATGCCGCGGTCGATAACGCCGTACATGGCCAGCGCGTTGTAGGTGTTGATGTGGTAGGCCAGCACCGCGGCCGGGTCGACGAAGTCCGCCGGCGCGCTCGCGGGTCCGTAGTCGGCCACCGCTGCCACGTAGCGCTCCAGCGGAGCGGGGTCTTCGGCCAGCGCGGCGAAGTTCACCCTGCCTTTCTCGTCCACGTACTGCTCGAGCACCGCCGCCCAGTCCCCGAGCGCGGCGGCATACTGTCCCGCCGGGGATGCACCCGCCACATTCACGGCGGCCAGCACCGGCAACAGGACCACAAGCAACGCTCTGGAAATCCGCACGGTCATCTCCTCAACCAGCACACACGGCTATCAACCGGTCATACGACAGTGTCCCCGCGTCAGTTCACGACGATGGGGTTTTCCATGTAGCCGAGGTAGGTGGCGAAGCTCGTCACGACGTCGCCCCGCGTGAGGTAAGCCCAGGGGTTCCAGATGGTGGCGACATGGAACTGCACGCCCCCCGGTGTCCCGGTCAACAGCAGCGTTCCCGCGGGTATGCTCGCGCAGTCCGTCACGCGCTGCATGCCCTCGAGCGATGCGTACCGCGGCTCGCAGTCGGCCAGTGCGCGGGTGAGCAGTTCCTGCGGCGTCCAGATCATGAGATCCGCCCCCGAGCGCTGGCGCAGCGTATCGTTCTTGTACAGGCGCAACTCGATCTTGCGGTAAAAGTCCGGGTCCTCGGGGATGACCAGCAGCGGGCCGACAGGCAGGCGGCCCGCGCCGCCCTTGGCATCCGTGAAGCCGGTCAGGCCCATGGGGCCGCCCAGGTCGATCTCGCGCACGAGTTGCAGGCGGTCCGTGTAGTCGCCGCAGAGCAGGTAGCCCAGCGGTGCCGGGCTGTCCGCGCGGTGTTCCGCTAGCGTCACAGCGCACAGCTCCACCTCGTAGTCCAGTCGTCCTCGCGCCTGGACGGCTGCGTTCCAGGCAGTCGGCACGCTCAGTTTCGGGAACAGGAAAGGCTCACCCTCGTGGCCGACTTCCTCGGCGTGGTCGCGGTAGTTCGTGCCCGCCGCGATGTTCCGCGGCAGGCCCTCGATGGGCATGCCCAGTGCGTCCCAGCGATAGGAGGCCGTGGTGCCCGTGGCGGCAAGCAGGCGCAGCGGTGTCGGCCCGAGCGCGCGATAGGCGGCGATGGCATACTTGCCGGGTTCGCCCAGCGCGATGGCCTGCACCCCGGCGCGGTCCGCGGCGACCACCAGCAGCATCTCCCCATCGAGCGTCCGCGCCAGCGTGATCGCCTCCTGCAGCGGCGCCACCTGCAGCACCTCCGCGTCGGGGCCGGCGTACTGCGGCTCGACCACGGGGCGGGTGAAAATCCAGGACGTCGCGGCCGCCGCGAAAACCAGTACCAGTAACAAGGCGAGCAATACCCGCAGCATCATTCCTCCCGCCGCCGGGGCAAGCGGTCGGAATATTCCGTTTGCCCGGCGCTTATCGACATTTTGGCGTCGTCGTCATTCAGAGTGTACGGCAGGGCATTCACCGGGTCACCCTGCCGTTCACGCCGCGCCCCGAGAAGGGCAGCATGCGCAGCAGCACCTCGTCGCCGTCCACGAAGTGGTGTTTGAGGGCGGCTGCAACGTGTAACACGAGCAGCGCGATGATCGTCCAGTACAACGCGATATGGAAATCGAGCAGCAGGTCGTGTGCGCTCTGCGGTGCCAGGCCGAAAGCGGTGTAGTTGATGTTGTAGACAGAGGCGACAAACTCCAACTCGGTGGTGGACGCGAGGAAGACGCCGACGCCGACCTGCAGCGCGAGCACGCCGTAGAGCGCGTAGTGCGCGATGCGCGCCGCTGAGCGCGCGGCATCGGTCATGCTGGGCGGGAGCTGCGGAAAGCCCTGGTACCAGCGCCACAGTATGCGGATGACGAGACAGATGGCGATGGTCGTCACGGAAGCGCCGTGGTCGCCATACTCCAGCACGCGCTCGTCGTCCGGCAATGACGCCATGCCTTTCGCGAAGACCAGCGTCAGCATGATGTTGATCGCCATCAGCCAGTGAATGAACTTGTCGAACCTGCCGTAGCCCAGTCGTGCCGCCATCGCTCTTTCCTCAACTTGCCCTGTCCAGGCCGACGAGACCCCGCACCATCTTGTCCAGCACAGCCTGGGGCGCGAAACGCTTGAGCTTGCCCAGTACCCTGGCCCTGTCCAGCGGCACCCGCAGCGGTGCCTCGCCGGACTGTATTATCCCGATTATCCGCTGCGCCACCATCTGCGGCGTCAGTTTGCTCGCGGCGGTATCCTTCGCCATCTGCCGCAGCATACGGTGACTCAGCGAACCCTCCCGCACGCCGTCCACCAGGCGCAGGTGCGAACCGGTGTCGCCGCGCTCCATGTGCATCGCCACGGGTTGCATGATACTCACCCGGACATTGTCGTTCCTCACCTCGTGGCGGAACGCCTCGGCGAACGCCTCCAGCGCGAACTTCGCGGAGGTATAGCTGCTCATGTACGGCACGGCGAGGATGCCGCCCAGGGAACTCATGATAACGATCGTGCCGCCGCCCTCCTGCTCCCGCATGATGGGCGCCAACTGGCGGCACAGGCGCATCGCGCCGAATACATTGGTGTCGTAGAGGCCGATCACCTCCGGCATGCTGGTCTCCGCGACGGAACCGATGAACATCTCGTTCACGCAATTCACCGCCGCGTCGATCCTGCCCTCCCTCTCCAGCACTACTGCGAGCGCTGCGGCGACGGAGTCATCGTCGGTGATATCCATGGCGAGGAAGGGGAAAGGATACTCCCCTTCGAGCGCCGCGGGATTGCGGCACGTGCCGTACACCGTCGCACCCTGCTCCCGCAGCATGCGCGCCAGGACGCTGCCGAGCCCGCCACTTGCTCCCGCTACCAATACGACCATTTCACTCACCTCCATCACGATCTACCAGTTGCACGGTTTGCTTACCCTCGCTCTCCCCCGCGGCCTGCGAAAGAACGCCGCCGGTACCTGCCGGTTGACGTAACTCATCACCGGTACGTTTTGCCTCAACGCGCCTGGATGCCGAGCATGCCCGCCGCCTCTGCGAGCGTCTGGCCGGCAGTGTCGGCGCTGAACGCCGCCATGCAGAAGTGGTCCGGACGCAGCAGCACCCTATCGGCGTCTCCCGCGGCGAACAGCTCCGCCAGGTGACTGCCCGGCGCCATGGCAAGGTCGCCGTCGGCGCCGTCGTCACGCACGGACACAACACGCACGCCCCACTCGCGCAGGGGTGCCAGGACCGCTGCGGGGATCGCCCCGGCGGGGTCGCAGTTGTAGCCGAGCAGGGTGAAGCCGCCGCCGACCTCGTCGTCGAGCAGGCGCGTCTGCCCGGACCGATTGGTCACCTCGGGCTGGCTGATCATGCGGCCGGCCAGGTACTGTTCGCCGATACCCACCGCGAAGCCCTCCAGGAAATAACGGTCGAGCAGTGCCTTGAACAGGCCGCCGGTAAACTCGTCCATGGCCGCCTCGTCGCGCTGGAGCTCGGCAAACCCGGCGTCGCGCGCGGCGGCGGCCTCGGGGTCGATCGGCTGGATCTGGTTACCCAGGTTGACGGCCACGTCGATGAGCTGCTTCGCGTGTTGCCAGCGCTCCTGTTCGTACGTGTCGAGCAGCGCCGCGGGCACACCGCGCCGGATGACCGCGCACAGCTTCCAGCCGAGGTTGGTGGCATCGCGGATGCCGCTGTTGAGGCCCTGCCCCGCGAACGGCGGCGTCATATGCGCGGCGTCCCCAGCGAGGAAGACGCGGCCACGCTGGAAACGATCCGCGATGATCGCGTGAAAGTCGTAGACCCGGCGCCGGTAGATGTCGATTTTGCTGACGTCGATGTGCGGTGACAGCAGCGCCTCGATGGTCTCGTCCTTCAGGAAGTCCTCGCGGTTGTCGCCGGGCAGCAGCATCCACTCCCAGCGGCGATTGTTGTGCGGCGTCTGCACGAACATGCCCGGGCGCTTGGGGTCACAGAAGAAACGGTACTTGCGCAGCCCGTCCCACTCGTCCTCCACCGTGTCGATGACCAGCCAGGGCTGGGGATTCGACACACCGGTCATCCTGATCCCCAGTTGCTGGCGCACGGTGGAGCGACCGCCGTCGCAACCCACCAGGTAGCGCGCCTCGATGCGCTCGTCCTCGCCGGTCGGGGTCGTCACGGTCGCAACGACGCGCGAGCCCGTATCCTCGAAGGCCGTCAGCGTGTGTTGGTACCGCAGCGCCACCTCGTCGTAGCGCCCCAGTTCATCGGCCAGCGTGCGCACCAGCGCAGGCTGGTTGAAACCGGCGAGTTGCGTATAACCGAGCGGTCCCTTCTGGTCATCGGTGATCGCGAACAGCAGCTCGCCGTCGCCGTTGTAGTACTCGCCTGTCAGCCCGTGCAACAGGTCCTTCTCCAGTACGGGCATCAGGTCGAGGCCCTGGAATGAGCGCAGCGACTCGGGGTCGAGACCCACGGCCCGGGGCTCGTCCGACAGGGCGGCGTCGCGCTCCAGCACCAGCACGCGTACCCCGCCGTGGCCGAGAATGTGCGCCAGCAGCAGGCCCACGGGACCCGCACCCACGATCACCACGTCTGTCTCAACTGTCTTCATGCCGCCACCTCCACTGCCGCCAGTTGCCGCGCAAAGTCCCGGTGCTCGCGTTTGAACTCGACCAGTCTCGCCGTCGCGCGCGTCACGATCGGCAGGCGGTACTCGCTGATCCCCGCGAAACCCGGCCGCTGCTGCAGGCGCTGCCAGTACGCCCACACCCCGGGGCGCAGTTCGGGACCCGTGAACGTCGCCAGCCAGTCAGCCTCCACCATACGCTCGAAGATCACCATCCAGCTGATGTCGGCGAGGGTGTACTCATCGCCGCAGATCCACTCCCCGCCTTCGAGTTGCGCTTCCAGCGCGTCGAGATGCGCGGACATGGCGCGATGCGCACGCCGCGATTGCTTGACCAGCGGCGCCAGCCGGGGCAGCCCGCCGATGCCGCGCAGCTTGAACAGGAAGAACATCAGCGGCCGCGCCTTGAGGCGGTGGAAGAGCAGGCCCTCCACCAGCTTGTGGTAGGGAATTTCGACCATGGCCGACGCAAACAGCGGCACGGTCAGCACGGCGGTGCACAGGCCGGCACTCCGCTCCAATCCGTCGAGGGACTCCTCCTCCTTGATGGACGCCACGTCTTTCCAGCGTTCCATCACGGGCAGTTGCTCCGGGTCGCGCGGTATCAGGCTGCCGCCCGCCTGTTCGGCGCAGTAGGTGATGATGTCGTGGGACTCGTAGACGGGATGCCCGTTGTGTACCAGGCAGGGGAGAATGCCCGCGGGGTTCACCTTGAGGTAGTGCCGGCTTACCACCTCGTAGGAGCCGGTCTCGATCAGGTCGATGTGGTGCTCCGCGAAGGGAATGCCGAGCTCCTTCAGGCACACGCGGACCTTCTTGGAGCACAGCGAGAGCCCGTTGTGGTACAGCTCGTACTCCTGCTCGTACGGCAGGCAGATGTCGCGGTGAATCCCGCCGGGCATGGCGTAGGTCCTGCGCTGGCGCTTCTCCCACAGGAACCAGGCCAGGGCGCCAAGCGCCAGGGCCGACAGGAGCCAGGTCATGGTCTACCTCCTTCAGGGGCACTAACTACACACTGCAGCGAATTTATTTCAGTATTATTTGTATTCATACAAATTATTATTTTCAGCGATCCGGGCCGTTCCAGGGCGTTCACGGGGATGTTTACGCGGCCGGACCCAGCAGGGCCCGCACCATCACCTCGGCGTGCTCGTCCACGACATCGTCATCGTGGGAATCCACGCCGAACAGGCCCTTGCACTCGGGCGCATGGGAAAAGATCAACGAGCTGCCACCGGCCAGCAGGTAGTACCAGTGGACAAACTCGCGTTCATTGAGACCGAGCGCCTCGACCACCGGCTCGCGCAACTCCTGTGCGATTCGCCTGACGTGTTTGTCCAGGATGTAGTCCAGGCGCCAGCTCTCGTGCCGCGCCTCCTGCGCCAGCAGTCGCGGCAGCTGTGGATGATTCGAGCTGAAGCGCACGTAAAACCTTATTATATAGGCTATTCGCTCCCTCGCCGACAGATCGCCGACCAACTCCAGGCGCGGATTGAGCTGCTCCGCCAGGACCTCGAAGGTCTGGTCCGCCATCGCCTTCCACAGGCGCTTCTTGTCCTTGAAGTGGTAGGCCAGCAGGCCGCGCTGCACACCCGCCGCGTTCTCAAGGTCGCGAATGGTGACGCCCTCGAAGCCGTGCTCGGTGAACAGCCGGGCCGCCGCCTCGAGCAGTTTCGCCCGCGTGAGTTCCGTGCGCTCCTGGGTACGGCGCCCCGTGGGCTTCTTCGACGTATCGACCGCTGTACTGGGTGGCATGGGTACCGCCTCCGGTTCGTGATGGCGCAAGTATAGCCACGGCGATCGGTGAAATTCAATTATTTTTTCGTTGACTTGCAAATTTTTTTATCTATTATTCGCTCATCTGCAATTATTATTGAGGAGAACCCCATGCACCTGATCAGCTACCTGAAGGACGGCGAACCCGGTTACGGCCTGCTCAACGGCGACGCCATCACCGACCTGGGCTCGCGCCTGGCGGACTGTCCGGACCTCAAGTCGCTGCTGGCCGCGGGGGTGGAACAGGCGGCCGGGGTGGGCACGCCACGTGACTTCGGACTCGCCGACGTGCACCTCCTGCCCCCCATCCCCAACCCGGGGGCGATCTGGTGCGCGGGCATGAACACCCATTCGCACTTCGAGGAAGCCAAGGACCGCATGGGACTCGAGGAAGAGCCCAAGGTCCCCATGTTCTTCCTGCGCGCCGCGGGCACGCTCGTCCCGTCGGGCGAGGACCTGGAGAAGCCGCTGAAGGAGCCCGCGTTCGACTACGAGGGTGAAATCGCGCTGGTCATCGGCAGGCCCTGCCGCAATGTGAGCGAGGAAGACGCGCTGGAGTACGTCGCCGGTTACAGCTGTTTCAACGACGGGTCCGCCCGCTTCTACCAGATCAGCAGCGGCCAGATGACCACGGGCAAGAACGCCTGGCGCTCCGGCGGCTTCGGCCCCGTGCTGGCCACTGCCGACAGCGTGGATCTCGACAGCATGCGACTGGAATGCCGCGTCAACGGCGAGGTGCGCCAGGTGATGGCCCTCGACGACCTCATCTTCTCCTTCGCCCAGCTCATCTCGCACATCTCCGACGTCTACGAACTGCAACCGGGGGACGTGATCGTGACCGGCGCCGCGGAGGGCGTAGGTGCGCTGCGCGACCCCGCGCTCTTCCTCGCGCCCGGTGACAGCATAGAGGTCGAGGTCAGTGGCGTGGGCACCCTGGTGAACGGGGTCCGCGAGCAGGTACTGTGAAGCGCATCCGTCCGTTACATGCGACAAGCGACGGGTGAACAGCGGAACTGCGCCCTACCGGGACTGTGCCGCATGCTGCCCGGGAACTGCAGTGAGATGACAACATGAGCGAAACACAACTCTACGTCGGCGAGAACACCGTGAGCGCAACCGCGCGTGCCAACGCGGGCAAGGTACTCCTGGAACGCCACCCCGATCCGCTCGTGCGTGTGCAGGAACTGGCGTACGTACTGTTCGAACGTCCGGACCTCGAGCAACAGCGCGCTTTCCTGCAGGACTTCGGTATGCAACTGGCGGGTAGTGACGACACAACCCTGTACTTCCGCGGCCACGGCCCCTCGCCCTGGTTCTACGCCGCGAGCAGGGGCGACAAGCCGCGCTTCCTCGGCGCCGGGTTCGGCGTGGCGACCGAGGCGGAGCTGGCGCGGGTCGCGGCGCACCACGGCGCGGCAGAGGAAGCGGTGGACGGCCCGGGGGGCGGGCGTCGCGTGCGCGTCGAAGATCCCAACGGCTACATCGTGGACTACGTCTGGGGCCGCGCGGCGGCGGAACGGATTCCGTGCCGCGACACGCTGTTTACCGCCAATTCCCCGACGCGCAAGCTGCGCGTGAACAGCGGCGTGCGCGCCTGCGTGCAACCCTCGCCGCTGGAAAAGGTGGGCCACCTGGTACTGAGCGTGCCGGATTTCGCCGGCGCCAGCGCCTGGTATCTCCAGAACCTCGGCCTGATACCCAGCGACGTGCAGTGCGTGGAGGACGGCACTCCCGTGCTAGCATTCATGCGGCTGGACCGGGGCGACACGCCCGCCGACCACCACACCGTGGTGCTGGCGCAGAACCTCGCGCGCGGGCTGTTGCACGTCGCCTTCGAGACGCTGGACCTCGACGCCGTCGGCCAGGGCCAGCAGCATCTCAAGAGCAAGGGCTGGCAACACCAGTGGGGTATCGGCCGCCACATTCTCGGCAGCCAGATTTTTGACTACTGGAAGGACCCCTGCGGCACTGAACTCGAACACTATGCCGACGGCGACGTGTTCACGGCGGACGCCCCCACGGGCTACCACCCGCTGGACCCGGGCAACCTCTACTGCTGGGGCGATGACGCGCCACCCCCGCCCGCGCCGGGGCCGCTCAAGATGCTGTTGTTCGTGCTCACCGGTGGGCTGAAGAACATGCCCCCGGCACTACTGAAGATGCGCGGTATCCTCTCGCGTCCCGCCCGGCCCTGGCTCGACTAGCGATTCCGCCTAGCGCGTGCTTTCAGTATGCGTGCGTGCGCTGTCGGCGTCGGCCAGCTCCAGCGAGTTGCAGGCGGCAAACGCCGCGTCCTGAGACCTCTGGAAGCACTGCAGGTCGCCCTGGCGCGCCAGGCACCAGGGGCCCGAGCGGCGGCTGAGCCCACCAATCGCTGCGGTACGGTCGTCACGGCAACTCACTTCATACAGCCCGTAGAATCCCCCGTCGGGCAGGATGCCCGTCTTGGTCTTCTCGATCGCGAACGGCTGCGCGGCATTCGCGACGGTGGCACAGACACTGAGTACACACGTTCCCAACACCCGGCTGATCGACATGGTTGCCTCCCCTGAATGACTACACCCAGGGTTACGCGGGACCGGTGCCGCCGGATCAGCCCTCGGCCAGTTCGACCAGGCGGCGGATTTCGTCGAACGTGGAGGACGCGAGTTCCGGGTTGATGATGCCCGGGGACAGGTCGCCGCCGAGATCCACGTGCACAATGTAGGTGAGCGCTATTTTCCCCGGCTCCAGAAGTTCCATGCTGTAGTGCGCCCGGGTATTGGCGCGCACGTACTTCTGCTCGGGATACTCACCCTCCACCGACACGATATCCACGGTCGCCGTCTTGCTCGTTTCATCCACGTTGGACAGTGAGCGCAGTACCATGTCGCGATCGGACAGCGGCCAGGGCAGGTCCAGCACCATGTGGATGTAGCGCTCGTGTTCCTGCGGTTGCCGCAGGATACGCGAAGACTTGCAGTTGCCGCGCCACTTGGCGCAGGTGGCGCCGTCGCCGAAGACGGCGATAACGCGTTCGATGGGCGCGTGAATAATCGTCGTGGCTTTCACTTCCTCGAAGGGCGAACCGGCGACCGGGCGCGTGTAGAGCTGTATACCCTTCCTGTCCTTTGCCAGCGACCAATCGCTGCTCGCGGCGAGCGGCGCGGCGAGCAACAACGCCAGCAGGGCGCCCAGCGCGGCCAGGAAAATCCGTTTGTGAACGCCTGGTATCCCGTCCAGGGTTGCCATGCAGTCGGGATTGCCGGTCATAAGTGCCTCCGCCTTGACTCAGTTCTGTCTAGCCCAGTTTCAGGTACGCCGCCTCTCCGAAATTGGAGGACGGGTCGATCCGAATCACGTTGTCATAGTGCCCACGCGCGCGCTCCGCGTCGCCGCGGGCCTCGTAAAGCTGCGCAAGGTAATAGTGCGTGTAAATCTCCTGCACCATGGCCACCGCCTCCAGCGGCTCGCCGAGTATGGTCAGACCCTCGGCCTGCAACTCCGCCAACAGCGTCTCCAGGCCCTCGATGGCAGCGGCCTCGCGATTGATCGCGTCGGGAAACAGCGCGTTGGCACGGGCCTCGAGCAGTACGGCCTCGCAACGATCGAGGGGGTCCGCCGCGTCCCACTCCACGGGCTCTAAAAATAACTGCTGCGCGTCCTTGAGCAATTCCGACGCGTCGGACATGCCGCCCAGCCGCGCCGCCTGCATCAGCAGTGTCAGCAGGCGCGCCTCCATCGCCATGGGCAGGCGCGAGTCCATCGCGGTGAGCGGGTCGAAGAACTCGAGCGCACCGTCAAGATCGGCCTGCATGCCCATGGCGAGACACTTGCAGGCGAGGCCCAGGCTGTCTCCCGCATCGGTCGCGAGCAGCGCGTCGGCGTAGCCCGTGGCGCGTTCGAATTCGGTCAGCAGCAGTGCGACCCGGGTCGCGTCGTGCAGTGCAGTGACAGAGGACCGCTCCGCGAGAACGCCGTCCAGGCGGTCGAGGGCCTCTGCCACGCGGTAGCGCTGGCGGAACACACGGCTGGGGAAGTAGATGGCGTCGTGTACCGAACTGAGCGCCTGTTCGGAATTCTCGAGGATGCGGCGGAACAACTGTCGCGCCTGGCGGCTCTTTTCCGCCACCATCCAGCGGTTGATCAGCCGGTCCGTGCTGGTCACGCGATCGAGTACATCCTCGTAGACAAGGCCGTCGCGCTTGATGCCGATCAGCGACTTGACCTCCAGGTCGGCGAGGGTCGCGAGCGCCGCCCTGGCCTCGGTGAAGAAGCGCAGCGGCACATCCTGGTCGCGGGCGGCGAGCAACAGGGCCGCAACCTGTTCCTCGTCTTCATCCAGGTGTCCGGTATCGGCGATAAGGCCGGCCGCCGCTAACTCGGCCAGCGCCTCCTGCGGCAGTTCCAGGGCGCCGCGTTCAACGTTCGTGGTTTCGAAGGGGATGATGTTGTCGCGCCTGCCGCCGCTGTGGCGATCCGAGAGTAACTCGACCTCGATGGCGGCGGGGTCGAAGGCGGCGCCCGCGAATACCGATGCGATCTGCGACAGGGACAGGCGGGTTTGCGCCTGGAAGGTCAGGATCAATTCGATCAGCCGCAGGTGCAGCGACGAGTAGAGCGAGAGGTTGGGGCGCGGCTTCTCGGCCGGGGGCAAGAGGCCCGCGCGGAGATAGTACTTGATCATGTCGCGCGACACACCGGCGGCTTCCGCCAGCTCGGAGATCCGGTAGGTGGTAGCCGCTTCCGCCCCTTCCCTACGCTCTTTCGTCACGCGCCGATCCTCCTGTCCGCTGCCCGAGGCGGTGCGCTAACACCGCCGCATCGCTCAGGCGACCTGCAGCGCGGCCACTTCCGGGAAGTCGCTTTGCCAGCGCTCAAGCAACCGGCTCTGGTCAATGTCGTTCGGGTGGAAGCCGCGACGCAGGTACTTCCTGAATTCCGGGGCTGACCAGCTGCGGAAACCGTTCTCGCCCCACATGAAGTCCCAGGCCTCGCGAATCTCACGCCAGCGCGGCAGGCGGCGGTCGTGCCACAACAGCATGACCTGGGCGATCGCCATCTGGATCCAGAAGGTGCGAAACACGATCTTCGCGATGCGAATGCGCTGCTGCTCGTCGTTCACACAGGCGCGGTAGACATCGAACGCCACGGCCTTGTGCTCGATTTCTTCCATCGCGTGCCACAGCAGCATTTCACGCAGCGGCGACGTGCTGTCGCCTTCTGTAACCTGCGGATTTTCCAGTGTCCACTGCGCCAGCGTGGCGGTCACATGTTCCAGCGCCGCGGTAACGGCGAGTTGTTGGCCGTGGTTGAAACGCTTGCGGCCGAAGTTGAGGCGGCGCAGGAAGTGCTTGCGGATGGGCTCCATCGCCATACCCAGGCCGGCGGCCTGGTCGTTGAAGTCCTGGTGGATGCGGGAGTGGTGTGCCTCCTGGCCGATAAAACCGCGGATGTCTTCCTTCAGTACGGGGTCGTCGATCTGGTCGCGGTAGTAACGCACCGAGTCGATGAAGAAGCGCTCACCGTCGGGAAACGAGGCCGAGAGCGCGTACATGAGCGTGCTGAGAATGGCGTTACCGCGGAAGAAGTACTTCTCCTTCAGCAGCGTCATGTCGAAGTCCATCTGCCGCGGCTTGATGCTCGCCGCGGGCGCATTCGTGGCAGGTGCTGTCATCGCTGTTACCTCCTGGGTACATCGCCTGCCGCGACCGGGGCGGCAGGTCCATGAAGCAACCGTACCACACCGGATAATTTATTCACCATTTTTTTGGATAATTAAATTATCCGTAATTATCCGCCAGGGTGGCGCCCCCGCCCGGGTGCCCTGTGTATTAGGCGCCCGGCCGATTCTGCGCTATCGTGCGCCTCTTCCCGCAGCCTACCGGATGTCGCCGTGACCGCTTTCTACATGAAACCCCTCTACCGCGCGCGCCAGGCGCTCGTGGGACGCCTGCTGGCCAAGCCGCAGCCCAAGCCCATGACGTTTGTCGGCGCCGGGGCCGTGCACCAGCTCTGCGCCGCCATCGCCCAGTTCGGCCTGCGCAGGGTGCTCGTCGTCACCGACAAACCGCTGCACGACCTCGGGGTGCTCGACCCGGCGCTCAGAACGCTGGAGGGACACGGCGTGACGCCGGTGGTCTACGACGGCGTGCTGCCGGACCCGACGCAGAAGGTGGTCGACGACGGCCTCGCGGTGTACCGCGGCAACACCTGCGATTCCGTGCTGGCCTTCGGGGGCGGCTCATCGATCGACGCGGCGAAGGTGATCGCGCTCGCCGCCGCGAACGACTGCGCGGCCGCCGACTGCGTGGGTTTTGCCAAGTGCGAGAACCCCACAGTGCCACTCTTTGCCGTGCCCTCCACTTCCGGCACCGGCTCCGAGGCGACATTCATCGCGGTCATTTCCGACAACGAGACACACGCCAAGGGCGGTGTCTTCGACCCCTGCCTGATTCCCCGCGCCGCCGCGCTCGACCCCCAGATCACCCGCGGCCTGCCGGCGCACATCACCGCCGCCACCGGCATCGACGCCCTCACGCACGCGATCGAATCGTATATCGGCCGCTGGGGCTCCCCGGAGACTGACACCTACGGCCTCACCGCCTGCAAGCTGATCTTCGACTACCTGCCGCGCGCCTGCGCCGACGGCAGCGACCTGGAAGCGCGGGAGGCGATGAGCCTCGCATCCTTCTACGGCGGCATGGCGATCACCAACGCGCTGGTGGGTTACGTGCACGCCATCTCCCACAACCTCGGCGCGAAATACGGCGTGCCGCACGGCCTGGGCAATGCCCTCGCCCTGCCCCATGTGCTGGCCTGCCTGGAAGGCGACGCGACCGCGAAGCTCGCCGACATCGCCGTGCACTGCGGTATGGGAGAGCGCGACGAGGGCGATGCCGCCCTGGCGCGCCGCCTGATTGAACGCGTGCAGCAACTCAACGACGACATCGGCATACCCCGCACGACCGATGCGATCCAGTCCGAGGACATCGATGAACTGGTGGCGGCCGCGCTGGCCGAGGGTGGCACCTACCCCAGCCCGCGCTTTCTCAGTGCGGCGGAGGTGCGCGGCATCCTGGCGTCGATCAAGGGCTGAGGATTGCGACAAGGGTAATAGGTCGAGGGAACACAGGTACTTTCACACAGTTTCGCGGATTTACCACGGGTTACCATGGCCGGGTTTTACGGAGGTAACCACCATGACCAGGCCATTCAACCCGCTGTTCCTGTGCATCACCGCCCTGGCTTTCGCGCCCCTCGCCAACGCCGACGCGCTGGGGGGTTCCTTGGGCGCGAGCCTGTGGTTACAGAGCTTCGACGCACAGGGCCGCGACGGCGGCGACACGATCGACTTCGACAGCGACTTCGACATCGATGACGAGTCCGACTACATGCTGTACGCCTCGTTCGAGCACCCCATTCCCGTTATTCCCAATCTCCTGGTACAGCACACCGAGGCGGAAACAGCGGGCAACGGGGTGATCGCGCGGACGGAGTTCGACGGCGTGGAGTTCGAGGGCGCGGTCAACGGGGAGATCCAGCTTACCCACTCCGACGCCACGCTCTACTACGAGATTCTCGACAACCGGGTCTCGCTGGATATCGGCCTGACGGCGCGCCGGTACGACGCGAGCGTCGTGCTCACGGACGATTTCGGCAACCGGGCGGAGGAGGAGATCGATGAGGTCATCCCGTTGCTCTACGGAGCGGCGCAGTTCGAGCTGCCCTTCACGGGCTGGCTGGTAAAAGCCCAGGCACAGTACATCGACTGGGACGATTCCACCCTCATGGATGCGCGCGGCGCACTGGCGTGGGAGTCAGCCATCGGGCTGGGCGTGGAAGTGGGCTACCGGATCATGGACATCGACTACGAGTCAGGCGACGAGGAACTCGAGGCCACTATCGAGGGCGTCTACGGTGGCTTGTTCTGGGACTTCTAGCCCCCGGCGCGGCGGTTAACCCAGGTCCACAGTCACCGCGGCGGCCACTGCATTCGCCTTCCGCCGCGCATCGTCTTCATCAGCGCCGCGCGCGAGCGCCACGCCCATGCGCCGCTTACCCGCCACCTCCGGCTTGCCGAACAGGCGAACGCTCGTGTCCGGCTCGGCCAGCGCCTGTTCGAGGTTGCCGAAGCGGGTGCGCGTGGAATTCCCCTGCACGAGAATCACACTGGAGGCCGACGGGCCGTGGAAGTGGATATTGGGGATGGGCAGCCCGAGGATCGCGCGGGCGTGCAACGCGAACTCGGACAGGTCCTGGGAGATCAGGGTCACCATGCCGGTGTCGTGGGGGCGCGGCGACACCTCGCTGAAATACACCTCGTCGCCCCTGATGAACAACTCCACGCCGAACAGGCCGTGGCCGCCCAGGGCGCCCGTGACCTTCTCCGCAATCTCCTTTGACCGCGCCAGCGCAACACCGCTCATGGGTTGCGGCTGCCAGGACTCCTGGTAATCGCCGTCTTCCTGCCGGTGACCGATGGGCTCACAGTAGGCGACTCCACCGCTGTGCTGCACGGTGAGCAGCGTGATCTCGTAGTCGAAGTCCACGAACCCCTCGACGATCACCTTGCCCGCCCCCGAGCGACCGCCCTCCTGCGCGTAGTGCCAGGACTTGTCGATATCGGCCGCGCCGCGGATCGTACTCTGGCCCTTGCCGGATGAACTCATGATCGGCTTGACAATGCACGGCATGCCGATGCGCGCCACGGCGGCGTCGAACTCCTCCTTCGTCGCGGCGAACTCATAGGGTGAGGTGGCGAGTCCGAGCTCCTCCGCCGCGAGGCGGCGAATGCCCTCGCGGTTCATGGTCAACCGCGCGGCGCGCGCGCTGGGAATCACCCTGAAACCCTCGCTTTCAAGTTCCACCAGGGTATCGGTGGCAATCGCCTCGATCTCGGGCACGACGAGGTCGGGCTGTTCCTTTTCGATCACCTCGCGCAGGGTTGCTCCGTCCAGCATGGAGAACGCGTACGAGCGATCGGCGACCTGCATGGCCGGCGCGTTCTCGTAGCGGTCGCACGCGATCACCTCCACGCCGAGGCGCTGCAGTTCGATGACGACTTCCTTGCCGAGTTCACCAGAGCCGCACAGCAGTACGCGTGTCGCGGTGGGGGAAAAAGGGGTGCCGATGCTGACCATCGCGGTGTCCTTGTCGCTTCTTATTGGAACGCGGCAATGTACCGTAAAACCTCGCAGGTGTCAGGGCTGCCCGGCGGCCTCGTGCGCGAGCGACATTAGTGACATTCTTCGCAAACCAGCGGCGCGAAATCTACGCAGCGTACGCAACTTGCTATGATAGCGCCAAAAACAGGTCCGGGGTTTACCCGGCACACGGCGCCCGCAGGCGCCTTTCGCCCCCGGGGACGAGGAGGGACGACCCGCATGATCACGGGACCGGAGGATGTACTGGACAGCGCCAGCCGCGAGGAACTTTCGGCGGCCATCCAGTTGCTCGCGCGCAGTGTCGCGCAGCACCGCCAGAAGCAGGGCTTCGTGCGCCTGGAGGTCTCCGCGCAGAGCTTCGGTGACGACGAGGCCGCAGTGGCAACGGGTGTCTACGTCGAGGGCGGCCAGGTGCTGGAAGAGGCCCTGGAACTGGTGCGCAGCCAGGAACTCGCGCTTCCGCCCGCGCAGGAGGCAGACGCGGATCCCGGCGAGTTCGCCGAGAACCGCACCCAGTTCCGGCTCAATATCAGCACGCCGATGAAAGTGGCCTGGCCCGGCGAGTCCAGGCCCGCGGACGCGCAGCTCGAAAATATCTCCTGGGGCGGCGTGGCCTTTCACGTGCCGGCCTGCCCCGCGGAACCGGGTGAATCGGTACGCCTGATGGTACAGCGTCCACAGGGCGGCGCCATCGCCATCCAGGCGAAGGTGCTGCGCCTGTACCCTTTCGACGGCGGCGTCAAAGTCTCCGCGCGCTTCTCCAGCCTGAGCACGCGTGACGAGGAAAAGCTCATGGCGATACTGGAGCAGCTCGCGGCCGGCACCGACGACGGCAAGCGCAACTTCGCGCGCCTCACGCAGCGGCTGGAGTTACAGTTCGACGCGGTGCAGGAACTGGAATCCACACTGCATGACATCTCCGCGGGCGGCATCGGTATCACCGTACCGGACCCGCTCAAGGTCGGGCAGTCGCTGCAGACCGTGATCAGCACCACGGACGAAAAGTGTTCACTGAAACTGCGCGCCCGCGTGGTGCGCCAGGAACCCCTGAAGATGCCGCACAGCGTGCTCTATCGCGTCGGCCTCAAGTTCGAACACCCGTCGGCGGAACTGGAGCGGCGCACTGCCGAACTGATCACCCGCATCGCCACGCTCAAGAGCGGCTAGCGGTCGCGGCCTACAGGTCGCGCCGTGTCACGCCGGGAATCTCCAGCGCGAGGTCCGCGCCGTACAGCCCGGCGGGCGTCTGGAAACCCGCTTCCCACTGCCCGTCGAGAATCCGGTTCGCAACGATCAGCGCGGAGTGAAAAGTCAGCAGGTAGGGTTCCGGCGTTATCATCTCGGCGCTCGCGCTGTCACCGCGCTTGTTGGTCGCGGTGGCGATGAGCTGTGTCTGGCGCTTCTCCTGCGCCTCAGGCGGCGGACCTTCCGGGAAGAAGTTGTCGACCAGCCAGACCAGGAGATTCTTGCCCCACTCGCGCCGCAGCAGCCAGGGCAGCCAGCCCGGCAACTCGCCGCCGGAGGCGATCTGGTAGATCTCGATCGTCGGCACACCGGTGCTCACCCAGGACGTGATCATGTCGGCCCAGGGAATCTGCACCAGGCTGCGCTCCTCGCCGTTCACCTCCTGCGTGATGACCTTTGGCTGTGTCATCTCGATCATCTGGCCGTCCTGGCGGGTCTTCAGCGGCCGCGACAGCATCTCGATCCCCGACTTGATCGTGCCGCGACTCGCCGCCGCGCCCTCGGCGCTGGAATACTCGTTGTTCATGATCAGCTGCAGCGTGGTCGGGTTGTCGATCCTGCCGGCCACGTAATAGTTGAGGCAGTCCGTCGGCACCACGTCGAAGCCGACCGCCGGCATCACCATGATCCCTGCCTTAACGTATTCCTCGTGCCGCGCGAGCTGCGCCTCTATCACGTGCAGCTCGCCGGTGAGATCCACGTAGTGCGTGCCGGCGACCAGGGCCGCATCGATCATCGGCTTCGAGGTGAAGGTATAGGGCCCGGCGATGTGCATGACAAGCTCGAAGCCGCGCAGCACCTCGACGATGCGCTCGTGGTTGTCGTCGAGACTGAGCGGGATGTAGTCGTAGCCGACCTCGTCGGCGAACGCCTTGAGCTTCTCGGCATTGCGACCGGCCAGCACCGGGGTGATGCCGTAGTCCGCCGCGAACCGGGTTATCCCCTTGCCGGAATAACCGTAGGCGCCGTAGATGAGCACATTGCCCTTGGGATTAGCGGGCATCTCGGTAAGTTCCGCGGCGCCGGCGGCCTGCCAGGTTATGAGGACCAGGGCCACTACCCGGGTCGCAAATAGCATCAGTTTCATGGTGTGCGGCTGCCTCTTGTCGTTAGCGGCGGTGCGGCCGGTTCAACCCACGTTGCGGCCCGCGCTGTCCCAGTAGGGTTCGCGCAGGATCTTCTTGAGTATCTTGCCGGAGGGATTGCGCGGCAGCTCGTCGATGAGCTCCATCCGCCGCGGGATCTTGTAGCCGGCGATCTTGTCGCGACAGAACTCAATGAGTTCTTCCAGCGTGATGCTCGCATCCTGCGTGGTCACGATGAACGCGAGCAGGGCCTCGCCGAACTTGTCGTGCGGCACGCCGATGACCGCCACGTCGGCGACGGCCTCGTGCCTGGCGATGGCGTTCTCCACCTCCACCGGGTAGATGTTCTCGCCGCCGGACACCACCATGTCCTTCATGCGATCCTTGAGGTAGAGATAGCCCTCCTCGTCCATGTAACCCGCGTCGCCCGTGTGCACCCAGCCGTCGGTGAGGTTGTCGGCCGTGGCCTGCGGCAGGTTGTAGTACTCCAGCATGTTGGTGTCGGACTTGAGCCAGATCTCGCCGATCTCGCCGCGGGGCAGCTCAACGCCGTCGCCGTCCACCACCTTGGCGAAGCCGCCCGCGGAGGGGCGACCGCAGGAGGCGAGCAGCCCGGGCTCACCCGCCAGCGCCCGGCGATGGTCGGCGGGCGTCAGGTTGACGACGGTGCCGGTGGTCTCCGTCATGCCGTACATCTGGATGAAGTCGCAGTCGAAGATTTCGAGCGCGCGGCGCAGTACCGTCTCGGAAATCGGCGAGGCGCCGTAATAGATCTGGCGGATGCGGCTGAAGTCGCGCTGCTCGATGCCCGGCGTCTGCAGAACGAACATGATCATGGCGGGCACCATGAACACGCCGTCCACCGGGTAGCGCTCGATGTCGTCGAGCAGTTTGATGGGGTCGAAAGCCTTGTGCAGGATGGTGTGCTGCCCGGCGTACACGCCCATGAAAATGGAACCGGCGCCGCCGATATGGAACAGCGGTGCGCAGATAATCCCCGCCGACCCCGGCGCGGGGCGGCTGGTCATGGCGAGCGAGTTCATGGTCAGCAGCGAGATCATGTTGAAGTGCGAGGTGACCACGCCTTTCGGGTTGCCGGTCGTGCCGCTGGTGTAAAGCTGGATCATGGGGTCGTCGCGGTCGGTGTCTCGCTCGTCGATGGTCGTGGGGAAAGCGGACAGCCACTCGTCGAGGTGGCGCGTATCCGCGAGGCCCTGCGACACGACGAGCACGTCGTCCCCGAGTTGGCCGCGCAGTCCGGCGAGCGTGTCGGCGAGGTCGTCGAGAACCAGCAGCACACGCACGTTGGCGTCGCTAATGATGAACGCGAGTTCCGCCGGCGCGAGGCGGCAGTTGAGCGGCACGGAGACGGCGCCGAGGCGGCTGGTGGCCATGAACACCAACAGGTGCTCCACGCTGTTCTCACCCAGTATCGCCACCCGGTCACCCTTGCCGACACCCGCGTCCTCCAGCGCATTGGCCAGGCGCACGCTGCGTTCGCGCACGTCGCCATAAGCGTGGGTCACGTCTTCCTGGGTCAGGCAGGGCGCGTCGGGGGTGTTGCGCGCGTAGTAATCCAGGAAATGGTGTAACAGCATGGGGGTCTCCTTATTTATTTATTTCCCTTGCAGGGGAAGAATCATAAATAGATATGCTGGTGGGGGCTAGCTGTTGGGGGCTAGCTGTTGGCCAGCTTGCTCTACCCACCGAGCTGCCAGTGGCGGAGCGTGGATTGGCCGGGACGTTCGCCGGGCCTGCGGCTGCCCTCGCTGCGGGTGATTTTGAGGGGCCCGCCTCGACGCGCGTCCTGCGCGACGAGGCTTTCCGGGCCATCCATGGCCCTCCAACCCCTCAAAATCACCCTCCGCTCGGCCGGCTCAAAGCCCCGGCCAATCCACGCTCCGCCACTGGCAGCTCTGCTCTAGTCTATTCTGCAAGTCCCTACAACTGATGTTCACGAATTCTCCCGCAGAGCGATTTTGCTGGAACTACTCCCATGTAAGCGCCTGGACAAAGTGCCTCCTGACAGGAAGCTCTGAGGCCATGGATGGCCTCAGCGCAGCCGCCATGGATGGCGAATTGGCGGTTCCTGTCAGGAGGCACTTTGTCCAGGTGCGAGAAGGCATTACCCGATCCGCATCGCGTATCGGAAATCGGCTGAGCGTGAATTCCCGTCTATAGTTAGTCGATGAAACCGGCGAAAACCTGGGTGAAGTGTGCTTAAATGCGCGCCCCCTACGCCACCGCCCCACGGAGCACACCATGGCCGAGGCACGACGCAACCTGGCTCGGGAGACCGACCCGTCGATCATCGAGGAGATCATCGAGAAGACCCTGGCGCTGGACGAAGAGGCCATCATGGCCCGGATCGACCAGATGCACGGCGTGGTGAAGATCTTTGCGAATCCCACCGTGGTCGGCGGCGAGAATATCCCCGAGGGGCCGGTGCTGTACATCGGCAACCACTCCACCATGGCGATGGACGTCATGGTGGCCGTGCCCGCGCTGCAGAAGGCGTCCGGGCGTTTCGTGCGCGGCATGTCGGACGAGATCATGTACCGCTACGGCCCTATTCGCGATTTCGTGATCTCCCAGGGCGCCGTGATGGGCCATGCCGAAATCGGCGACGCACTGTTCGAGGCGGGCAAGGACATACTGCTGTTCCCGGGCGGCGCCTACGAGGCGAACAAGAACCTCGACGAGCGCTACACCATCCAGTGGAAGAACCGCACCGGCTTCGTGCGCATGGCCGCCAAACACGGCGTGCCGATCGTGCCGGTTGGCATCGTGGGTCCGGACGAGTGGTTCGGACGCTACATGGACCGCGACGAGGTCGCCGGCTCCTGGCTCGCGGGACTCATGAAGCTCGGCGGCGCGTCGGACGAGTTCCTCGCTTCCGACCAGATGCCCCCGATTCCGCGCGGCCTGTTCGGCACACTGCTGCCGCGCCCGCAGCGCGCCTACGTCAGCATCGGTGAACCCGTCGAGACGAAGGATCTCATGGGCAAGAAACTGGGCAGGAAGAAACAGGAAGCGGTGCGCGACCTCGTGCGCGAGCGACTGGAGCAGTGCATCGCCGACATGTTGCTGTTGCAGGCCCAGGACCGCGACCGCGTCAGCGTCCTGCGGCGCTTTCTCTCGTTCTACTAGCGCGGCGCGAGCTGCGCCCAGAGCATGTCCGCCGCCGTGTCGCAGATGCGGTTGCGCGACGCGTTGTTGGTGTACACGCCGTCGATGAACAAACGGCTGATGCCGTGCAGCGTGCCCCAGGCGACGTGGGAGAAACCCACGGGGTCAAGGGCCCTGTTGTAGAGCCCCTTGTCCTGCGCACCGCGGATACGCTCCACGTTGCCGCGCAACGTGCCCCGGGCCGAGCCCAGCAGCGAATTCGACAGCGACTCCGACTGCCACAGGCGGCCGCCGTACATCAGGTCGTAATACTCGCTGTTCTCCACCGCGAACGTGACATACGCACGCACCCAGGCGCGCAGGCCCTGCTCCGGCCCCGCGCCCTTGTGCCTGCGCGCACTGTCTAGCATCGCCCGGTTGAAGCGCACAAAGCCCTCTTCGCCCACGGCGGAGAGCAGGCTCTGCTTATCCTTGAAGTGGTGGTAGGGCGCGGTGCGCGACACGCCCACCCGCGCGGCGAGGTTGCGCAGGGAGAGGGCGCCCTCCCCCTCCTCCTTCAGGATGCGCGCGGTCTCGTCCAGCAAGACGGCCTTCAGGTCGCCGTGGTGGTAGGCGCCCCTGGCGCCGGGTTTCGTGCTCATGCAGGCAATGTATCACTCAATCTTGACAGCGTCAAAATGCGCCTGTATCCTGCGTTTCACATATCTTGACACCGTCCAGTTTACAAGGAGTACACCATGAGCGCAGACGCCGCAGAGAACAGCGCGAAGATCCCGCGCAGCGCAGACAACGACTACAGCGCGGACATCATCGCGCGCCGCCAGCAGTTCATCGAGGAGAAAAGCGGCGCGACACTCAACCACACCAAACGCTTCTCCTTCGACGCCGAGTCGATGGAGGGCAACTGCGAGCACCTGTTCGGCGTGGCCCAGCTACCGATCGGCCTCGCCGGTCCGCTGCTCGTAAACGGTGAGCACGCCCGGGGCGAGTTCTACGTGCCGATGGCCACCGTCGAGGGTACACTGGTGGCGAGCTACAACCGCGGCATGCGCGTGATTCGCGAGAGCGGCGGCGTCACGACCACCGTGATGGGCGAGGCCATGCAGCGCGCGCCCGCCTTCATATTCAAGAACGCGCGCGAGGCACGCGATTTCGCCCACTGGCTGGCCGCCAACTTCGACGCCATCAGGGCACAGGCGGAGTCCACCACCTCCGTCGGCAAGCTGCTCGAGATCGAACAGTACGCGGTGCACGCGATCGTCTACACGCGCTTCGACTACTCCACCGGCGACGCCGCCGGCCAGAACATGACCGGCAAGGCAACCTACGTGGCCTGCGAGTGGATCAAGGCCAACTACCCGGGGCCCATGAGCACCTACATGCTGTCCGGCGGCATGGACACCGAGAAGCGGACGTCCTTCGTGAACTCGCTCAAGGGGCGCGGCCGCAAGGTGACGGCCGAACTCACTATCCCGCGCAAAGTGTTGATGGAAGTGCTGCGCATCACGCCGGAACAGATGGCGCACGGCAACCAGATCGCCACCATGGCGGCGTTCCTCACCGGTTCCTCCAATAACGCAGCCCACCCGGCCAACGGCCTCGCGGCGCTGTTCATGGCCACGGGCCAGGACATGGCGAACATCGGTGAGGCCAACCAGAGTTCGGTCTACACCTACGTCACCCGGGAGGGCGACCTGCATTACTCCATCACCCTGCCCGCGCTGATCATGGCCACGTACGGCGGCGGCACCAACCTCGCCACCCAGCGCGAGTGCCTCCAGATCATGGACTGCTACGGCAAGGGCAAGGCCTACAAGCTGCTCGAGATCGCCGCGGGCATGGTGGTTGCAGGTGAGCTGTCACTGGGCGCCGCCACCAAGCGCGACAAGGCGACCGGAAAAAACGAGTGGGTGGATGCGCATGAGAAGCTGGGGCGGAACCGGTAGACCGACAGCGCTCTATCACTCACGAGTCACTGGGTCCCGGTATGCCGGGGCCCAGTGGCCTGCTTACCAGACCTGCGACTTCACAACCGATCCACAGCCTTCTGCGCGAATTCCAGCGCCCTGTCGATCTTGTTGCGCAGCGCGACGAGGTCGGCGCCGTCGGTACGCTTGTTGCCCGCCTGGTAACGGGCGTAGACGCCCTGCAGAATGGCGGCGGACTTCCAGCGGTTGAAGCCCACGTAGTAGTCGAGGTTGCCGAGGTTCGCGCCCGTGCGATCGGCGTAGCGTCGCGCGAGCTCGCTGCGCGGCGGGAAGCCCTCGACCGCCGTCGCGTTCTCGGGGTCGATCTCCTCGCCGGGCTCGGGCCACGGGTTAAGCGCGTAGGCGAGGTCCGCGAGCGGATCGCCCAGTGTCGAGATCTCCCAGTCCACCACCGCGCGCACGGTCGAATCCGCGCCGATGAGGCAGTTGTGCAGCCCGTAGTCGCCGTGCACCACGCGCGCGGTTCCCTGCTCCGGCAGGTTGTCGAGGAAAAACTGCTGCAGCGTGTGCGCGCGCTCGTCATCGAAACCGGCAAACTCCGTGGAGGCCGTCCATGAGCGGTACCAGGTCTTCAACTGTCGACCGACATAACTGTCCTTCTTGCCGAGATCACCAAGGCCGATCGCATCGGGATCCTGCGCGTGCAACTCCGCCAGCACGTCAAAAAAAGAATGGGCCAGGATCACGCGACGTTCCGGCGGCACCCACGCCTCCGTCTCCGCCGGGTTATACAGCGGGCGCGCGTCCACAAGCCCCATCACGTAGAACCAGGCCCCCGTCACAGCCGGGTCCTCACAAAAACCCAGGGCCTCGGGCACCGGCACCGACGTCGGCCCCAACTTCGAAATCAGCGCCCACTCGCGACTCATATCGTGCGCCTTCGGCAACAACTCGCCCTGCGGCGGCCGCCGCACCACGGCGGAACGCCCCGCGGCATCGTCGAGACGATAGGTCAGGTTGGAGTGACCACCCTCCAGGCGCGTCCACGTAAACGGCGGCGCGAGCCCCGCAACATGCTCGCCGATCCAGGCCTCCACCGCGGGAATGTCATATCCCTCCGCCGTCTGTTCCGTCATCAATAGCTCTCCATCAGTTCGTTCGAGCATTGTCGACGATGACAACTCAAAGCGGCAAGCGCAGGCAAAGCCAACGATGGGGAGTGCAGTACCGGAGTAAGGAGCAGGGGTACCTACCGGCTACCGGGGGCGTCGGGCGACAGGACGTCGCCCGCCGAGCCTGTACAGGGATGTACGCTTTTTGGCGGTCCCCGGTAGCCGGTAGGTACTCCTGCTCCGCTCCCAACGGGCCTGCGAGCAAGACCAGGCACCGCAGGGATGCAAGACAACCGCCGCACCAGTAAGCTATCCCCACCCCCACCGGAGACCAAAAACATGGATTTCGAAATCCCACCGGACATCGCCGACTTCCTGGCAGAAATCGACCGCTTCATCGAAGCGAAAATAAAACCGTTGGAAGCAAAAGACGACAACATCCGCTTCTTCGACCACCGCCGCGAGGACGCGCGCACGGACTGGGAGCGCGACGGCCTGCCGAACGAAGAGTGGGAGGCGCTGCTGTACGAGGCCAAGCGGCTGGCGATCGAGGCCGGCATCTTCAGCTACCCCTTCCCCGCCGAACACGGCGGCCGCGACGGCAGCAACCTGGGCATGGCCATCATCCGCGAACACCTCGCCGCAAAGGGCCTGGGACTGCACAACGACCTGCAGAACGAACATTCCATCGTGGGCAACAACGTCGGCCTGTTGCTGTTGCTCGAATACGGCACGGAGGAACAGAAGGCGCAGTGGCTGGAAGACGTCAAGAACGCGCGCAAGGGCTTCGCCTTCGGCATCACCGAACCCGCCCACGGCTCCGACGCCACCTACATGGAGACGGCGGCCGTGCGCGACGGCGACGACTGGATCATCAACGGCGAGAAGACCTGGAACACCGGCGTGCACAAGGCGGCGGCGGACCTCGTGATGGCGCGCACCTCGGGCGAACCCGGCGACGCGATGGGTATCACCGCGTTCCTGGTGCCGATGGACGCGCCCGGCGTTAAGGTCGAAGAGTACCTGTGGACCTTCAACATGCCCACCGACCACGCCCACGTCACGTTCAGGGACGTGCGCGTGCCCGACGGCGCCATCTTCGGCGGCGAGGGCCACGGACTGCAGGTGGTGCAGCATTTTTTCAATGAGAACCGCATCCGCCAGGCGGCCTCCAGCCTCGGCGCGGCGCGGCACTGTATAGAGGAGGCAGTGAAGTACGCGCGCGAGCGCAAGCCCTTCGGCAAGTCGCTGGCGAGCAACCAGGGCATCCAGTTCCCGTTGGTCGAACTGCACGCGCGCGCCGAGATGCTGCAGGCGCTCATCCACAAGACCGCGTGGCTGATGGATAAAGACGGTGCCTTCTCCGTGTCCGACAAGGTCTCCATCTGCAACTACCAGGCCAACCGCCTGTGTTGCGACGCGGCCGATACCGCGATGCAGGTGTGCGGCGGACGCGGCTACTCGCGCTACATGCCCTTCGAGCACATCTACCGCCACCACCGCCGCTACCGCATCACCGAGGGCGCCGACGAGATCCAGATGCGCCGCGTGGCCGGCTACCTGTTCGGCTTCATGAAGCAGCGCAAGCCGAAGGGCGTCAGCTAGGTGTCCGGCGACTTCGAGGAGGCGCTCGCGGCGCTGCTCGCGCGCGAATTCCCGGGTTTCGTGTCGCTGCTCGAATGCCAGCAACTGAGCGCGGGCGCCAGCCAGGAAACGTACCGCATTCGCATGGCGACGAAGGACGGTGAGGAGCAGTTCGCGCTGCGGCGCTGCCAGCCCACCGCCGGGGGCGCCTCCTCCGTGGGCCGCATCACGCTCGCGGACGAGGCGGCGCTGTTCCGCGCTGCCGCCGGCGGCGGGATTCCCGGACCGGAAGTGCGCTACGTGTTGCAGGCCGGCGACGATCTCGGCGAGGGCTTTTTGATGCAGTGGCTGGACGGCGAGACACTCGGCCAGCGCATCGTGCACAGCGAGGAACTGGCCGGGGTGCGCCCGGGCCTGGCCCGCGAGTGCGGCGAGATTCTCGGCCGCCTGCACGCGCTCGATCTTGAGCAGCACGGACTCGGCGACAGGCTGCCGGTCGTGGAACCCGCGCAACTGGTGCAAGAGACCTGGGCGCTGTACCGCGACCTCGACGTGCCGGTGCCGATGATCGACTACGCGTGGCGCTGGCTCAACCAGAACCTGCCGGAGAACCCGCGCTGCACCCTCGTGCACGGCGACTTCCGCAACGGCAACCTGATGGTGACGCCGCGTGGCATCAACGCGGTGCTCGACTGGGAGCTCGCCCATGTGGGCGACCCGGTGCGCGACCTCGGCTGGCTCTGCGTAAACTCCTGGCGCTTCGGCAACGCCACGTTGCCGGTCGGCGGCTTCGGCGAGATCGACGACCTGCTCGCGGGCTACGAGAGCACATCGGGGGTCGCGGTCACGCGGCCCGAGGTCACCTTCTGGCAGGTGTTCGGTTCCTTCTGGTGGGCCATGGCGACACTGCAGATGGCGGACGCCTGGCGCTCGGGCGCGACGCCCAGCCTGGAGCGGCCGGTCATCGGGCGGCGCTCCTCCGAGGCGCAGATGGACTGCGTGAACCTGCTGATCCCGGGCGACTACACACTGCCCGACAAGCGCGAGGACCTGGCCGCGGGCAGCCAGCTGCCGATGCCGGCGGAGCTGCTGTCCGGCGTGCGCAGTTTCCTGCGCGAGCAGGCGGCGCCGCAGTTGCCCCCCCACGACAGCTTCCTCGCCCGCGTCGCGGCGAATTCCCTCGGCATCGCCCAGCGCGAACTGCTCTACGGGGCGGAGTGCGCCGCGGCGGAGCACACCCGCCTGGCCGCGCTGCTGGGCGAAGACGGAGACCTCGACACGCTGCGCCGCGCGCTGGTGACGGCGCTGCGCGACGACCTGCCGCTCGACACACCGGGGCTCGCGGAACACCTGCGCCAGACGGTCGCCTGCCAGCTTAATATCGACCAGCCGCGATACTGGGGGCTGGTACAACATGCTGGGTAGCGCGGCGCACGCGCTACCTGTAGGGTCGAATTCATTCGACCGGTCACGGAGCGCTCGATACGCACCTATGTGGTAATTGAGACATGGGTTCCAGGTCGAATGAATTCGACCCTACAGGGTGCCAACCTTTGATGGCCTAAACACCAGAGCAGCAAACAATAAGGACAGGACCACGATGAAAGCAGCAGTATTCCACGAAGTCGGCAAACCCATCGCTATCTACGACGACGTCGACGTCATCGAACCCCGCGCCGGAGAGGTGCGGGTGAAAGTGCACTACTGCAGTGTGTGCCACTCCGACCTCAGCGTGCTGGACGGCAGCCTGCCCGCCTTCGGCGACATGGTGCTAGGGCACGAGGCCTCGGGCGTGGTCGAGTCCGTCGGCCCGGGCGTTACGCGACTCGCGCCCGGCGACCACGTGGTGCTCACCCCCGTACCGCCCTGCGGCCAGTGCTACTTCTGCCTGCGCGGCGACGCCGCGCTGTGCGCCAACAACACCGGGCTGTACACCGCGGCGCTGGCCGACGGCAACACCGGCCTGTCGCGCAACGGCGAAGTGATCTACCGCGGCCTCGGCGTCGCGGCGTTTGCGGAGTACGTGGTCACGCAGGAGACGGGTGCGGTGAAGATCGACTCGGACATTCCGCTGGAACTCGCGTGCCTCATGGGCTGCGCGCTGCAGACGGGCATCGGCTCCGTACTGAACACGGCCGAAGTCGAGACGGGCGCAACGCTGATTGTCATGGGTCTCGGTGGGGTCGGCATGGCTGCCGTGCAGGGCGCGCGGCTGGCCGGCGCCTCGGTCATACTCGCCTCCGATCCGCTGAAGGAGCGGCGCGAACTCGCGAAGACGTTCGGCGCCACCCACGTCATCGACCCGATCAACGAGGACGTGCAGGCGCGCTGCCTGGAACTGACCGGCAATATCGGCATGGACTACGCGTTCGAGACGGCGGGCATCGCGCGGCTGGTGCAGTCCGGCATCGACCTCATCCGCCCCGGCGGCGCCGTCGTCTGCGTGGGCGCGGCCCCCATGGACCAGGGTATCGAGATCAACCCCTTCACCATGTTCTCCAGCCTTGAGAAGAAACTGCTGGGCTGCCTGATGGGGAGTTGCAACTCCCTGCACGAGATCCCGCGACTCGCGGGGCTGGCGGGCTGCAACCGGATCGACCTCGAGGGCATGGTGTCCAATCGCCGACCGCTGGAGGAAATCAACGAGGCCTTCGACGACCTGAAGGCGGGCCGCGGGATCCGCACGGTGCTGACGATCGCCGGCGAGTAACGCGGCGCTCCTCCTGCCGCTAGCCTTCCCCGGGAGGCGAGTCGTTGCTGCCCTCGAGTGAATCGGGGGGCGAGGCAATGTAGAGCTGCACGCCGGCCGCCACATCCGCGTCGTTAATGTTGAAACGTACGGTTGGATAGGTGACGCCGTCCTTCATGGCGCTGGCGTGATAGATGACATTGCGCGGCATATTCAGCCAGACGACGCCGCCGTCGAGTGAGGTGCTGTCCCAGGTGAGATCGGGGATGACAGCCTCGTTGAAATAGACGGGACCGATGAAGTCCCCCTCGGCCGGGGACAGGGTCATCGTCGCACCCGGGTCGCCGTGCGGCAGGCGGTCATCGTGCATGCTGGCCCAGGACTTGCCCACCGTCACCACCATGGCGTTCTCGAAGAAAAAGTTGGGATAACCACCGCTGCGCAACATGTTCTCCACGAACGGCAGCATCAACGCATTGTAGAAATCAGGGTCAATGTACTGGATGGCGAGGTCGACATCGTCCTCGTCCGCGATGGTGATGATGTTCGACTTGGTGGTGATCCAGTCCTCCTTGTCGTACACGAACGAAAACTCCAGGTCCTCCCCGGTCTTCTTCACGACGTAGATCGTGAACCAGCCCGTCTCATCGGTCTGGATGGCGTGCTCCTTCGTCCACGGGTATTCGGCAATCCACACCGGCGTGTCCGGCACCGTCGCGTGGTAGTCGATGTACTCGCCGCTCAGGTGCCGGCCGAAGTGGTTCGTCTTGCCCCTCAGCTTGACGATGGTGATGGACTGGCCGAACAACTTGCCGGACAGGCGCATACCCGGGTCGCCCTCGGCTTCACTCTGGTCGATGACCTCCTGCAGCAGGCCCGGTGGGATAGCAAGGTCAACAAAAACGAGCACATTGGAATCCAGGCTGCCGCCGTCATCACTGCCATCGCTACACGCGGCAAGTATGAGTGGGATACACACCAGGAACAGTATTTTTCTGAGCGTCATTGCAAGTACCAGTCAAGGAAAATTAGTGGACGTGCAAGAGTACCGCCCTCAAGGGCTCATCACCATTTCCGGATACGTAAATACGCACGGTAGTTGACACAGCGCAACGTGGAACCGCGCCCAACAATGACAACCATTCAGCCTTCCCTATTGATAGAACAATGTGTCCGGCGACAGGTCCAGGTGGAAATGATCCGCGTGGTCCTCGTTGAAGTCGGGTGTCAGGATCACGCTGAATACCTGCTCCCGCCACAGCGTGTCAGTAAACCGGCGCAACCAGGCACCGCCCGGCGTTGCAGGGTCGAGGGTATCGCGTTCCCAGTCCCGCGCAACCGTCAATACGCTGCCGTCTTCGAGCCTGACTGCCAGGAGGTCGACGGCCTCCCCCCGACCGTGCATGGACAGCGCTTCGGTGTCGTTAATGAGGTCGCACTGGTAGAACCTCGTGTAGGCGATCTCGGTGGCGCCGAGGGACCGGGCAATCGCAACCATGCTCTGGGTTGCCTGCGCCATTGCACACGAAGCAAGGGCGGGCTCCACCTCGAGCGTTTGGTAGTGGAGCATCGGCACACCGTCCACCGGGCTGTAGAGCAGTACCGGGTCTATGATGTCGCAGGTGAGGGCCGGGTAGCCGACTGGTGACGTCGCGGTGAAGTCTACCGCTGTAAAGACGAGGCCACTTTGCGCCAACTGCGCCCGGCAGCCGGTTACGGTGGCGGGCTCTGCACCAGGAACACACACACCCGCACCGACCTCGCGGACGGCGTTGCGTTGCAGGTACTTACAGGTGTAACCATCGCGACAGGCACTCCCGCCGTTGCCGGTAAACCTCGGGTCGCACTTCGACAGGCAGGCACCACCCTCCTGGACGCCGATCTCCAGCCCATCGACACAGAAAGTCACCGGGAAACTCGTCCGGTCCGGGCACAAACTCTCGCAGGACATCGAGCAGGTACCGCAGGGAAATCCGGCAACGTCGCGCAGGCAGGTGCCACCCGCATAGGCACAATCGCTGTCCTGCCCACAGGGCACCCCGACCCAGGGCGACGCCGAATAGGAGCAATCGGGCGGCTCGCGGGGATCATCGATAACAAGGACATCGTTCGAACCGTCGGAGCACGCCGACAACAGGATGCAGGCACACAACGCTGAAACCATCCGCAGAACGTTGATTCGCATCGTGGCTCAGTCCTCCGGCAGCACCCAGATCGGCGACGTCCACGCGCGCTCGCGGATCGCCTTCGGCACAGCGGGATCCGCGCAAGCTGGCGGTCGCTCATCTTCCTTGAACGCCAGGCACTGCCGTTGCGACCAGCGGCAGCTCGGCATCTCCAGCGCGCGCACGTAGTACGCCGCGGCCTGGTCCGGGTCGTAGTCCGGGTCACGCCAGGTAGCGCAGAGTTCCGCGGCGCCGCGCTGCAACGGCTGGCAGGTGGCGGTATCGAGCGCGGGCTCCGCATGCGGCGCGCCGCTCACATCGAACACCGCCTGGCCGTAGCGCCCCTCCCCTTCGCTCCAGACCTTCACCACCTGCAGGCGCTGCAGGTCGGTGCCGGGATAGTCCTGCGTGCCCGGGTCCCGCCGCGCCTGCACCAGGAAATGCGGCGATTGCGGCGGCGCGTCGAGCGTACCGCCCATGGGTACGCCCCCGGCATACGCGGCCGCTATAACGTCCTCGCGCTCGCACAGGTCCGCGGGGTAGTCCGGCGCCGCGAAGAAGCGCGGCTCGATGCGCGGCCCGGACGTTCCGAAAGTCTCGCGGCGCTGCAGTGCGTCGAACAGCGCATCGCGGCTGTTGTCCTCGGCCCACACACCGGCGAGTCCGCCGGGGTTGCGGTTCAGGCTCTTGCCCTTTGGGCCCACCTGTTCAAGACGGCGCGCCGGCGTGGAGGTCGCGCGCCCGGTATGGCCCTCGTAAGCGGCCTCCTGCACCGCACCGGGCGTACCGTTGTGCGTGTCGGTGCTGCCGATGAAGCCGAACTCAAGGGGGTTGATGCCGACCGCGTCGCGCTCGGCCAGTCCCTCGGCGAGCCCGTAACGCGCATAGCCCAGCGGTCCCACACAGGTATCGAAGGCAGCGGGCAGCGCATCCTCGTCGCAGGCGGGCGGCGCCTTCTCGCCGGCCGGCGGCAGCATCTTCTCGAAAGCGCACAGTTCATCGGGTTCGCCCAGCACCCCGGACAGCCCGTTGCGGCACTCCGACTCGCCCTTGGCCTGCATCATCTCGACGATGGGCTCGAAGCGCCTGCGCAATGCGGCGTACCGGGCGCGCACCTGCTCACCCGCCGACTTGTAGGGCAGGCGGAAGGCCATGCCGGCCGAGAGATTCATGTTGTGCGGAATCGCCAGCGCCTCGCAGTGGCCCGGTGCGTCGTTGCACTGCTCGGCCAGTCCCTGCCACAGCTCCTGCAGCAGCGTGGTCTCCACCCAGGAAATCGGCAGCTCCGGCACGCGCTCGTTGCGGAACACCACGTTGCGATGAAGCATGAAACCCCGGTCGCGGCGGCTGTATTCGTAGGCGTGGAACGTCGTGAAGCGGCAGTCCGCGCTGCGGTCGTACCAGCGCTCCGCCGCTGCCTGCGTCTCTTCCCACGCGGCGCGGGTCGCCGCGCGGCAGCGCGAACCGTCCTCGCCGCAGAGCGCGGCCGGTCGCCCGACACTCATGCGCGCCGCAACAAAATACCGCAGCCGGTTGAAGCGGCCCTCGCCGCGAAAGCCCCGGCAGAACCAGTTGTCGTACACGGGCTGTCGCGGGTCGGCGCAGATTATGGCGTCGGCCATCCACTCCGCGTGATCCGTTACCGCGGCGAAGTCCAGCGGGCGATCGATGCGCTGGCTTCGCGCCTCACCGCCGGGTGTGGCGGCAAGGGCGACGGCCGCGCCGGTGGCGAAGCGATAGGCGTCGTCGGGCAGCGCGGGCGTACCGTAACCGTAGGCGTCGTAGGACAGCGCCGTGTGCACGTGCAGGTCGCCGAAATACGCGCGCCGTTGCGGCGCGCGCTCCGCGCAGGGTTCGCGTTCCGCGGGCGCCATGACAGGCGCGGCGGCCGCGGGCGGCTCCCAGTCGTCGCGTACGGCGCCGCGCAGGTCGCGGGTCTGGCTCAGGTAGACGTAGGTTGCGCCGAGGGCCAATGCCACGGCCAACACCAGCAGCAGGAGCGCTTTCAGGATGGTCAGTAACTTTCCCATAGGCTTTGGCAACGTGTTGGCGGCGACGGGAACCATCGTGGGGTTTCATTTTCGCCGCCGCACTGTCGTTCTCAATGGCACTGTTGTGCATGGCGGGCGTGTATTACAGGTCGAATGAATTCGACCCTGCAACTGTGCGCGCGGTTGACCGCAGCCCGCGACCACGCGGCTCACCTTTCTCTTATGGGCCTGCCATCAGGGGCCGTGCGCGCGGCCGCCCTCGCGCCAGATATAGCAGGAATCGATGTGACCGCCCAAGGGCTTTTCGGCATCGTCTGCAGTGCCGCGCGCGATCCACTGGTCGGCCACGGCCGCCAGAATCTGGATATAGCCGGGGGCGAGCTGCGCCAGGCCGTCCTGCAGCACGCGCGCCTCGGGTTCCCGCGCGTAGGCCTCGGCCACAAAGCCGCCCAGGCCACCGGCAATCGATCGACCGTCGAGCCGCCCCGCCCACTCCGCGCGCTCGGTCCAGTCGCGATCGAGCGTCTCGAACTCGCGGGCGCGGGTGGCGGCCCGCACATCGGCGAGCGTCAGGCTGGATGCATCCACCCGCGCGAACACCCGCGCGCCCTCGTCGTACTGGAAGCGCGACAACGCCGTACCGACCTCCGCTTCCGGACGCACCAGGCAGTCGCTGATTTGCAGCGCCAGTTCGAAGTCGCGCGCGGGCGTCTGGAAACCGTCGACAAAGAGGCTGCTCTGGAACAACGGTTCCCCCGGCTCGCGACCGGTAGCGAGCTGCCCGTTACAGCGCCGCTCATACTGCGCCGCGCGGTCGATGGCGCGGGCCATGAACTGGAACAGCGCGAGCAGGTGCGAACAACCGCGCGGGCCGCCGAAGACACGCGACAGCTTGCCGCGGAACTCGCCGTCCAGCGCCTCGCCCACCAGGTCGTCCAGCGCACCGACGGGGTCGCGGCAGGATTCGCCGCAACTGCGCGGCGACAGCTCCACCGCCACCACCGGTTGCGCGGCGACGAGGGCCTCGACCACGAGGGTCGCCGGCTCGACCAGCAGGTCGATGCACATGTGGTGGATGATGCCCGCCGGCTGCAGGTCGCAGTGCAGGGGCGCGAATCCCATCTTGCGCAGGTCGATGATATCGCCGCGGGCGGACCAGCGGCCGTTGTCCGCCGCCGTCACCTTCAGCGTGACGGAACGTGTGTGCAGCGGGTGTCCCGTGACCGGCAGGAACATCGTTCAGGACAGGCCGCGCACCGGCACCAGCGCTCCGTGCACCGCGCGCGCGGACTCAGAGGCGAGGAAGCAGATCACGTTGGCGAGATCGGCGGGCGCCACCCACTGGGCGGGATCCACATCCGGCATGTCGCGACGGTTGAGCGGCGTATCGATCACCGTGGGCAGCACCGCGTTGACATTGACGCCGCGCTCGCGCACCTCGTTGGCGAGGCTCTCGGTGAGGCGCATGACCACGCTCTTCGAGGCGCAGTACGCCGACATCGCGGCCTGCCCCTCGCGCGCGCCGTAGGCGCCGACATTGACAATACTGCCGCGGCCGCGCGCCAGGAGATGCGGTACCGTCACCTTCAGCACCGTCCGCAGCGTGTTCACGTTCAGGTTGAACATACGGTCCCAGTCCTCGTCGTCGGACTCCCAGGTGTCACTGCCCATGGCGAAGCCGCCGGCGATATTGAACACGCCGTCGTAGTCGCCCACGGCCTCCAGCACCGCCGCGAGCGCCGCACGGTCGGTCAGGTCGACTTCGTGGCAGTTGTCGCCCGGCTCCTTGAAGGCGATGTCGAGGCGGACGGTGGCGGCGCCGAGTGATTCGGCGACTTCGCACACGGTGCGGCCGAGCCCGCCGGCCGCGCCCGTGATGACGATTCTGCGATTTTCAAGCATGGTTCAGATACTCCGTCTATCTGGTTTTGGCCCCTGTGGGGTTTTGGCCCCTGTGGGGTTTCGGCCCCTGTCGGCCTTTGGCCCCCTGTGGGGTTTTGGCCCCAGTGGGGTTTTGGCCCCAGTGGGGTTTCGGCCCCTGTGGGGTTTCGGCCCCTGTCGGGTTTCGGCCCCTGTCGGCCTTTGGCCCGTGCGGGGCCCTGGTCCCGGTATGGTTTTTGTCTCCTGTAGGGTCGAATTCATTCGACCTGTGACGGTGGCCACCAATACAACCGCCGCCAGGTATGCAGGACCGTTCCAGGTCGAATGAATTCGACCCTACAGCGACCTTTCAAGCCCGCCCGCGAGGACGGGCGGGGTGCCAGTAAAGTGCCCGCATACCGGCAAGTCAACCGGCAGCGGCTACACCGTGACCGGCAGGCGGCGATAGCCGCGCACGGTAGAGGTGTGTATCCGTTCGCCGCGGTCGGGGTGCGGCGCCCAGCCGCCGAACTTGTTCAACAGCTCATCGATCGCGACGCGGGCCTCGAGCCGGGCGAGGTTGGCGCCCAGGCAGAAATGTACGCCCTGGCCGAGGGAGACATGCTTCGCATGGCGACGGATATCAAGCCGGTCGGGATCAGCGTACTCGCGCTCGTCGCGGCCCGCCGCGCCCGTGAGCAGCAGCACCCTGCTGCCCGCCGGCACCGCCTGCCCGTGCAACGTGACGTCCGCGGTCGTTACACGCGCCTGCACGGGCGTGGGCGGCTCGATCCGCAGCAGTTCCTCGACGGCGCCGGGCAACAATGCGCGATCCGCCTTAACGGCATCGAACTGCTCCGGGTACGCGGGCAGGTAGGTGCCCGCCCAGCCCAGCAGGCGCGAGACCGTCTCGGTGCCCGCGCCGGACAGCAGCATGATGAAGTCCAGCAACTCGCGCTCCGTGAGCGGCCGGGTCTGCCCGTCGTCGCCCTCGATCCTGGAGTCGATGATCGCGCTGATCATGTCGTCCTGTGGCTCCGACCGGCGCTTCTGCGCCAGCGACTTGAAGTAGTCGCCGATATTCGTGCGCCTGGCGAGCGCGTCGGCGTCGCCCTTGCCTTTCATGACTTCCGCCGTCTTGAAGCTGTCGCCACCCTCCTCGATGGTAAGGTTGTCCTCGCCCCACTGGCGCAGGATATCCAGGTCCTCGGACGGCACGCCGGCGAGCTGGCCGATGACCATCGAGGCGAAGAGCGCGGCGTAATCCTGCACCAGGTCGAAGGTATCGCCCGGCGCAAACGGCGCGAGCAGGCGGCGGGCGATGTCGCGCACCTGCGTCTCGATCCTGTCGATCTGGCGCGGCGAGAAACCGCGGCTCACGAGCTTGCGCAGCCGCGAGTGCTGCGGCGGGTCCATGAATATAATCATCTGCGGCAGGTTCTCGGGGGGCACGTCGAGCAGTTCCAGCACCGTGCCGCGGGCGGAACTGTACGTGTGCCAGTCCTTCGAGGCCTCCAGCACGTCCGCGTAGCGGCTGAGCGCGTAGAAGTCGTACTTCTCGTTGTAGTACACCGGCGCCTCGTCCCGCAGGCGCTTGAAGTAGGGGTAGGGATTCTCGTCGATCTCGAACGAGTAGGGGTCGTAGTAAAGATCGACCATCTCGGCCGCGGTGCTCGGTGCCATGCGTATCCTGCCTCCAGTGCTGACTGCAGTGTAATCGCTGTGGCGGGTGCGGCAAACCGGTCGAGCGCATTACTATCCGGCGTAACGGATACGTATACTGCCGGGTAAACCGGCAACCGCAGGGATCACCATCGTCACATGCAACTCCTCCTTTCCGGGCGCGCCACCGCGACCTGCATGGGCCTCGCCCTGCTGGGACTCGCGACCGCCGCGAGTGCCGCGCCCTGCGCGGACCATGAGCCGCTCCGTCGCGCCTACTTCGGCGATACCCACGTCCACACCGGCTGGTCGCTGGATGCCTACTCGCGTTTCGGGGCGGTGGCGTCCCCGGACGACGCCTACGACTTTGCGCGGGGCGCGCCGATCGCGCTGCCGCCGTTCGACAGCAATGGCGGGAGCGCACGTTCGCTGCGGCTCGACAGGCCCCTCGATTTCGCCGCCGTTACGGACCACGCGGAGAACCTCGAGCAGGTGCGGATCTGTTCGGGGCAGGCCGACGGGGGCAGCGCCGGCCTGAGCTGTGGGCTGGGCGATGCCATGTCGCTGGTCGCCGGCCCCGCGCTGGCCAGACTCGCGCGCTGGACGGGGTGGGACAGCCTGCACCATTGCGGCGCCGACGGCAGCCGCTGCGCGGCGGCGCGCTCGGACGTGTGGCGCGACACCGTGGCGAGCGCCGCCCGCCACACCAGCCCCTGTGAATTCACCGCCTTCAGCGCGTACGAGTGGAGCGGTGGCCAGGGCGGCGCCATGCTGCATCGCAACGTGCTGTTTTCCTCCGACGCCGTGCTCCCGTTGCCCGCGGGCAGCAGGGCGGCACCGCAGGTCGAGGACCTGTGGCGCTTGCTGGATAAGCAGTGCGTTGCCGCCGCGGGATGCAGCGCCATCACCATTCCCCACAACAGCAACATGAGTCGCGGCGGCACATTCGGCCGCACGATGACCGACGGCTCCCCGCTGACGCGGGAAGTGGCGGAGCAGCGACGGCGTTACGAGCGCTTCGCGGAAATCTACCAGCACAAGGGCAGCTCCGAGTGTTTCTTCGACCCGCTGGCAAGCGAGGATGAACTCTGCGCTTTCGAGTTCCTGCCGTACTCCACCTCGATCGACAAGTACATGGGGAAGTACTTCCCCAGCCGCGTCGAGGCGCCACAGAAGGACGGTCGCTACCTGCGCGAGGGTCTCCTGGAAGGTCTGCGACAGTCGGTCGATCTCGGCGTGAACCCCTATGTGCCGGGGTTCATCGCGAGCACCGACACACACATCGCGGCGCCGGGGGCGGTTCAGGAAAAAACCTACGCGGGCCACCACGGCGCACAGGATCTCAGCGAGGACGGCGCCACGGTGGACCGCCTGGAGCAGGGACCGGGGGGCCTCGCCGTGGTGTACGCCGAAGAGAACACCCGCGCCGCGCTCTTCGCCGGCATGCAGCGACGTGAAGCCTACGGCACCAGCGGCACGCGCATCGGACTGCGCTTCTTCGGCGGCACGCAGCTGCCGCCCGGCCTGTGTGACAACCCGGACATGGTGGCACAGGGCTACGCACACGGCGTGCCGATGGGTGGCGATATCGCGCGCGAAAACGGCGACGCGGGCTCTCCGACCTTCGTGGTCGCCGCCACGCGCGACGCCGACGGCGGCGCGCCCCTGCAGCGCCTCCAGATCGTCAAGGGCTGGCTGGACGGGAACGGCGACACCCACGAAAAAGTTGTCGACGTGGCGGGCGACAAAGACAACGGCGCCGGCGTCGACCCGGCCACCTGCGCGCTGGCGGGGGATGGCGCCGCGCGGCTCTGCGCCCAGTGGCGCGACCCGGATTTCGACCCGCGGGCACCCGCCTTCTACTACGCGCGCGCCGTCGAAAACCCGAGCTGCCGCTGGAACACCTGGGCCTGCGTGTCCCATGCGGTGGACTGCGCCGCCGACGTCCCCGAGAGCCTGGCCCACTGTTGTGACGCGAGCGTGCCGAAGACGGTGCAGGAGCGCGCGTGGAGTTCGCCGATCTGGTATGCAGGAGCGCGGCACGATGAGTGACACGGAGCCCTTGTACGTCGTCGCCTATGAGCCGGGCGCGGAGCACCCCGCCCTGCCCACCTGGGCGAATCGCACCCCCAACCCGGCGGGACTCGCCCCGGGTCCGCCCGACGAGATCAGCCGCCGCGCCGTGCCGGGCGTGCCGGGCGCGTACCAGTTGCGCAACGTCCTGTCGGACGCGGAATGCGAGGCGTTCATGGCGCTGAGCGAGCGCATGGGCTACATCCCCGACGCGGCGGTCTCGCTGCCACGGGCGATACGCCACAACGACAGCGTGACCTGGGTGGTCGACGAGGACACCGACGGCCTGCTCTGGCGGCGTGTGGCGACGCTCTGCCAGGACTGGGACAACCTCTTCAACGGCAGGGAAGCGGTCGGCCTCAACGCCCGCTTCCGCTTCTACCGCTACGGCCCCGGCGACTTCTTCCAGGCGCACACCGACGGCGACTGGCCGGGCAGCCGCGTGATCGACGAGCTGCTGGTGCCCAACGCCTACCCGGACCGGTACAGCTGCATGACCTTCCTGGTACTACTCAACGACGACTTCGAGGGCGGCGCCACGCGCTTCCTGGTGAACGCGGCGGATCCCGGCCGGCCCGCCCGCCGCGAGGACGACGTGCAGGCGGTCGATGTTTTCACGCCGCGCGGCGGTGTGCTGTGTTTCCCCCACGGCATGCACCCGCTGCAGTGCGTGCACAGCTCCGAGCCGCTCACCGCCGGCACCAAGTACATCATTCGCACAGACCTGCTGTTCCTGCTCGACACGCCCGCGGCGACGCACTGAAAGTCCTTACTGCGCGCGGGCTTGTCTCCCCAAATATCGGCATATAGTATGCCCATTTCCTTGCCAGGCGCGCGGGAAGACCACCGCGCACCGCAACCGACAGCCACGGAGACCAGTATGACCTCAGGACCGACTTACGAACCGCCGAAGGTCTGGCAATGGGACCAGGAGAGCGGCGGCCGCTTCGCCAATATCAACCGGCCCGTCGCGGGACCCACCCACGACAAGGAACTGCCGATCGGCAAGCACCCGCTGCAGCTCTACTCGCTGGGCACACCCAACGGCGTGAAGGCGACGGTCATGCTGGAAGAACTGCTGGAGGCGGGCCACGAGGGCGCGGAGTACGACGCGTGGATCATCAACATAGGGGACGGCGACCAGTTCTCCTCGGGCTTTGTCAGCGTGAATCCCAATTCCAAGATCCCCGCGCTCATGGACCACAGCACCAACCCGCCGACCCGGGTGTTCGAGTCCGGCGCGATTCTCCTCTACCTCGCCGAGAAGTTCGGCGAGTTGGTCCCCACCGACCCGTCGGAGCGCGCCGAGTGCCTGTCGTGGCTGTTCTGGCAGATGGGCAGCGTGCCCTACCTGGGCGGCGGCTTCGGCCACTTCTACGCCTACGCGCCGGAGAAGTGGGAGTACCCGATCAACCGCTACGCGATGGAAGTGAAACGCCTGCTCGACGTGCTGGATCGCAACCTCGCGGACCGGCAGTACCTGTGCGGCGACGTCTACAACATCTCCGACATCGCCAACGTGGCGTGGTACGGCGCGCTCGCCTACGGCAAGCTCTACGAGGCCGGCGAGTTCCTCGACGTGGAGTCCTACAAGAACGTGCGCCGCTGGGCGGGCGAGATCATGCAGCGCCCCGCCGTGAAGCGCGGCCAGATGGTGAACAAGGCCTGGGGCGACGAAAACAAGCAGGTCATCGAGCGCCACGACGCCAGCGACTTCGACGGCAAGGGTTAAGCCGTTGGCCGCCCCGGCGACCTGTGTCGAAGGGGCGAGTCGTTAAGACTCAGCCGGCCGTCGCCGGGGCCACCGCGTTGCGGTCGAGTTCCTCGATCACGTAGCGGCCGGCGAAGTAATACACGAGGGCGGAGGTCGAACCGATCAGGCTCACGATCACCATCGCGTAACGCAGGCTGTTCACGCCGTAGTCCGCCGCGAGCCAGTCGCTGACCAGGCCCGTCGTGAGCGGACCGAGTCCCAGGCCGATCAGGTTGATCACGAAAAACAGCACCGCGGAGGTGAACGCGCGCATCGCGGGGTGCACCAGCGTGTGCGAGACCGCGAGGCAGGGCCCGAGGAAGGTGGAGAACGCCATCGTCGTCAGGAACTGCGCCGCGATCACCAGGGTCACGTTGTCCGACAGGTAGTACACCATGCTGAAGGGCGTGCTCAGGATCATGCCCCACATCGGCACCCACACGTACCAGCGCCGGTCGCGTACGACCAGCCGGTCGGCGAGGTAGCCGCCCAGGAAGGTGCCGATCATCCCCGACAGGCCGCCCGCCACGGCGAGCAGCAACCCGACCTCGGTCAGGCTGAGCCCGTGGATGCGCAGGTACAGCGAGGCGGAGAAGTTGCCCGTTCCGTAACCGCCGAAGTTGGCGATGGCGCTGGCTATGCACACCAGCATGAAGGCGCGGTAGGACGCCAGTACCCTGAGCGTCTCGCCCAGGGTCGGCTTGTGGGCGTTGACGCTCGCGTGCTCCCAGCGTCCGCGCAGTGGCTCGCGCACCACCGCGGCCAGCAACAGCGCGAAGAGCACGCCCGGGATGCCGAGCAGCATGAAGGTGTAGCGCCAGCCGAGGGCATCGGCCACCACGCCGCCCACGACATAGCCCACCAGGATGCCGAAGTACAGCCCGCTGGAATAGATCGACATCGCCGTGCCGCGCCGCTCGGGCGGGAAGTAGTCGCTGATCAGCGAGTGCGCCGGCGGGCTGCCGCCGGCCTCGCCCAGCCCGACGCCCACCCGGGCAAGTAACAGCTGCAGGTAGTTCTGCGCGAGGCCCGACAGCGCGGTCATCGCGCTCCAGACCGCGAGCGCCAGCGCGATGATGTTCTTGCGATTGCCCCGGTCGGCCCAGTAGGCGATCGGGATGCCGGCGGTCACGTAAATAAGCGCGAAAGAGAAGCCGCTGAGCAGGCCGAGCTGCGCATCGGACAGGCCCATATCCTCCTTGATCATCTCCTGCAGGATGACGAGGATCTGCCGGTCGATGAAATTGAAGGCGTAGACGACCGTGAGCATCGCGAGCGCGATGGCGGGCGCGCGCCGTGACAGCGTAGCCGATGGTTCGGCGGCAGCGGGTTCGGGTGCAGGCATGGGCGGCGCTCGCGTTTATTGTTCTTGTCGTGCCGGGCTGGCGCGCAATCCGGCGGCTGCGCTACAGGCTACCAGAGATCGTACTTCTGTACCTCCGCGCGACCCACCACCATGTGATGTACCTCGTCGGGCCCGTCGGCGAAGCGCAGGTGGCGCTGGTCGGCGTACATGGACGCCAGCGGCGTCCACTGTGACATGCCGGTGGCGCCGTGCATCTGTATCGCCCAGTCGATGATCTGGCACACCTTCTCCGGCACCATCGCCTTAACGGCCGACACGTAGACCCGCGCCTCCTTGTTGCCCAGCACGTCCATCGCCTTCGCGGCCTGCAGCACCATCAGCCGGCAGGCATCGATCTCGATGCGCGCACGTGACACCAGCTCGAGGTTCTTGCCCAGTTTGATGATCGGCTTGCCGAAGGCCTCGCGCGTGCTCGCGCGCTTCACCATGAGTTCCAGCGCCTTCTCGGCCTTGCCGATCGAGCGCATGCAGTGATGGATGCGGCCGGGGCCCAGGCGCACCTGGGAGATCTCGAACCCGCGGCCCTCGCCCCACAACACGTTGTCTTTCGGCACGCGCACGTTGTCGAACTTGAGATGCATGTGGCCGTGCGGCGCGTGGTCCTCGCCGAAGACCTCCATCGCGCCGAGTATCGTGAGGCCGGGCGAGTCCATGGGCACGAGAATCTGCGACTGCTGGCGGAACGGCTCGGCGTTGGGGCTCGTCTTCACCATCGTGATGAGCACCTTGCAGCGCGGGTCGCCCGCGCCGGAGATGTAGTACTTCTCGCCGTTGATCACCCACTCGTCGCCGTCCAGCACCGCGGTGGTGCTGATGTTCTTGGCGTCGGATGAGGCCACGTTCGGCTCGGTCATGGCGTAGGCCGAGCGGATCTCGCCGTTGAGCAGCGGTTCCAGCCACTGCTTCTTCTGTGCCTGCGTACCCACCCGCTCCAGCACCTCCATGTTGCCGGTGTCCGGTGCGGAGCAGTTCATGGACTGCGACGCCAGCGGGCTCTTGCCGAGCTCCGCCGCGATGTACGCGTAGTCGAGGTTGGACAGGCCCTGCCCCGACTCGTCGTCGGGCAGGAAGAAATTCCACAGGCCCGCCTCGCGCGCCTTCTGCTTGGTCTGCTCGATGATCTCGAGCTGGCGCGGGTGGAAGGTCCAGCGGTCGGCCTTGCCCTTGTCGAGGGCGAAGTACTCCTCGGTCAGGGGATCGACGTTCTTCTCGATATGCTCCTTGACCCGGAAGAACAGGGGTTTGGCCTCTTCCGACATACCGAGGTTGAAAAGATCCTGGGAAAGGTCGCTGCGCATGGCTGGGATTCCTGTGAAAAACAAAAGAAGGGCTGTGCAATATACCCACTGTGGCGATGCCCGCGCCAGCGACCCGCCGCCCGGTATATTTCACCGCCAGGCGCTTGCGCGGGCCGCCGCGCCCCCTATACTGGCACATCTTATGCCACTTTTCCGTGGAGGAGGCTTCGCCGTGAAGAGAGTCCTGCTTGTTTGTTCACTGATCTGTATCGGCGCCGCACTCGGCGCCTGCCAGCGCGCCACGATGACCGTGATGGAGCGCGGCCTGGAGGCACGCCTCGGCGCGGACATCATCGACACGTTCGACGACGGCCTGCACGTCACCCTGTGCGGCGCGGGCGGCCCCCTGCCCTCGCCCGACGCCTCCGGACCCTGTGTGGTCGTGGTGGCGGGCGACCAGTTGTTCATGGTGGACGCCGGTACGAACGGCGTGCGCAACATGGGCCGCATGGGCTTCCAGGGCGGCAACCTCAAGGGCGTGTTCCTGACCCACTTCCACTCCGACCACATCGACGGCCTCGGCGAGACCGCCACCCTGCGCTGGGCGGGCGGCGACAACGCGGCGCCACTGCCCGTGTACGGACCGGAGGGTGTGCAACAGGTCGTCGACGGGTTCAACATCGCCTACAGCCTCGACTTCGGCTACCGCAATGCGCATCACGGCGACAGGGTGGCGCCGCTCTCCGGCGCGGGACTGGAGGCGCAACCGTTCGAGCTGCCCGACGACGGCGCGCTGGCCACCGTGTACGACGAGGGGGGCCTGAAGGTCGAGGCGCTGCGCGTCCAGCACGCGCCGGTGAGTCCCGCGGTGGGTTACCTGTTCACTTACAAGGGTCGCACGGCGCTGATCAGCGGCGACACGGCGCGTTACGACAACATCACGCGCTTCGCCAAGGGCGTGGACCTGCTGGTGCACGAGGCACTGGCACCCAACATCGTCATGATGATGCACGAGGCCGCCAAGAAGAACGGCAACGAGATCATGGCGAAGATCACGCTCGATATCCTCGACTACCACGCGAGTCCGGTCCAGGCGGCGGAAACCGCGCGCGACGCGGGGGTGGGCCACCTGCTGTACTACCACATCGTCCCGCCGCTGCTGTTCCCGGGGCAGGAAGCCCTGTGGCTAGACGGCGCCGACGATATCTTCCCCGACTACACGGTGGGTGTGGACGGCACCCACTTCAGCCTGCCGGCGAATTCGGACGTCATCGAGGAGGACGCGCTGCTCTAGCGGGCGTCCCGAGGTCGAATTCATTCGACCAACGACCCCACAGGCATCCTCGGTTACACTAGGAGTATCTCTACAGGAGACACCCCATGAAGAAGCTCAGCCTGGTGGACGCCGGCTTCCTGCTCGCCGAGGCGCGGGAAATGCCCATGCACGTGGGCGGTGTGCAGTTGTACACGCTGCCCGACGGCGCCCATGAACACGAGTTCCTGCACGAACTGGCCGCCAACCTGCGCCATGTCGACAAGATGCTGCCGCCCTTCGGCGACCGCCTGAAGCTGGGGCCCCTCGGCGTGGCGGGCCCGGCCTACTGGGAGCCGGACCCGGCGCTGGACATGGACTACCACATCCGCCACTCGGCCCTGCCGAAGCCGGGGCGCTACAGGGAACTGTTCACGCTGGTCTCGCGCCTGCACGGCACCCTGCTCGACCGCCACCGCCCCCTGTGGGAAATGCACCTGATCGAGGGCCTGCAGAAGCGCCAGTTCGCCGTCTACACCAAGATGCACCACGCCGCGGTGGACGGCGCCCGCGCGACCCATGTGTCGCGCAGCATGCTGTCCAACGATCCCAACCACTACCTCGACGAGTCGCCCCTGTCGCTCGAGTCCTGGAACCGCTACCGCGACAGCCTCAAACTCGGCAAGCAGCCTGAGCTCAGCGAAGAACAGATGCGCAACCTCGCCGACCGCCTGAAGGCGACGTTCGACTCCCGGCTGAACATGATGCAGGCGCTGCGCAGCTTTACCCGCGCGTGGACCGGTCGCGACGGCGAACTGAAACTGCCGCACCTGCAGGTGCCGCGCAGCCCGATCAATACATCCATCGACAGCGCGCGCCGCTTCGTCGCCCAGTCCTGGCCGTTCGCGCGCCTGCGCGCGGTGGCCAAGGCCTTCGACGGCACATTCAACGACGCCGTACTGGGGATGAGCGCCGGCGCACTGCGCACCTACCTGCAGACGCACGCGGAGCTGCCGGAACAGTCGCTGAAGGCCATGGTGCCGGTGTCGATACGCCAGGCGGGCGACATCGACTCCGGCAATGCGGTCGCCGCCATCAGCGCCGACCTCGCCACCAATGTCGCCGACCCGGTCGCACGCATGCGCGCCATCCAGGCCTCGGTCAGGGCGGGCAAGGAGTTCTACCGCGGCATGTCGCCCGGTGAGATCCAGCTCTTCGCGCTCGCGATGCAGTTCCCGTCGATGCTGCTGATGCCGCTCGGCCTCGCCAACCGCCTGCCGCCCTACAACACGGTGATCTCCAACGTGCCGGGCATGCAGGAGACCATGTACTGGAACGGCGCGCGGCTCGACGGCAACTACCCCGTGTCGATCGTGACCGACGGCATCGCGGTCAACATCACCCTGCTCACCTACGACAAGAATGTCGACTTCGGCATCATCGCCTGCCGGCGTTCCGTGCCGCAGGTGCAACGGCTCATCGACTACATGGAAGACTCACTGGTCGAACTGGAGCAGGCGGCGGGCATTTCCGGCGCGTCCGCCGCAAAGAAAGGCGCGAAGAGGCATTCGAAAAAAAGCACCAAAAAGCGCAAGCCCGCCGCGAAAGCAAAAGAGAAGGTAGAGGCAAAGGCGGCCCGTGCCGGCAAGCCGCGACTCAAACGCAAGGCGGGCACGACGAAGCGGCCCGCGGCAAAGCCGAAGAACCGCGCCGGTTAGCCTGCCACTGACGCGCGGCTGACTCGAGGCTAACGCGGTAGGACAAGTTTCTGCAGCAGGGAGACGATCAGCTCCGTCGCGGCCTTCTGGCCGAGCCCCTGGTGCACGCGCAGCCGGTGCCACATCTCGAACGAGGCTATCGCATCCACCGCCTCGCGGGTGACTGCATCGAGGCCGGCGAGTTCGGGCAACCAGTCGTCCAGGTCCTTGCGCAGGCCGCGCTGCGAGCGCGCATAGTTCCTGCGCAGAATCTCGTAGCGCCAGGACTGGGCGTGTGCGGAGAGAATGACATTCTTCTCCACCTCGTAACCGGCCGAACGCCGCTCCACCGCGTGCAGGATGCGCTCCTGCAGTGAGCCGCCGCGATCGCCGCCGATGAACAGCGCCTCGTAGGACTGCCGGATTTCGGCGTCCACCGCGGCGAACAGTGACTCCATGTCGGGAAAATGGCGGAAAAAAGAGCGGATGCCGACGTCCGCGCGCTCCGCGATGAGTTGCGCGGTAGGTACCAGGTGCCCCTCCTCGATCAGGCCCAGCGCGGCGCGGATAATCGACTGGCGACTGCGCTCGCTGCGCAGCCTGCGGCCATCGGTGGTCGTGGGAACGTCCTCGGACATGGAGACATGATACCACCCGGGAACCGGCGCAAACGCGCAGCCCGCGTTTCCTCCCCTCCAGTTCAGATTGGCAGCCGCGCGTGCACCGGCGTTGCCGGGGCGCTACAGGCAATCCACAATGCAGGCTCTCATGCGATGGAGACACGACGATGAACATTGCCACCCTTGGCGAAGACATGCCGCTGTTCGAAGCACTGCGCACCACCCGCGCCATCCGCCGCCTCAAGCCCGACCCGGTACCCGAAGCGCTGATTCGGAAGGTCTGCGAGGCCGGCACCTACGCGCCGTCCGGCGGCAACCGGCAACCGTGGGTCTTCGTGGCGGTCACCGAACCGGAGCGTAAAACTTTTATTGCCGAGCAGTACCGCAGCATCTTCGACCCCTACATCGCCCACGCGGTGAAGGCGGCGGAAGAGCCCGACTTTCCCGAGCGCAAGCGGCGCAACATCAAGGCGGCCATGTGTAAGTACCCCCTGATTAGCTCCACGCATTACTAGAGATTTCGGCCTCTTTTTGGGCCACCAGGTACTCCACAGGAGACAGGTCTCCGAGGGCATCATGGGGCC
>JAUIEP010000154.1 GCA_030428835.1 Gammaproteobacteria bacterium | reverse complement strand
GGCCGCGCCACGGAGAAGACGGCATTCAATTCCTGGCCCTGGGCGAGTCCCTACATCCTTTCCAAGTTCATCAGCCACCTGCAGGTCAAGGCCATGGTGCAGGACGGCCTGCCCGTGACCATGGTCATGCCGGGCCTGCCGTTCGGCCCGGGTGACCGTGCACCGACGCCCACCGGCACGATGATCCTGCGCACCATCAAGGGCGGCATGAAGAACTACTGGGACGGCGGCGTGTGCGCCGTGGATGTGCGCGATGTCGCGGCGGGCCATGTGCTCGCCATGGAGAAGGGCCGCCTCGGCGAGTCCTATATCCTCGCCAACCACGACGGCAACATGACCAACAAGGAATTCCTGACCCTCGTCGGCGGGATCGCCGGCGTCGACAACGTCGCGAAGAACGAGGTGGCGGGGACGACTATGCTGCGGGTAGCGCGCATCGCGGAGTTCCTGTCGAAGATCACGGGGCGGCCGCCGATGACCACCTACAAGAACACGATGTACATCCTGCAGCACGGCTATGTCGATCCCACCAAGGCTATCGAGGAGCTGGGCCTGCCACAGACGCCGATCGAAACCGCCATACGCGACTCGGTGGAGTGGTTCCGGGCCAACGGCTACGCGTAAATTATGCCGTGCCCGGTTACACAGCCAGCGACGGTTCTGGGCTAAACTGGAGGCGAATGCCAACCGGAGCTGCTGCGCAGGTGGCGGAGATTTTCCTACAGTACGCCGGCGACACCAACGCCGGGGCCAAGCGCGATCACAACGAGGACTGCTTCGCGATGGAACCGCGACTCGGCCTGTGGCTGGTCGCGGACGGTGTCGGTGGGCACGCCGCGGGCGAAGTGGCGAGCGACCTCGTGCGCAGCACGATCATCGAGCGCGTGGGCGCGGGCGATTCCCTGGTCGAGGCGATAACGCGCAGCCACGACGTGCTCCTTGCGGAGATCGAGCGGCGCGAGGTGCCGTCAGCGCTGGGTATGGGGTCCACCGTGGTTGTCGCACGGATCACGGGCAGCGAGTACGAGGTGGCGTGGGTGGGCGACAGCCGCGCCTACCTCTACGGCAGCCAGCTGCAGCAGCTGACTACCGACCACACGCGGGTCAACGAACTGCTCGCCCACGGCGCCATCAGTGCGGAGCAGGCGCACAACCATCGCGACCGCCACGTACTCACGCAGTGCCTCGGCGTCGGCAAGGAAGTGGAAGTCTCCCCGGGCACGGTGTCCGGTACGCTACAGCGCGGGGAGCTGTTGCTGCTTTGCTCCGACGGGCTGACCGACGAGTTGTCGGACAGCGTCATCGCCGGCCTGCTCGCCACCAACAGCACGCCGAAGGCGCAGGTGGACGCCCTGGTTCGCTCCGCCCTGGACATGGGCGGCAGCGACAACCTGAGTGTCGTGGTCGTCGGCGACTTCGAGCTCAGCGCGAAAGACCTCGAAACCACGCACAACAGGCGGCGCAGCTCGGACGCCAGCCGCTCGCGCAGGGAGAAATTTCCCTTTAAGGTACTCGCGTTGCTCACGGTGCTGTGCCTCGCCGTGTTGTGGCTGTTGCAGTAATTCATGGAGGAACAACGGGTGGACATAGTCGGCAGGACAATCGGTCGCTACGAGGTTCAGGAGCTGATCGGCGAGGGCGGCATGGCCCTCGTGTACCGTGCCTTTGACCCCCAGATCAACCGCTCGGTCGCCATGAAGCTGCTCAAGCAGGAGCACTGCGAGGACGCCGAGCGCAAGGGCCGCTTCATCAAGGAGGGCAAGGCCGCGGGTGGGCTCACCCACCCCAATATCGTGACGGTCTACGATGTAGGCCAGGTCGATGACGCGCCCTACATGATGATGGAGCTGCTGGAGGGCCAGACCCTCGGCGAGTTGCTGCAGCAGAAGAAGAAGTTCTCCCTCGAATCAATCATGCAGGTGGGCATCCAGCTCGGGGAGGCGCTCGACTACGCGCACGGGCGCGGCATCGTGCATCGCGACATGAAACCCGACAACGTCGTGTTGTCGCCGGATGGCAAGTCCGCGAAGGTGGCGGACTTCGGCATTGCGCGCTTCAACACGCAGACCGACAAGGAGACCACCCAGGTCGGGATCATGCTCGGCACGCCGCGCTACATGTCGCCGGAGCAGGCCTCGGGGGAGCGCGTGGACGGGCGCTCGGACCTGTTCGCGGTGGGCGTCATCCTGTACGAAATGATCACGGGCAAGAAGGCCTTCGACGCCGAGACCATGCCGACGCTGATCATGCAGATCGTGAAGAAGGACCCGCTCCCCATTCGGCAGATCAACGCGGATGCGCCGGTGGGCCTGCAGAAGATCGTCAACAAGCTCATGCAGAAGCGCCCCTCGCGGCGCTTCCAGACCGGCAGGGAACTCGCCGATGCGCTGCGCCGCGAGCTGGAGTCGCTGCGCGAGGCCGACGAGGAGAAGGCCGCCTACCTGCCGCTGCAGGTGAAGTGGACGGCGATCATGTCGTCCATCGTGCTCGTGGCGCTGGCGATCAGCGCGCCGCTCGTGTTTATCGTGCAGAGTGAGGCGCTCAAGCAACAGGCGATCGACGGCGGCGTTTCCCTCAGCAAGTTCGTCGCTGTGCAGGCAGCGATCCCCGTGCTCAGCGAGGACTGGGTAACGCTGGACTCCTTCGTGCAGGACGCGGTGGCGCGGGAAAGCTTCCAGTATCTCGTGGTATCGGATCACGCGGGCGTGGTGCGCGTGGCCAGTGACGCGTCCCTCGTCGACCAGCCGCGGCCGCGCTACGATGACATCGAGCCCATCGACACCCAGGGCGATGTCGTGGTAACCGACACCGGCGGCGTGTTCGACTTCAGCCTGCCCATCCTGTTCAACGAAACGGTGGTGGGCGGGGTCAATGTCGGCCTCGATACCTCGCGACTCGAGGCCGCGTTGCGCACCACCCAGCGTGCACTCGCGGTACTGGTGCTCGTGGTGGTTATCGCCGTTGCCGGCGCGTTGTACGTCTTCAACCAGATCATCGCGAAGAACCTGAAGCTCATCAAGAGCGCGCTGCAGCTCTTCGGCCGGGGCCAGCTCGAAACGCGCATCTCCAAGCAGCGCAGCGATGAGTTCGGGGATCTCTTCCACACGTTCAACACGATGGCCGATGCGCTGGAGGAGAAAGTGGAACACCCGGGCGGCGGCGATGATGCCGAGCCGGACCCGCTGACCGAAACGCAGCTGCGCGAGATCGACGTGAGCGGCATCACCCGCGCCGCCGTCGATGAACAGACGATTGTCGAGCAGGACAAACCCGGGAATGCCTAGCGTGGTCCGCTACCTGCTCGCGCTGTCGCTGCTGGCGGTCGCCGCCTGCGCTCCCTCGCCGACGCGCGATCCCACCATGGCCGACATGGACGTGGTGGCAAAGGATGAGCGCTACGCGCTGGTGCGCCTGCAGCGCAATCAGGACTTCACCGACCTCGCCCACGTCTTCCTCGGGCATCGCAACGAGGATTGGCAGATCCGCGAGGTGAACGCCGACCAGTCCGCGCGGTCCGGGCAGATCGTGGCGGTGCCGCTGCAGCCGGTAAACTCCAGCTCGGTGTATACGGACGGTTACCGCACCCTGCCCATTCTCTGCTACCACCAGTTCAGCGCCGGCGAGGCCACCCACCAACTGGAGCTCAGCGCGGCGGATTTCGAGGCGCAGCTTCTGTACCTCAAGCGGAACCGCTACCGCTTCCTGTCTTTCGCCGAGGTGGAGCAGATCATGCTGCACGGCCGGCCGATACCGGAACGCGCCGTGGTCGTCACCATCGACGACGGCTATCGCTCGGTCTACGACGTGGCCTGGCCGCTGCTGAAGAAGCACGGCGTGAAGGCGACGCTGTTCAACTACACCGATTTTATCGGCGCGCCGGCCGCGATGACCTGGGACCAGATGCGCGAGATGGCGGACTCCGGGCTGGTGGAGATCGAGTCCCACGCCAAGAGCCATACGTCGCTGTCACGCCAGCCATCGGACGCCAGCGAGTCCGTCTACCTCGCGCGCCTGCGCGAGGAGATTCGCGGCGCCAACCGCGCGTTCGAACGCCACCTGGGCAGCGCGCCGCGCTTCCTTTCCTACCCCTACGGCAACTCCAGTACCGAGGCCTCGGAGATGGCGCGCAAGGAGGGCATGGCACTGGCGGCCACCGTGACGCGCGGCCGCAACCCGTCGTTCGCCGATCCCTACCTGCTGCACCGCACCATGATCTACGACGACCACGACCTCGCCGACTTCGAGAAGATGCTGCAGACCTTCAAGCCGAGGCGCCTGAAGTGAACGTGCGCGCGCCGCTGCTGGCTGTATGCCTCGCCCTGCTGGCGGTCGCGCCCGTGCCGGTGTCAGCCGCCGCCATGGATGATTTCGTGGCGGCGCAGAAGGCGCACGCGCGCGAGCTGGCCGGGCAGGACCGCCTGGCCGACGCGCTGGCGGTCTGGCGCACGCTGTTGCCGCTGGGCCGGCCGGACGGCGAGACCAGCGCCGCCATCGCCGAACTCGAGCGCACGATTGCCGCCCGCGTGAAGAGCCTGGAGAGCCGTGCGCGGCAGGCATACAGCTCCGGTCGCTCCGGCGACGGCGACACCTACATGTTGAAGATCCTGGCGCTGCAGCCGGGACACGCGGACGCGCTCAAGCGCCTGCGCCGCAGCCAGTCGGTGGTCGCGCGGCGCCAGCAGCAGGAAAAGAGCGACAACGAGTACCGCACCGCCTTGCGCGCCGCGCCGAGCACCGGCTCACACTCGGCGCCACTCGCGGACCCGCCCGGAGAGGACTCGCCCTACGTGCAGTTGCTCGCGCTGGAAGAGCGCGGCGATTACGCCGCGATGCTGACAATGGCGGACCAGGTAGACACCTCGGATGCCGACAGCGCGCACCTGTTGCGCGGCGCGCACACGGCCCTGGCGCAGGACGCCGAGCGCCGCGGGGATCTCGTGGGCGCGCTGGAACACCTGGAAGCCGCGATGTTGTTGCGGCCCCTGTCCGATGATCCGCTGGTAACGCGCTGCGCCGAGTTGCGCGGCCGGCTCAGCACGGACTGGTACCGCAAGGGCGCGCAGCTGATCAACTCCGACCTGCCGGGTGCGATCGCGGCGTTGGAGAAAGCGGTGTCGTACAACCCCTACAATAACAATGCCCGACGCAAACTGGACCAGGCACACACGCTGCAGCGCAATCTCGAGCGTATAGAAGGCAGGGACTGATGCCCGGGCCGCCGGGATTTCCCCCAGACTGACCAGGCCTCCACCCGCCCGGCTCCTGTGGGGTGGAATTCATTCGACCTTCAGTCCACGGCGCCGCCCATGGTGGTCGAATAAATTCGACCCCACAATTTATTGGCCCGCCGGCGGCACGAGCGGCAGGGTATTTTACACAGGTGGATTGCGACACCCTGTAGGGTCGAATTTATTCGACGCGTAACCCGGTTCTCAATCACAGCAGATGTTCCTATTGATGGCGTCTTTCCGCGTCGAATGAATTCGACCCTACAGGGTTCAGGCTAATTGTCGGCGTTTCCCGAGGGAATGAATTCGACCCCACAGGGCCGGGCCGGGCAGGGCGGGTCAGTGCAGGGCGAGCTGTTTAGTCTTCGGTTTTCTCCGGCGACTTGCCGCCGGACAGGGTGTTGTCGATGAACGTGGTCTGGTTCATCGAGTCGCGCTCCTGCCGCGGGCCGGAAAAACTTTCCGTGACGCGGAAGATGATGTCGTGCAGGCGCAACTCGTCCTCGTGGTGCAGAGCGTGGCGCCCCTCGATCGGCCGGCCGTTCACCACGGTGCCGTTGGCCGAGCCGAGGTCGCGCACGTACAACTGGAAGTCCTCGACCTCGAGCTGCGCGTGACGCCGCGACACGTGGGGAGTGACCACCGCCAGGTCGCAGTCGAGCGAGCGGCCGATCACGATCGGCTCGGTAATCGCGAAACTCAGCCCCGACAGCGGCCCGGTCTCCGCCGAGATGATCCAGCTCGAGTCCTGCGACCCGTCCTTCTGGAAGTAGGTTGAAACCTTGCCGTGCCGGCGATCGTTGATGGGCGGTATGTTCTTCAGCACGCGCCGTTCCACGAACGACGTGGTGCGCACGATCCCGCGCGGCGTGATCTGGAAATACCAGGCGATCGCGAAGTTCACCGGGAAGCCGAGAATCGCGATGTACAGAAAGAGGCGGGATGCCTTGTCGTCGTCCAGGCCCACGGCGGGGTAGACGATGTCGCCTACCTGCAGGATGAACCAGCACGCGATGACGTAGTACAGGCAGGTGCGCATTACCCGCCGGCGTTTTAGTTCGCGAAAGAATGAACCCGGGGTTCGCGGAGCACCCGCCATCAGTTCAGGTTACTCAACTTCTTCTTGAGGCTTGTCGCCTGTGAGCGGTACAGCCGCGCCTGCTCGTACTCCGGGTCGAGGGTCAGCACCTCGTCCCACAGCTCGATGGCCTTGTCGAGGTTCTGCCGCCGGTAGGCGTTGAGTGCCTCCTTGTGCAGTGCCTCGATCTGCGCCAGTTCCTCGGCCGTGAATTGCGGTTCCTCGGGCTCCGGCGCAACCGGCTCCGGTTCCTCCGCGACGGCGGGTTCGGGGTCGGGCTCCGGCTCGGGTTCCTCCGCCACCATGGGCGGCATTGCGTCGGGCATGTCCTCGGGCTCCGGCATCTCCTCGTCCGGTGCCGGCGCCGACTCGGGTGGCGGTGTGGCGTCGCCGCCGGCGAAGGCGTCTTTCGCGGCGTCTGTCAACGGAATGCGGATCGTCTGGCCGCGGCGGATGCGTTGCGGTTCGGCGATGCCGTTGTATTTGGCCAGGGCGTGAAACTTGTAGACGCTGCCCAGGTACTGCTTGGACAGGCTGGACAGCGAGTCGCCGGAACCCAGCGTGACCTCCTCGTAATCAGGCGGGAAGTACTGCGAGGCGGGCGTGTCGATCTGCTGCAGGAGATCCCTGGCCACACGGCTGCCCGGCTGCTGGTCGAGGTACAGCACGAGTTCCGCGCGGGCGGCCTGCGGCTCACCCCTGGCCAGCAGCGTCAGGGCCTCGCTGAAGCGCTGCTTGGCGGTGGCGTTGGCCAGCGGCACGTAGGCAGGCGCTGTGGGCGCTGCGGGTTCGGCAGGTGCGGGTGCGGTGGGCACACAGGCCTGCAGTAGCAGGGCGGTGAGAACAACAATCCCTGGTAGATTTCTCACGATGGATCCCCCGTGATGGGTCAGGGGCCAACTATAGCGCAGGACAGTAGCCTGACAAAGCGCGCCCCCGCGGGCAAATGGGGCAGTTGCCGGGGCCCGGCGCGGCCCCGGAGAACTCCCTCAGGCATCGGCGGCGAGGTATTGCGCGGCGATCCTCGCGCCCAGTTCGCCGGTCAGGCTCGCGCTGCTGCCCGCGGACAGTTCCACCTGGCGCGCGGCCAGGCAATAGCGGAACAGCGGGTAGTCGCGGTCGACGCCGGTGCCGCCGTGGCAGTGCTGCGACGCCTGGCTGACGCGATGGGTGACATCGCCGCACCAGATCTTCGCCATGAGCACGGCGTCGCTCGCGTCGCGGCCCTGGTCGATAAGTGACGCCGCCTGTTGCGTGACCAGGCGCAGGCACTCGACGTCGATGTAGCAGTCCGCCACCCGGTGGCTTACTGCCTGGAAGGTGGCGATGGCGCGGTCGAACTGTTCGCGCTCGGAGGTGTACTGCCCGGTCATGCGCATCATCTTGTCGCACAGGCCCAGGGCGTAGGCCGCGAGCGCGGTGCGCGTGGCGGCCAGCGCCCAGATTGCCGCGTTCGCGGCTTTCTTGCCGGTGGCGACCACGTCTTCCACCGGTACCTGCACCTTGTCCATGACGAGTTCGCTGCGCGTCTCGCCGGAGGTCACCACCTGCGGGTTGAGGGTGACGCCGGCGGCTTTCGGGTCTACGAGCAGCATGACGAGGTCGTCGTCCGCGCGGGCGGTGAGCAGGATGCGGCTTGCCGCAGCGGCATTGGTCACGGCGAACTTCGTGCCGCTCACGGCGTAGCCGCCCTCGATCGCGCGCGCCGTGGCCGCGGGTGCGGCCGGGTCGTCGTTGCCGTACTCCTCCAGCGCCGCGCCGACGAGCGCGCTGCCGTTCGCGATGCCCGGCAGGTAGCGGTCTTTCTGCGAGTCGGTGCCGAAGCGGCGCAACGTGGCGGCGGCACTGACCAGCACCGGGATGACCGGCACGGGCGCAACGCAGCGGCCCACCTCCTCGCACAGGGTGGCCAGGCTGAAAAAGCCCAGATCCATGCCGCCGTGGCTTTCCTCGATATCGAGGCCAAGCAGGCCGGCCTCGGCCAGCGCCGCCCACAGCTCGCGGTCGAAGCGCTCCTGCGTCTCCTCGATCGCCTTGAGCTTCTCCACCTCGGTGAAGTCGCCGATGATCTGCTGCGCCAGTTGCTGCACGCTCTTGAGTTCGTCTGAAATGTTGAAGTCCATGTCGGTAGTCTCCTAGCGTGTGCGGGGCATCCACAGCCCCGCCATGGCGATGATGTCGCGCTGGATTTCGTTGGTGCCGCCGCCGAAGGTGAGGATGGACCCCACGCGCCAGCGGAACTCGATGCGGCCCCGCAGCACCGCGCCGGGTGAGTCGGCGCCGATGGTGCCGGCGGTGCCCAGCACCTCCAGCAGCATGCGGTACAGCTCCACGAAGAATTCGCTCGAGTAGACCTTGGCCATGGAGGCGTCCGCCATGTCGAGCGGACCCTGGTCCATCGCCCAGGCCTGCTTCCAGCAGATCAGCCGCACGATCTCCAGGCCGCTCTTCACCTTCGCCAGGTTGTGCTGCACCCAGGCCTGCTCGATGACCTTGCCGCCGCCCGGCGCGTCGGTCGCCGCCGCCCACTCGCAGGTCTCCTGGTACAGCGAGTCCACCTGGCCGTGGGTGAACAGCGACAGGCGCTCGATGTTGAGCTGCCCCGTGATGAGTTTCCAGCCGCCGTTGACATCGCCCACGCGATACTTGTCCGGCAGGCGGATGTCGTTGTAGTAGGTGGCGTTGGTGCGCACGCCCAGCGTGTGTACGGGCGTCACCGAGAAGCCCTCGTAGTGAGTCGGCACCAGGAACATCGTCAGGCCCTTGTGCTTCTTCGAGGCGTCCGGGTCGGTGCGCGCCGCGAGCCACACGTAGTCGGCGTAGTTGGCGAGCGACGTCCACATCTTCTGGCCGTTGATGATCCAGTCGTCGCCGTCCTTGACCGCGCGGGTCTTGAGCGCGGCGAGGTCGGTACCCGCGCTCGGCTCGGAGTAGCCGATGGCGATCACCACCTTGCCCTGCTTCACGCCGCCCACGACTTCCTCGCGCACCTCGTCGTTCGCGTTGGCGGCGATCACCGGCGTGACGGCCTCCGTGGTGAGGAACGGGTAGGCGAAGCCGGAGCGGATCACCTCGTCGGTGAAGATGTACTGCTCCATGTGCGACAGCTCCTTGCCGCCGAGCTCCTTCGACCAGGACAGGCCGATCCAGCCGTCCGCGCCCATGCGCGCATACTGCTTGCGGAACTCGGGGCCGCCGCCCTCCTTGAGGTCGTCGTTGCGCATCTCCTCCAGCAGCTCGGGTGTCATGACCGTCTTCATGTACTCCCGGACTTCCTGCTGCAGCGCTTTCTGCTGTGGGGTTAACTCGATGTTCATCCTGCTTTCCTCGGTATCGCTCGATCTTTGTTCTCTGTAGGGTCGAATTCATTCGACCTGGCCGGTTGGTTCTCGATTGCACTCGCGCTCGTATTGAGAGCGTCTTGCAGGTCGAATGAATTCGACCCTACAAGGGACTCGTTTCCTGTACTGCCGCTATCAACCGTGCCTGCCGCTCCCTGTCCCCGGTCTCCACCGTACACTGCCAGGTATCGACCAGGTGGCCATAACGCTCCCGCAACAGGCCCGGCACCGCCGCGATATCCTCGCTCACCACCGCGAACGTGTTCAGAACTTCGTCGGTGATGAGCTCACCCATCTCCGACCAGCGGCCCGCGCGGGTGAGGTCATTGGCCGCGCCTTGCAGGTCGCCCCAACCGTGCAGCTCCAGCACCGGGCGATAAGCCGGGGTGGACGCGTAGAAGGCGAGCTGGCCCTGCACCGCGGCCTTACTCTGCATGAACGCCTGTTCGTCCACGCCCGTGACCACCATGATGGGCGAACTGATGTCCAGTTGCGCGCGTTCGCGCCCCGCTTTCGCGAGGCCGCGCTGCACGGCGGGCAGTGTCACCTCCTCCAGGTACTTCACCGTGGTGAAGCCGTGGCGACCTCGGTCATCAGCGGTCCCACGCCCGCCACGTGCACGCCCGGCGCGCCGTACTGCGTCTTCGACGGCACGAACATGGGCGTCATCAGGTTGTGGCGGTAGAACTCGCCCTCGAAGTCCAGCTTCTCGCCGGTGCTCCAGGTGTGCCAGATGGCGCGCATGGCCTGCACGAACTCGCGCATGCGCGCGGCGGGCGACGACCAGGGCATACTGAAGCGCCGCTCGATGTGCTGCCTGATCTGCGACCCCAGGCCGATGCTGAAGCGGCCCTTCGAGTACTGGTTCAGGTCCCACGCGAGGTTCGCCATGGTCATCGGGTTGCGCGCGAACGCCACGCTGATGGAGGTGGACAGGGCGATGC
>JAUIEP010000153.1 GCA_030428835.1 Gammaproteobacteria bacterium | reverse complement strand
TGGGTACATTGTCGTTTCCTCTTTAGCGTTATGGTTGGCGGGCGGAACGCGCAGCCTGGAACGCTGCGCACGGGTCTTCCCGCCAGGTCTGAACTATTGCTTTCAACGTTTTCTGAACATCTGTGCATGTTTTTTCGCCGCACGCCCTGCGTCTCTACGTCTTCCGTGTGCGTGGCGCCGCTACAGCCCGGCGCAATGCACATGGACCTTCGTCTCGTCGTTCGGCCCGCGCAGCGCCGCAAACGCGGCCGGCAGCTCCGCCAGCGGCACCTCCCGGGTGATGATGGCCTTGGGGTCGCAGTGCCCCTTGTCCATCTGGTCCGCGATGTAGAGGAACTCCCGCATGGAGTACCCCACGGAGAACTGGATGGCCGCGCACTTGTAGGCGGCAATGGCCGGGATGACGGTGTCCGGCGCGGTACAGAAACCCAGCGACACGATACGGCCGAACGGGGCGGCGTGATTGACCGATCTGGACAACATATCGGGCGCACCCACACATTCGAGCACGACCTGCGGCGCACCGCCGAGGGCCTCCACGACCTCCCCGATCTCCTGCTCGCCGTACGCGATGAAGGCGTCGGCGCCCATCTCCAGCACCAGCGCCGCGCGACGCGGCGAGCGCGACATCGCGACGATGCGACCCGCCCCCATGCGCCGCGCCCAGTAGATGGCGTACAGCGCCACCGTGCCGCCGCCGAGCACCAGCACCGGCTCGCCCGGCCGCAGCCGCGCGAGTTGCACGCCGTACAGGCTGATAGCGAGCGGCTCGATGAGCGCGCCGTCGGCCATGGACAGCGTGGCGGGCAGGCGCGTGGCGACGCTGGCCGGCACGAGCGCCAGTTCGGCGAAGCCGTGCGACGCCGTGCCGGCGCGGTCGCGGCACAGCACGTTGTTGCCATGCGTGCGGCAGGGCGCGCAGGTACCGCAGGCCACCGACGGCAGCACGGCGATGCGCTCGCCCACGCGGAAGTCGTTAACGCCTGCGCCGACTTCGATGATCTCGCCCGCGTACTCGTGGCCGAACTGCGCGTTGGCGCCGTAGTCCCAGGCCTCGCCGCGCGTCATCGCGAGGTCGGTGCCGCAGATACCGCAGCGGTCAACACGGATGAGCAAGTCGCCCGGGCCCGACTCCGGGTCCGGCAGCGTCTCGATGCTGATGGGCTGGCCCCTGCCGGGGTAGATCGCCGCTTTCATATCAGTTGCCCGCGAGGCCGTGGCGTTGCATGTAGTCCGCGAACGGCGCCCGCGCCTCCTCCCGCGTCATGCCGTAGTCGGCGATGTCGTAGCGGTGCTCGCCGCGCGCCAGTTCCGGCTTTTCCGCGATGCGCTGCGCGAGCGCCGCGCGTGTGTCCTGCGGTATGTCCATGCCGATGAAGGCATAGATTTCTTCTACCACGCGCATCGGGTCGCGATGGAAGTCGCTGTGCCGAACGTCCAGCACCTTGCCGGGATGCGCCGCGCGCACTTTGTCGGCACGGGCCACCGCGTCGGCCCACTTGGCCACCTCACGCCGCAGCATGATGGCACCGCGCTGCTCCGCGCGCCCCTCTTCCATCACCGGGTGCGACTGCATGAGCAGCGAGACAAGCGAGGGAATCGCGCGGGCCGGGTCGCGGTGCGTCTGTATCACTTTCGCGTCGGGGAAGATCGCGAACAGCAGGTCGAGATGGTGCAGGTGCCCCGGGTTCTTGAGCAGCCAGCGGCGCTCGGGCTCGGTGCTGCCGATGAGTTGCACGCAGCGATAGTAATGCGCGTACGCGGGTTGTTCGCTCTGGCACTGCCACCACGCGTCGTACGTAGGCGCCGTCCAGCCGCAGCTCCACAGGTTGGAGACGAAGGACTGGCGCAGCAGCATGCAGCACTCGTGCACCTCCTCGGCCGCCACGTGGTGCGCCGCGCGCTTGCCCGGCGCGGCAGCGTAGCGCGCCTCCACCACGGCCACGCTCTTCTGGAACTGCGGGTACGACGACCATGTGTCCTGCGGCGGGCGCGGCATCGGCGAATCCAGCAGCCACGTCTGCAGGCCCTGGAAGCGCGCATCCACCGCCAGCAGCCGGTGCAGTGCGGTGGTGCCGGTGCGCGGCACGCCGGTGATGACCACCGGCGCGGTGATCGGCGCGGCGTCGAAGCCGGGGTTCTCGCGCATGGACCGCACGGCCTGCGCCCTGCCGCGCAACGCACCCACCACCTGCCCCCAGGCCGCGCGGCGGCCGCGCTCGCTGAAGTGCGGGTCGTAGTCCATCGACTGCAGCAACACCTTCAGCCCGGGCAGGTAATCGTCCGGTCCGAAGTCGTCGCCGCCGACCTCTGCCGCCACGGTGTCGTGCAGTTCATCGAGCGCGTGCCGGAAAGCGGCGGGCGGGTCGTAGGTGAGGTCCACGCGCGGCTCCTTACCAACGCCTGCGCCGCTGGCAGGCGCGCACGCGCAGGCGCAATTCCTCGGCGCGCTGCTGGGGCGTGACCACCGGCGTGTCGTCGGGCAGGTGGTCGCGCAGGTTGGCGAGTTTGACCCGCTTGAGTGTGGGCACGGGCTCGTCGCTGCAGTCGTACCAGCGCCCGTAGATGCCGCCCTCGGTGTAACCCGCGGGGTCGAGCCAGTTGGGCACGCCGGGATCTTCCAGCGCGATCACCGCGCGGAATTTGCCATCCGAACTCACGGTGGCGTAGTGGCCGTTGGTGCTGGACAGTCGGTACACGTATTCCAGTGCGTTGAAGTACGGGTCGTTGAGCTGCACGTTCCAGTACGGCGCGCGCTCGGGCAGCGCGGTCTCGATGATGAGCGCCTCGTCCGGCGCGAACTGGAAGCACGCCGGCCAGTAGGTCTGCTTCACCAGCGCGCCGGCGTAGCGCACCGGCTCGAACACGTTAAAGCCGACGCGCTCCTTGATACCGTTCTGCATGCCGTAGTACAGGTTGGTCTTGCGCGCGGGGAACTTCGCCATCTCCTGAATGCGTGCGTAAATATCATCGGGAGAGAGGCGCGGTTTGGGCGGCACGGGATCCAGGCACTCGATCGACAGCGTGGGATCCACCTCGTGCAGCCAGTCGTAGCTGCGAAAGCGCACCATCATGCCACCGGCTTCGGGATCGATCGGCGCCCAACGCCCCGAGTACCCCGCGGGCCGCTCGGCGCTGAAGATCACCTCGAAGTCCTCGCCGGGCGCAAGGTCGAGATCGCTGCAGTCCACCTCGTTGTGGCCGCTGGGCTGCGGCATCTCGTCCACGGTGCCGGACAGCGCCTTCTGCGTGGTGAAGGACAGGATCCTGCACGTGCCGCGATTGCCCGACACGCGGTAGGTGAGGTCGCCGCGGATGGGCGACTGCACGTAGATGTCGTCCGGGTTTGGCTGCAGCGTGTACACCGGGTTCCACAGCGGCGCCCAGTCCGGGTGCTCCGCGTCGGCGTGGAAGTAGGCGAAGTAGGCGTAGGACAGGCTGGTCATCGTCTGCCGGTAAACGTCGGCGCGATACGCCGGGTCGTCGGGGCGCCAGGTGTTCGCGAGATTCGCGATGGCGCCCTCCAGGTCCGCCAGGCAGTCGAGGAGGCCGGGGACTTGTTGTGTGCTGCGCGAGTCGGCGGCCATCGCGCTCAGCCCCTGGCCTTGTCTATGGCGGCCTGCATCAGCGGCACGATCTTCTCGTTCACGACCATCTGGTTCATGAACTCCGCCACGCGGCCGATGCGACCGTCGCGCACCCTGAACACGAAAACATGGTCGTTGCGAAATGTTTCACCGTCCGGCAGCGTGCCGTGGGAGGTGACCTCGGCCACCGCGCGGTCGTCTTCCACCGTCAGCGCGTTGACGTCGTAGCGCAGGCTGCCGCCGAAGATGCCCGACAGCAGCGCGCAGCCACCCAGGAAGCGCGCCTTGTCGGTCTCGCCCGACGATACCGTCCAGGCTTCCAGGTCGTCGGTAATCAGCGCATCGAGCGGTTCGCCGCGCCCGATGGCGTCGAGAAAGTCCTGCACCAGTTGTTCGACTGCCTGTCTCATACGTCGTCGCTCCGTTGTATGGCGCCGGCCTCTGTCGCGGCGCCCGCCGCGCGATTGGCGTTGATGCCGTCCAGCACGAATTCCATGATGGCGTCGTCCACGGCGTTGGCGCTGACAGGCAGTTCGTGGAACAGCCAGTCTTTGAAGATCACGCAGCCGAGCACCGCCGCGAACGACACGCGCACCATCAGGGCCGGGTCGACCCGGGCGTCGTCACCCACGCGTTCCGCCATCATCGTGGCGCCGCGCTCGAAATAACTGCGCAGGCTGTCGATTGCGGCAATGCCGGACACGTCGTCGTCCGTGTGTGTGCCCGCCACCACGAGGGACAACAGGGAACCCGCGTGTTCGCCCAGGAACTGCTGGAACTCACGGATGTACAGGCGCTCGAGTTCGCGGTGGTCCGTGGTAGCTGCATCGCCCACAGGGTTGCGCGCGTTGAACTCTGAGAAGTGCTGGTTGAGGTGCTCGAACACCGCGTCCTCGAACAACGCGGTCTTGGAGTCGTAATAGCGGAACAACTGGGCCTCGGTGACCTCGGCCCGGCGCGCAATGGCGGCCGTGCGCGCGCCGGCAAACCCGCAGCGATTGAACTCCTCGCGCGCGGCGACCAGCAGGCGTTCCCTGATCTCCCCGGGCGTGCGGCGCGGCCGTCGGGTGGTGCGCCTGTTGCCCGCGTCGCGCTGCGGCTTGGTGGTGGCCTGCCCAGCCATGGCTCCTCCCTCGTCTGCGACACGCCGGGCCGGTAGAGCCAGCGGCGCATCGTCCGGGCTCCGGCATTCCCGGTGCTTGCCCGAACTATAGATAGCGGCTACTATCAATACACTAGATAGTAGACACTACCTAAGGAGTTGGCAAGCCTTGGCCTACAAACTGGAGCGACCACCCACCGATTTCGACTCAGGCGCGGGCCTGCTCCTGCTGGAACACTTCCAGATGGCCTACGTTACCAACGACATGGACAGGGCAAGGGCGTTGCTGCAGCAGCGGCTCGGCATCCGCGAGTTCGCGCGACTGGCGGGCGAAACCGAGGGTGGCGGCTTCATCGAGGCGGAGTTCGCGTGGGTCGGCACGATCATGTACGAACTGGTCTGTCCGCGCGGGCCCGGCTCGGAAATTTTTTCCAACTCCCTGCCGCGGACCGACGACTTCGCCATGCGCCATCATCACCTGGGCTACCTCGTACACAACCAGTCGCAATGGGACGCGGTGCAGGCCAATGCCGCAGCGCACGGCTTCACCATTCCCGCGCAGAGCAGCAACCCGCTGGTCGATGTGTGCTTCGTGGAGGTGCCCGAACTCGGTCACTACCTGGAGTACCTGTTCGCCACCGAGGCGGGGATGGCGTTCTTTGACAGCGTGCCGCGCAATTGAGCGGGACTAAGCCAACGTAAAGCCCCGGTACCCGTCCCGCACCGCCGCGTCGCACAACTCCCTGAAGCGCGGAAAGCCGCCGACGTAGATCATGAAGCCGCCCTTCTTGCCCTCAATGTTTTTCGCGTTGTACCAGGAGTCCGCGTACTGGTGGACCGTTTGCGTCGACACCATGCTGACCTCCTCGGCCCAGACGGCTTCAGATGCTTCCGTCACATCGATACGCGCGCATCCGCGGCGTTCCATGTCGTCGATGATGTCCGCCGTCCAGTTGACCTGCCATTCGCCGGTCGTGATCATCTGCGCCTGCGCGCCCGGCGTCGCGGGGCCGTGGATCATGAACAGGTTCGGGAAGCCGGCCACCATGGCGCCGAGGTAGGTGGTGGGGCCCTCCGCCCACTTGTCCGCCAGCGTGTTGCCACCGACGCCCTCGATGGCCATACGGCTCATGGCGCCCGTCACGGCGTCGAAGCCCGTCGCGGTAACGATCGCATCCAGTTCGTACTCGCCTGCCGCGGTGCGCAGGCCGGCTTCGTAGAATTCGGTAATCGGCGCCGAGCGCACGTCGACCAGCGTCACGTTGTCGCGGTTGAACATCTCGAAGTAGCCGTTGCCGATACACAGGCGCTTGCCGCCGATCGGGTAGGTCGTGGGGCACAGCAGCTCGGCGGTCGCCGGGTCCTTTACGATGGAGCGGATCTTGCACCGCACAAATTCGCACACGATCTCATTGGCGGCGGCGTCCGTCATCACGTCGCTGAACGCGAACAGCAACTGGAACGCGCTTTTCGAATGCCAGGCCTGCTCGAGAATCGCCTCGCGCTCCTGCGGCGTACACTCGTGGGCCGAGCGCACGCCGTAGTCAACGAGTGATGCGCCGTAGGTGTCCAGCATCTGCTCGCGGCGCTGCGCATAGTGCGCCTTCCAGTCGCGCTCGTGCTCGGCGTCGAGCGGCCGATTGCCGGACGGCATGCAGTAGGCGGGCGTGCGCTGGAAGACGTACAGGTGCTCGGCCTGCTCCGCGATGATCGGCATCGCCTGGATGCCGGTGGAGCCCGTGCCGATGAAACCGACGCGCTTGCCGCTGAAGTCCACGCCCTCCTCCGGCCAGCGCGCGGTGTGGTAGATGTCGCCCGTGAACGTTTCACGGCCCGGCCACGGCGGGATGTTCGGGATAGTGAGGCTGCCCGTCGCGGCGATCACGTACTTGCACAGTACCCGATCGCCCTTGGCCGTGAAGACGCGCCACGCGTTCTCGCCCTCGTCGAACTGCAGTTTCTCCACGGGATTGGCAAAGCGGATGTGCTTGCGCAGGCCGAAGCGGTCGGCGACGTGATTGGCGTAGCGCTCCAGGTCCGGCTGCGCGGAGAAGTACTCGGGCCATTGCCACTCCTGCTGCAGTTCCTCGTCGAAGCCGTAGGAATACTCGACGCTCTCGATATCGACCCGGGCGCCCGGGTAGCGGTTCCAGTACCAGGTGCCGCCCACGCCGTCGCCCGCCTCGAAGCAGACCACCTTGTAGTCGCGCAGCCGGTGGATCGCGTACATGCCGGAGAAACCTGCGCCGATGATCACGATGTCGGCGGTTTCAAAGTCTGGGCTGTTCACTGTGTTCGTTCCTCCTCAGGCGGCGCAGGGCATCACGCGGCCGGGTTACGTTCGCGCACTACGCCGTAGAGCACATGTTGTACGATGCGCGCCGCCTCCTTGCGGTCGGTCGCGCGCGACCGGTCGACGCCGGCGATCGCTGTCATCATCACGATCTCGTTGACGCCGGCGAGCAGCAGCCGCGCCACCGCCTCGGGCGAGGTCGCGAGTCCCCTGTCTGCCTTGATGCGCGCGATATGGGGCAGCAGCAACTCGACGCTGGTCGCATTGGCCGCGTTGAACGCGTCCACAAGTTCCGGAAACTTGTGCCCCTCTGTCAGGAACAGCCGAAACAGGCCGAGGAACTCATCCCGCAGCGAAAGCGACAGGATCTCCGCGAGTTGCAGGGCGAGGCCCTGTTCCGGATCGCTTTCGGCATCCAGCGCCTCCGCCGACTCGATGTGCGCGGCGAGCACACTCTCGAGCGCGGCCTTGAACAGCGCTTCCTTGTTGCCGTACTTCGCGTAGATGGTCGGCTTGCCGACGTTCGCCGCGAGCGCGATCTGGGCGACCGAGGTACCCGCGTAGCCGTTCTGCGCGAACTGCCCGGCGGCGCAGTCCAGGATGCGCTCGTGTTTGCGCCGGGATTCGGCGCGGCTGGGCCTGCCGCCGCTGTTGGCGGCCCGGGTATTCGCTGCAGCTCTGGGCAAGGGTATGGCTCCTCCAGTCTGCCCGGCGCGCGGCGCGGACTGGGCACCGCGGACGGGGTATGGGCGCCACTTTATCTTTACTTTACCGTAAAGTAAAGATAAATATGTCTGATCCTTGATGTCGCTTGAGTGCGCTACATCGGATCAATCCGCCGTCAGGGGTTGTTCGGCAGGCTCTGTATTGCCTGCACCCGCAAAGTTGACCAGCTTGTCCGCCAGCCTGCGCGAGTAGGTCACGAAGTTGGACAGCGCGCCGGCGTCGCGGCGATCGGGGTGGGCGAGCAGCGGCAGCAACTCGCGGTCGATCCGCGCCAGGTCGGCGCGCATCTCCGCGGACAACGCGGTGATGTCGGGCGCGCGCTGCTCCTCCAGCGCGTCGTGAATGGTGTCGAACAGCACGATGGTCTGGCTGGACAGCTCGCGCACCATCCGCAGCACGTCGCTCTTCAGCTCGATGTAGTGCTTGCTCAGCGTGCGCCGCGTGTTGAACAGGTCGCTGATCGAGTCGTGGATCTGGAACAGGTAGTCGTAGCGCGTGATCAGGCCGAGCAACCGTCGCGATTCGGCCTCGTCGGTCACGTTGCCCACCGCCTGCGCGAAGTACGCGATGTATTCACGCTGCAGGAAGGCCACGTAGTCGATGCGCTTGGAGGCGGCCTCGTACACGCTGCGGTAGTTGGTCTCGATACTCAGCGTGACCAGGTTGTAGTTCTCCTGCAGGAAGGCCAGCAGCGGCGCGATGTTGCGCTCAAGCTGCTCGCTGACGGACACGAAGTCGCGGTCCGGTTCGAAGCGCGGCAGGTCCAGCCGCTCGAAATCCATCTTGCCCTCGCCCAGAAGCGACTCCACGAAACGCGTGAAGGGCGACAGCAGCAGGATGAATATCAGGCTGGTGCCAAGGTTGAACACGAGGTGGATGTTGGCCAGCGCGATGGCGGGTTCGGTGTCGATGTCGTTGAGGCGATCGCCGAACAGGAGCAATACGGGCAGGAAGATGAGCACGCCGCCCACGTTGAACAGGAAGTGGCTCACGGCGGTTTTCTTCGCCGCGAGATCCATGTTGAACATAGCGAGCAGGGCCGTGGCGGTCGTGCCGATGTTCGCGCCCATGATCACCGGGACGGCGTTTTCCAGGCTCAACAGGCCCTGCTGCGCAAAGATGATCGCGAGCCCGGTCGTCACGGAACTGGACTGCACCATCGCAGTGAATACGCAGCCGACCAGGATGGCCAGCAGGGGGCTCTGCGGCTGGACGAGGTACTGCACCAGGGCGGGCTCGTCCTGCAGCGGCTGCAGCGCCGCGGAGATCAGGTTGAGGCTGAAGAAGACGAAGCCGAAGTAGAAGATCGACTTGCCGAAGATCGAAACGCGGGAGCGGACCAGCGACAGCGCGAAACCCACGATAATCAACAGCGGCGCAAAGGCGGTCAGCTTGAAGGCGACGAGTTGTGCGGTGACCGTCGTGCCCACGTTGGCGCCGAAGATAATGCCCACGCTGTTCTTGAAGGAGAGCACCCCGGCATTGACCAGGCTGATGGCGATGACCGAGGTGGCGGAGCTGGACTGGATGACCGCGGTGACCAGCGCGCCGATCAGCACGCCCACCAGCGGCACGTTCGTCACCCGCGAGAGGGTGCGGCGGAAGCGTTCGCCGGAGAGTTGTTCGATTTCGCGGGAGAAGTTCTCCAGCCCGAAGACGAACAGGATGACCGCGGTGAGGCCGGCCATGATGATGTGCAGGTTTTCCATTTGTTGGTGGGGTCCTGCTGTGGGGGCAGGCTTTTATAGTAGCTCTCGGCTGCGGGTTGTTGAATATGTGGCGTGGGGCAGGAAAACGAAAAAGGCCCCCGCGCTGCGGAGGCCTTTTTGTTTGGTAGGACTACCCAGATTGATCACAACGCCCTAAGGGGCGCTGTGACCCCTGCGGGGCGCCTCCGCTTCGCTGCGGCGTCCAAAACGCTGTCGCGTTTTGTCGAACGCCAGTTCTCGCAAATAAAAAGGCCCCCGCACAGCGGAGGCCTTTTTATTTGGTAGGACTACCCAGATTCGAACTGGGGACCTCTACCATGTCAAGGTAGCGCTCTAACCAACTGAGCTATAGTCCTAAAAATTTCGACGTTCTGTACCCGAGCTTACCCAGATTGATCAGAACAGCCTAAGGGCTGTTCTGACCCCTGCGGGGCGCCGTCGCTTCGCTCCCGCGTCCAAACTGCTCCTTCGGTCGCAGTTTGTCGAACTGGGGACCTCTACCATGTCAAGGTAGCGCTCTAACCAACTGAGCTATAGTCCTAAATCGGCCGGGCATTATAAGCAATGGGGCCCGGTTCGCTCAACACCCCTCGGAGGTCCCGAACTTCATGCTCTGGCAGGCCCTGGAACAGGCCATTACCGACGCCACAGGCGAGGCATTCCGTGCGGAGAACCGGAATGCCGTGGGCGGCGGCTGCATCAACGACGCCTGCGTGCTCACCGGCGGCGGGCGCGACTTCTTCGTGAAGACCAACGCAGCCGATCTGGCGGCCATGTTCGAAGCCGAGGCGGCGGGCCTGGCCGAGATCCTCGCCAGCGAGAGCGTGCTGGCGCCGCGGCCCGTGTGCCACGGCGTCGCCTTCGATGCCAGCTATCTCGTGCTCGAGTACATCCCGTTCGGCCGTAACGGCGGTGACTCCCAGGCGCGCCTCGGCGAGCAGCTCGCGCTCATGCACCGCCGCACCTCGGCGCACTTCGGCTGGCACCGCGACAACACCATCGGCTCCACCCCACAGCCCAACACCCAGGCCAACGACTGGGCCGCGTTCCTGCGGGACCAGCGACTGGGCTTCCAGCTGCGCCTCGCGGGCGACAACGGCGCGCCGGCGAGGCTGCTCGATACGGGGGCGGAGCTGCTCGAGCTGCTGCCCGCCTTCTTCACCACCCACCACCCCCTGCCCTCGCTGCTGCACGGCGACCTGTGGGGCGGCAACTGGGCGCCGGATAACGCGGGACGGCCCGTGATCTTCGACCCCGCAGTGTACTACGGCGACCGCGAGGCGGACCTCGCCATGACGG
>JAUIEP010000314.1 GCA_030428835.1 Gammaproteobacteria bacterium | reverse complement strand
GTCATGCTTGAGCTGGAGGATGTCTCTCTCAGCTACCACGTCGGGCGCAAGCGTTTTGACCACGGCCAGCACCACGTGCTGGACCGGGTGTCCCTGAAGGTGTACGAGGGCGAGACCCTGGGCATCATGGGCCGCAACGGTGTTGGCAAGACCACCATGCTGCGGCTGATGGCGCGGATTTTCGCGCCGACGTCGGGCAAGGTGCACATCCACCCCGGCAAGACCGCCTCGCTGCTGTCGCTCGGCCTGGGCTTCAAGGGCGACCTGTCGGGGCGCAACAACGCGCTGCTGTCGGCCATGCTGCAGGGCGCCTCGCGGGAAGAGGCGGAGGGCTACCTTGACGAGATCTGCGAGTTCGCCGAGCTGGGCGACTCCTTCGATGTGCCGGTCAAGGCCTACTCCGCCGGCATGCGCGCGCGCCTGGGTTTTACCACGGCGCTGCTCACTCACGTGGACATCCTGCTGATCGACGAGATCCTCAGCGTCGGTGACGCGCACTTCCGCGGCAAGGCCCAGGAGGCGATGAAGAGCCGCATCACCTCCGACCAGACCGTGGTATTCGTCTCCCACATGGCCGAGCAGGTCAAGCAGATGTGCGATCGCGTGATCTGGCTGGACCAGGGCAAGATAGTCGCCGAGGGCGACGCGGTTGAGGTGACCGACGCCTACACGCGCGCGGTCACCAACGCGCGCGAGGACGGCGCCGCGGCGCAGCGCGAAGAGCTCACCGACGCGTAGGCACGGCCGGGCTGACGCCGCCCGGCCTGGTGTTACTCCCCAGTTCTATGGCCACGCGCAGGGCCTCCTCCATGCTGCCGCAGTCGGCCCTGCCGGTCGCCGCGAGATCCAGCGCCGTACCGTGGTCCACCGACGTGCGCACGATGGGCAGTCCGAGGGTGATGTTGATCGCCCGGCCGAAGCCCGAGTACTTGAGCACCGGCAGTCCCTGGTCGTGGTACATGGCGAACACACTGTCGGCGCGACCAAGAACGTCGGGATTGAAGGCAGTGTCGGCGGGCAGGGGGCCGAGCAGGTCCATGCCCTCGTCGCGCAGCCGCCGCAGTACCGGTTCGATCACCTCGATTTCCTCCCGCCCCATGTGCCCGCCCTCGCCCGCGTGGGGGTTGAGGCCGAGTACGGCGATGCACGGTTGCGCGATTCCGAATTTGGCCACCAGATCCGCGTGCAGGGTGCGCAGCGTACGTTCGACAAGGTCCGCCGTGATGGCCGCGGGCACGTCGCGCAGCGCCAGGTGGGTGGTCGCGAGTGCAACGCGCAGGTCGCGGGTGGCGAGCATCATCACCACCTGGTCGGCGGCGGTCGCCGCGGCCAAAAACTCCGTGTGGCCGATGAACGGCACGCCCGCGTCGTTGATAACGGATTTCTGTACCGGGCCGGTAACCATGGCCTGGCAGTGCCCCGCGGTACACGCGGCGACGGCCGCGCGCAGCGTGTCCAGCACGTAGGGTGCATTGGCGGTATCCAGTTGCCCGGGCCGCGCGCGGCTCGCCAGCGCCAGGGGCGCCACGGTCAGCGCCCCGGGTGCGTGTCGGCGCGGTGTCGCCGCCGGGTCGAATTCGCTCAGGGCGAGGGGCAGGCCCAGCGCGCCGGCGCGACTCGACAGCAGTTCGGGGTCGGCAAACACCACCAGCTCGGCCGGCCAGTCGCGCTGCGCCGCCATCAGCACCACGTCGGGGCCGATGCCGGCCGGTTCCCCGGGGGTGATGGCGATACGCGGGAAGCCCACGACGGTGGCGGCTACTTGATGTCGACGAAGGCTTCGTCGCGGATCTGCCGCAGCCAGGCGTCCAGCTCCTCCTGGTACTTGCGGTTGTGCAGGTAGTCCATGGCTTTCGCCCGTATGGCGTCCTGCGTCATGTCGTGGTCGCGGCGGCCGGTGACCTTCACGATATGCCACCCGAACTGGGTGCGCACCGGCTCGGATATCT
>JAUIEP010000152.1 GCA_030428835.1 Gammaproteobacteria bacterium | reverse complement strand
CTACTCGACCAGTCGCTCGTCGAAGGGGTTGTTGAAGTACTGGGCACCGAGGTCCAGCCATTCGGAAATAAGGTGCAACTCCGGCTCGCTCAGCCAGCCGACGTGGTCCACCGTGTTGCCGGTGGCGGGCACCGGCTCGCCCTCCTCCACGCAGTTGTCCGGCACAGGCGGCGCGGCGGGTGGCCCACAGGCGCCGCCCTCGAAGCAGCGGAAGAAGCGGTCGCTGGCATTGGCGGAACCACCCCGCGCGGGCGATGACAGACTGACGTTCACGAGGGTTTCGATCGCATTGCCGTCCTCGTCAAGCTCTGTGCACAGGCGCTGGCGATCGACCGGCATGCCGCCCGCGTTCAGCCACTGCTCGTTGTCGCCGGTGAGCAACTCGCGGTAGGAGCGCAGGTGGTCCGGGTCGATGTCCGACGCCGCCGCGGTGAGATCGAGTTGCCCGGCGGGCACCCGTGTGCCGAGCGCATCCGAGTGACAGCCCACGCAGGTGTCCGCCAACACCGCGTCCGGGCCCGCGCGCGCCTCGCGCGGCCGCTCCCAGATCGGCTGGATGTGGTCGATGTAGTTGATCACGATGCGGGACGGCTGGCCGGGGTCGAAGCTGTTCACGACGATGGCGCGTTCGGGGGGGATATCGAGCCAGTCGGGACTGTATGCGCGGTCGTCGATGTCGGGCGACGGCGTCGCGCCCGCGGCCGCCCACTCATCGGTGTACGCCGGCGCGAGTGTCAGCGCGCGATCGACGCTCGCGATATTGTCCACCGGGTTGTGCTGGTTCCAGACCTGCGCCATCGACTGCCCGGGCCGTTCGGCGAACAGGGTGTCGCGCACCGCGGGGAACCCCAGGCTGCCGCCGGCGAGCGTCCGCGCCCCGGGGTTGGCGGGGGCGGGTTCTGCACCGGGCCGCCCGTGGGCGGCGCCCGTGCTGTGATCGTGGCAACCATTGCAGGCCAGCATCTCGCCGGGTGCGAGCTGCAGCCAGTAGTTGTGCCGCGCGCCGATGCGCCGGCCGCGTTCATTCACGATGTCGAAGGTGAAGGGTCGCCCGGCGGGCAGTGCCACGGTCACCGAGCCGTCCGGCTCCACCGGCACGTAACCGAGAATCTCGCGGAAGTTGCGGCCGCCGGCCACGCCGGATGCGAAACCCGGAATCTCGAACACCTCGTCAACCGGAATCGGCACCGGCTGCACGATGCGCAGGAAGCGCGCGGGCCGCGCGGCGTAGGCCGGCGTGCCCGGCGTGGCATGCCGCGCGATGCCTTCCGGGGAGGAATCCACGCCGTCAAGGTCATAGACGCTGCCGATGACGAGCTGTCCCTGGCCACTGACCGCCAACTCGGGGTTATAGCTCTCCGGCAGCGGCACGAGGTCGGGAAAGTCGCGCGGTTCCGCGGCGGCGATCTCACTGATAACAAAACCGGGTTCAGCGAGAACCACCGGGCGCTGGGTGTCATCGCCCGGGTTGTAGACCCAGGCGCCGTAGAGAGGGGGCGCCGCCTGCTCGTTGTCCGGTTGCAGGGAACAGGGCTGGCTGCGCGAGGCGTCCCGCGCGTCGAGCACGCGGCAGTCGCTCCAGGTCACGAGCAGGCGCCCTGTGCCGTCGCGCAAAGGGTAGAGCGAGCCGTACTGGCCGCCGCGCGACAGCAGGCCGTCGATGCGCACCTCGTTCGGCGTGAGCGAGGCCTGGCCGCTCCCGGCCAGCCCGGCCCTTGCCGGTACCGGCACGTCGACGTCGGAGTAGTTGGCGGCGTCGATCACCACGATGTCGCCGCCGCGCGTCGGCGACGCCGGCCGGCGCAGCACGCTCACGAGCCGCCCGTCGTCCAGTTCGCGCGGCTGGGTGTACACGCCGCCCGCCGCGTCACTGTGGAAGCCGAAAACCGGCGCAAGCTCGAGACCCGATGGGTCGAGACGGTACAGGCTGACATGGCTGCCCGCGGTGTTGTTCCAGCGGCTGAACAGGATCTCGCCCGAGGCCAGCACCGTGGGGTCCAGGTCGTGGCTCAGGTTGAAGGAGATCTGCCTGAACTCCTCGCCGCGCAACTGCGGGTCGTACAGGTGCAACACGGCGGCGGGAGAGCCGCCGCTTTCGGTGAGCGCGGCGAAGAGCTGGATGCGGCCCTCGTTGAGCTGGCGACCCTGGCTGGTCACCTGCCGGGTGGAACTGAACACGATGCGATCGTCCGGCAGGAAGTGCGGTGCGATGTCATGGCCGCCGCCCGCCTCCACGCCCTCATTGCGCTTGATGCGCGAGGCGATCACATAACCGGCCGTGCGCGTCTCGAGGTCGTAGGTCCACAGGTTCCAGGTGGTGTCATCGAGGTTGGCGTCGACCGGTTCGGGCACGGCGCGCACCGCGAACACCAGCGTGTTGCCGTCGAAGGAACTCTCGACGCCCTTGATGTCGAGCACGATGTCTTGCGGCTCGACGCCCTCCTCCTCCGCGACGATCGCGCGAATGCGTGCGTTGACATCGATATCCTCGGCCGTGGCGGCGGAACGCTCGCGCACAAACAGCTCGGCGCCCGGAAAGAATGCGAGCGGGTCGCGCACGTCCGGTGCGTCCTCCGTCAACGGCCGCCTAACATAGGCGACCGGCACCTCGAGCAGCACCGGGTCCGCCCCCTGGTTATTGGTTGTCAGCGTGACATTGCCACCGCCCCCACCGCCGCCACAGGCAGTGAGGATGTTCGCGAGAAGGAGGGGCAACACACCGCGCTGAACAACCTTACAACGTACCGCATACCACATAGTTGCGTTAGCTTTGCAGATAGTCGCGTTAGCTTTGCAGAGCGCAACGGGGTCGAACAAGAGCCAGTTGTTGAATTTGAGGCATATTGCCAAGACTCGAGAAAACACTATAAATACAGTGTTTTCGTAACGATCAAATATCGTGCGTTATACGCGTTTGGTTATTTCAAGATATAAGCGCTGCAAGCGCGAGTTCGTAAAATATTCCCGCTTTGGCATGCCCGCGCTTGCGCAACCATGAATGCCTTTGCAAAGCTGCAACCTGTAAACGGGTACAGCACAACACGCAGACTTCTGGCACTGCGTGCCGGTTAAACCCCGCGCACTACCGGCACATGCAAACCTGTAGCAACCCTTTCGAGGTGTTCAGGGACTATGGGCAGAAGGACTGCGATCACGGTCGCACTGGCGCTTGCGCTCACCACAAACGTGTACGCGGGACCGCGCGAACAGGCCAGGCGCATCCACGACCGACTCACCGGCGTGCCGGCCTCCGACGCCATGCTGGACGCGATGGAGTCTGCCATACAAGGCGCAAACGGGCTCGTGGGCGCCGCGCTGTATGCCATCGACGGCGCGCCCGGCGTGCCCGCCACCGGCGACTTCTACACCGTGACCGTGAAGAACTGGGCAACGCCGTGGACCAACGAGGCCCGGGACGTGTTCGCACCGCTCAACGACTACAGCGCGACCGTGGTCGGCGCGGTGCGCGACGAGCTCGACTTCCGCGACATCCTGTCGGCGGACATCCTCTACACCGGGGCCGTGCCGGGCATTCCCCCCTACGGCATATCAGACAATAACCACTACGAATTTCTCGAGGCGTCGGGCGCCAACCTGGGCGATGTCGGAGTGCTCGTGCGTGACAGCCAGTCGGGTGTGACCGGATTGCCCGCCGCGGCGGTGGCGGGCGTGACCACGACGCGCGCCGCGGCCCGCGCGTTCTTCGTCGACGGCACCAACCGCGCCATGCTGCGCTTCACCCTGCTCAACCACCTGTGCATGGACATGGAACAGTTGAAGGACGGCAACGCGCCCACCGACCGCATCCGCCAGGACGTGTCGCGCAGCCCCGGCGGCGACAGCACGCTGTTCCTGAACCAGTGCGTGACCTGCCACGCCGGCATGGACCCGCTCGCGCAGGCCTACGCCTACTACGACTTTCCGTACCCGGGCGAGGACGACGCGCCCGGGCTGGAACTGGAGGCGCGCAAGGACCTCGGCAGCATCGAGTACACCGGCGGCAGCGTGCAGCGCAAGAACCTGATCAACTCCGGCACCTTCCCCACCGGCTACGTCACGCCAAACGACCACTGGACCAATTACTGGCGCCTGGGCGACAACTCCGGGCGCATCGGCTGGCAGGGCCAGGCCGGCAACGAGAGCGCGATCGACCTCGCACGCAACCCCGCCTACAGCGAGGGCGACGGCGCCGCCTCGCTCGGCCGCGAGCTCGCCAATTCCGACGCTTTCGCCCACTGCCAGGTGAAGAAGGCGTTCAGGACGGTCTGCCTGCGCGATCCGGTGGACGGCACGGCGGACGCCGCGACCGTCGACGGCATCGTCGACGGCTTCAACGCCACGCACAACATGAAGCAGGTGTTCGCGGAAGTCGCGGCCTACTGCGCCGGCCACCTGTGAGCATTGCCACCATGCCGCGCCCTGCTGCCAACAGTTTCCTCCGGAGCGCCGCCATCGTCGCTGCCACGCTCGTTACGACAGGCTTGTTGCAGGCCTGTAGCGGCGGCAGCGGCGGTGGCGGGAGCGCCAGGCAGGTGGACCCGAACCAGGGCGGCAACGGCGGCAGCGGCGGCTTCGTGTACGACGGCCCGCCCCCGGGCTCGGACGACATCCAGAACTTCAAGGTGGCTTTCTACGACCCGCTGGCGGACGACAACCGCTGCGGCGAGTGCCACACCCCCGGCGGCACCGGGGTGCCCGCCTTCGTCGACCAGGGCAACGTGAACCAGGCCTGGCAGCACGCAAGGAGCGTGGTCAACCTGAACGACCCGGCGGCCTCCCCCGTGGTCACGCGCGTGGCGAACGGGCACAACTGCTGGTTGGCGCCGACACAGACGGCGACCTGCGCCGCCACCATCGTCGGTTACATCGAACGCTGGGCGGAGGCCGGGGACGACGGCGTTGCCACCGTGAACCTCACCCCGCGCCGGCCTTACATGCCGGGCGCCACGCGGGTGTTGCCGCCGACGTTCGACGACACGCTCGCGCTCGGCCTCGACCTCACCGCCGGCGGCGAACTGCTGCAACTGCTGGACCAGTACTGCGCCGACTGCCACGCGGACACCGCACCCGTTCCGCAGGTCCCCTACCTCGCCAGCGCCGACACCGGCGTCGCCTACGCCGCCCTGCGCGGCAAGGTGGACCTCGTGGCGCCGGCCCGGTCGCGCCTCGTGCAGCGCATGGCGCCGGAGTCGCACAACTGCTGGAGCGACTGCGAGTCCAACGCGCAGACCATGGAGGCGGCCATCGCCGCGCTGGCGAGCGTGGTGCCGGCGACCGAGCTCGACGGCAGCCTGCTCACCAGCACCGCGCAGGTGCTGGGCGAGGACGGCGTGGAAGCAGACACGGGCGGCCGCGTGGAAAGCGACCTCGTGGCCAAGTGGGAATTCCGCGAGGGCTCCGGCACCACGGCGGCCGACACCAGCGGCGTGCCGCCCGAGATCACCCTCACGCTGTCCGGCGAGTTCAGCTGGCTCACCGGCTGGGGCATCCGCCTTGACGGCGGCAAGGCCCAGGGCGGCGCCACGGCCAGCGCCAAGCTGTTCGAGCGCCTGACCGCCACCGGTGAATACTCGATCGAGGCCTGGGTCGCCCCGGCCAACGTCACGCAGGAGGACGCGTGGATCGTGGGCTACGCGGGCGGGCCGGACAACCGCAACCTGCTGCTGGCCCAGAACCTGTACAACTACCTCGGCTACAACCGCAGCTCGGTGACCGACGACAACAACGGCGGCGAGCCGCCGCTCGCGACAGATGACGACGCGCAACTGGCCCAGGCCACCCTGCAGCACGTGGTGCTCACCTTCGACCCTGTCGCGGGCCGGCGCATCTACGTTAACGGCGTGTTCTCCGGCGACGATGACCCGGCCGGCGGCGGCCTGCTCAACAGCTGGAACGAGGCCTTCGCCGTCGTGCTCGGCAACACCACCGCGAACTCCAACCCGTGGAGCGGCGCCATCCGCATGGTCGCCGTCCACAACCGCGCGCTCAACGCAGCGCAGATCGCACAGAACTACGACGCCGGCGTGGGCCAGAAATTCTTCCTGATGTTCAGCGTGGCGGAACTCGTGGACAACGAGGGCGTGTGTCATGTACTGCAGGGGGATACGCGCACCAACTACTGCTACGTCGTGTTCGAGGTGAGCCAGTTCGACGAGTCCAGTTACCTGTTCAACCAGCCCTTCTTCGTGAACATCAACCCGGACGGCGGCAGCGTGAACTTCGATCTCGAGGGCATCCACCTCGGCATCAACGGCAAGCTCGCCACCATCGGCCAGGGTTTCGTGAACGTGGCCGGTACCGTGCAGACGCAGGCGAGCGGTGTGGCGCAGACGCTCGCGCGCCTGGGCAGCGTGATACCGCTGGAGAACGGCGCGGACCAGGACGTGTTCTTCCTCGCCTTCGACGGGATTGGGGGCCAGGTGGGCGCGGGCGACGGGCGCCGCCGCATCGACTTCGGCCCGGTGTACACGGGCACGACTGCTCCCGACATCGGCGTGCGCACCTTCGACGCCGTGAACGCATCGCTCGCCGCGCTCACCGGCGTGCCGGCATCCAGCGCCGCCGTGAGCAATGTCACCGGCAAAACCGTCGGCGAGACCTTCGCGCAGGTGCGCCGCGCGCTGCCCGCCACCGCCGACTTCAGCGCCTTCCAGTCCGCGCACCTGATGGCGGCCACGCAGTTGACGGCGGCGTACTGCGACGCGCTGATGCAGGATGAGGCACTGCGCGCAGACCTCTTCCCCGGCTTCGACTTCGGCCGCCCGGTGGGAGATGCCGGCATCGACTGGCGCGGCGCGGTGGCCACACCGCTGGTGGACCGCGCGATCAAGACGGGCCTGACCGCCGCCGCGGACCGCGACGCCATCATCGACGAGATCGCGTTACTGATCACCGACGACAGGGATCTGAAGCCCTACGTGAACGTGGGCGGCAACTGGGTACCGGACCCCAACCCCGCGGCGCACAACAAGCGCGACGGCCTGATCTACTGCGCGAACGACGCGCCCTGCCCCGCCTCGCGCACGGCGGATGTGGTGAAGGCGGCGTGCACCGCGGTGTTCTCGAGCGCGGTGGTGATGGTGCAGTGAGGAGACGACGCGTGAGCAAACGACCCCTGAATCCCGGCCCTTTGTTACCGGACCAGCCGTTGCGCCTGCCGGACCACCGCCGCCCGCGCTCGCGGCGCGAGTTCCTCGCCCAGGGTTTCCGCGCCGGTTGCGGTGCGCTGCTCGGCACCTCGCTGCTGTCGCTCGCAGGGCGCGCCGGTGCGATCTCGCCCAACCTGCTGGACGCGGCCTTCACCAACTACTCCGCCTGCGACCTCGGCTCCGTCGCCGGGCGCAAGATCCCGTTTATCTGCTTCGACCTCGCGGGCGGCGCCAACATCGCGGGCTCCAACGTGATCGTGGGCGGTCCCGGCGGACAGCGCGACCCGCTGAGCGTCGGCGGCTACGACAAGCTCGGGCTGCCATCGGCCATCACGCCGTTTGCGAACAACGACGCATCGGTGAGCGGCGATTTCACCGATGACAGCCTTGGCCTGCTGTTCCACACCGACAGCGCCATGTTGCGCGGCATCCTCGAACGCGCGGGCGGCGCGAGCGGCCTCGTCAACGGCGCGGTGATCCCCGGCCGCTCCGACAACGACACGGGTAACAACCCGCACAACCCGATGTACGGCATCTACCGCGCGGGCCTGCGCGGCCAGATACTGCAGCTCATCGGCTCGGAGAACTCCGAGTCCGGCGGCAACTCCATGGCGCCAGCCATGCTGATCGACCCGGAGATCCGTCCCACCAAGGTGGACCGCCCGGCGGACGCCAGCGGCCTCGTGGACGTGGGCGACCTGAACCTGTTGCTGGAGGACCCGGAAGACATCGTGTCGGTGATGGAGTCCATGAAGCGCATCACCGACTTCAAGCTGGACCTCGTGCACACCGGCATCGCCAACCCCACGAGCGAGGACCAGCGCCTGAAGGAACGCCTGAGCTGCGAGTACCTGAAGAGCGGCCACACGGTGGAGAAGTTCGCCGACCCCGGCGCGCTGGACCCGGCGGCGGACCCGGACATCGTCGGCGCCGCGGGCATCTTCGCGGTGGACGAGTTCTCCGGCGACCGCGAGTTCCAGAAGACCGCCTCGGTGATGAAGCTCGTGATCGACGGCATCGCGGGCGCGGGCACCATCGAGATGGGCGGCTACGACTACCACACGGGCGACCGCCGCACGGGCGAGGCGCGTGACCTGCGCGCCGGGCGCTGCATCGGCGCGTGCCTGGAGTACGCGCGGCGCCGCAACACGCCGCTGATGATCTACGTGTTCAGCGACGGCTCGGTGGCGAGCAACGGCAGCACGGAAACCGTGAACGGCGTGGACAAGGGCGTGTGGAGCGGCGACAACTCCTCGACCGCCGCGTCGTTCTTCCTCGTGTTCGACCCCGCGGGTATGCCGGCGCTGATGGACACGGCGGGCGACACCGCGCGCCACCAGCAGATCGGCTGGATGAGCGCGGACGCGTCCGTCGACACCGCCTCCAGCCCGGCCGCCAACAACGTCAACCTCAACGTGGAAATGATCATCCTCAACTACATGGCGCTGCACGGCGAGCAGAACCTGTTCGCCGAGAGCGGGTTCTTCCCGGGCCACGGCCTCGGCAGCGCCGGCAACCGCGATCGCCTGGTGGCGTTCCAGCCCCTGGCCAGCATCAACGGAGGCGTGCTGACATGACACGCGACACCGCATCCCTGGCGCTCGGCGCGGCGCTCATCTGCATCGCACTGTCCGCCGGCTTCGCCCGCGCGGAGCCTGCACTCGAGGACCAGGTGCAGGACATCAAGGCGCGCACGCTGGCACTGAACCGCGAGCTGTTCATCCTCGAGGAGGAGTTGCTGTACCCGGACAACACGCAGGTCGCCGTCTTCGTGTCGCTCGACGTGGGCGAGTACTTCGCGCTCGACGCGGTGAAGCTGACCATTGATGACGAGGTCGTGAGCCACTATCTCTACACCGAGCGCCAGCTCGACGCCCTGCGCCGCGGCGGCGTGCACCGCCTGTACCGCGGCAACATGAAAGCAGGCGAGCACGAGGTGGTGGCGGTGTTTACCGGCAAGGGTCCGCAGGGTCGCGACTATCGCCGGGCGACCTCGCTGAACCTGGAGAAAGCCAGGGGCGCAAAACACCTGGAGCTGACCATTCGCGACAGCGAGTCCAATGGCCAGCCCGAGTTTCGTGTGCGGGAGTGGTGACATGGCACTGCCCCACACCAGGCGCGCGCGGGAACGGAGATTGGCCTCTACCGTTCTCGCGGGCGCCTGTTTTATTGCACCACTTGCGCAGGGCGCGGAGACAGCGGAGTCGCTCCAACACTCCGTTGGTTCGCTTCGCTACGGCGTGAGCCTGTACCACTTCTACCAGCACGACTACTTCAACGCACTCACCGAGCTGATGGTGGGGCAGCAGGAGGACTCCCTCGGCGCACACGCGGGTAGCGCCGAGCTGCTGCGTGGCGGTATGGCGCTGTCCTACGGTATGGACCGCGAGGCGCAGTCCATCTTCACGCGGCTGCTCGGCAGTGTAGATTACGACGACGCGCACAACGTGGACGCCGACCAGGCCTGGTTCTACCTCGGCAAGCTGGCGTGGCAGCGCGGCGACGCCGCGCGCACCAGCGTGACGCTCGAGCGTATGGATGAGGACTACGAGGGCGAGCTGCGCAACGAGGCCCTGTACCTCATGGCGAGCGCGCACCTGGCACAGGGAGAACCCGACGCCGCGCTCGCCCACCTCGCGGCGCTGCCCGAGGACTCCTACTGGCGCGGGTACCTGAACTACAACCTGGGTGCGCAGGCCGCCGGCAACGAGCAGTGGCAACTGGCCACCGCGTACTTCGACGCCGTGACGCTCGACGCAGAGTTTGCCGGCGAGACCTCGGCACTGAAAGACAAGAGCATGACGGCGCGCGGCTACGCCCACCTCGCCGCGGGCGACTTCGACCTCGCGGGCGACGCCTTCCGCCAGGTGACGCTCGATGGCAGCAGCGCGCCGCGGGCGCTGCTCGGCTACGGCTGGTCCCACGCCGGGGGCGGCGACTACCTGGCGGCGCTCACGCCGTGGCAGGTGCTGTCCGAACGCTCGCTGCTCGAACCCTCCGCCCGCGAGAGCCTGCTCGCCCTGCCCTACGCCTACGGCGAACTGGGCAGGCCCGGCCTGGCACTGGCGGGCTACGAGACCGCCGCGAGCCGCTACACCACTGAACTTCACAACGTGGAGCGCGCCATCGCGGCGTTCCGGGACGACGACCTCGCCGGGCTGCTGGGCCTTGCGCAGGAGAGCGACGCCGACTGGCTGTTCAGCATGGACACGAAGCCCGGCGGCGAACACGCGCCCTACCTGGAACACCTGGCCACACGCCACGCCTTCCAGGTGGCCATGAAGGAGCTGCGCGACCTGTACAGCCTGAACGCGCACCTCGCACGCTCGAAGCAGAAGCTGGACGTGTTGCGGCAAGTGGACGCGCACCAGCAAGACGTCTGGCATTCCATCGTGGCAGGCGGCCGTCGCGACCAAGTGGCCGCGCAACACGCGACCCTGGCCGACGACACCGCCGCGCTGCGCAAAAGACTCAAGAGCGCTATCGCCGATACCAGCGGGAGGGAACTCGCGAGCAGCGAGCAGAACGCCCTGTGGAATCGTGTAGCCAATGCCGCAGAACTCGCCGACGCACTCGACAAGAACGAAGCCCACAGCGAGATGCTGCGCCTCTACCATGGTTTGTTGATTTTCGAGGACAGCGAGCAATACCCGGCGCGGGCCTGGGAGGCGCGCAAGGCGTTAGCGGCGCTGGATGAACTCGTCGCGGAATCGTC
>JAUIEP010000313.1 GCA_030428835.1 Gammaproteobacteria bacterium | reverse complement strand
GGCGAGCCTGGTCTGTGTGAACATGGCGGCGATAGCGCCGGAGCTTGCGGCCGCCGCGCTCTTCGGTGCCGCGCGCGGCGCCTATACGGGGGCGGACAGGGCACGCGAGGGTTTCTTCCAGCAGGCGCGCGGCGGGACGCTGTTCCTCGACGAAATCGGTGACGCGGCCACCGAGGTGCAGCCGCAGTTGCTGCGCGCGCTGCAGGAACGCGAAATACAACCCGTGGGCGGCGCGATCGAGAAGATCGACCTGCGCATCATCTCCGCTACCGATGCCGATCTCGAGCGCGATGACGGCGACTTCAACAGCGCGCTGCTGTACCGCCTCGGTGCGCTGGAGCTGGAGTTGCCGCCACTGCGGGAACACCCGGAGGACATCGGTACCCTGTTGGCTCACCTGTTGCGCGAGGCGGCCGCGGAGTCGGGTCTCGACGACCCCCTGCCCACCCCCGACAGCGACGCCATCGAGGTGGCCGGCTGGGCTCGCCTGTTCTATCACTGCCTGCTCTATGACTGGCCGGGTAATGTGCGCGAGCTCGCCAACACGGCGCGCCAGGTCGTGGTGGAGGCGGCCGACACGCCGGCGCTGCCGCGCAGGATCAGGGATGCGCTCTCCGCGCCCACAGCAAATGGCTCCGCGACCGCGCAGGCGCGGCGCATGCGCGATATCGATGAGGTGGCCTTCGAGCAGGCTATGGAGGACTGCGCCTTCGAGGCGCGGCGCGTGGCGCTGAAGCTGGGCGTCTCGCGCACGTCGGTCTACCGGCGCATAGAGGCGTCGCCGCGTTTCCGGCTGGTCGCCGATATTCCCGAGGAGGAGCTGCGGCAAACACTCGAGCACCACGACGGTGACGCCGTCGCGGCGGCGCAGGTACTGGAAGTCGCGCAGAGCAGCCTGCGCAACCGGTTGAAGAAACTGGGTGCGGCGTGAGGACCGACGGCATGTACGACCACGTCGGACCCTACCGCATACTGCGCCACCTGAAGGAGGGCGGCCAGGGCAGGGTCTTCCTGGGTTACGACGCCAGGCTGCACCGCAAGGTGGCGATCAAGATCTACAAGCTCCCCGAATCGCGCGCCGGCCGGCGCCAGCTCCTCAAGGAGGCCCGGCTCATCGCCGACATCCAGAGTCCCCGGGTGGTCGCCGTGCACGATGTCATCGAGTCGGACGAACACCTGGCGCTGGTGCTGGAATATGTCGAGGGCTGCACCCTGGAAGAATTCCTGTCCGCTACACACCCCTCGCTCTATACGGTGTTGTCGGTGTGCCGCGACGTGGCCGGCGCGCTCGCCCAGGCGCGCCAGCGCCGCATCGTGCACGGCGATGTGAAACCCGCGAACATCCTGCTCACGACCGAGGGTCGCGCCAAGCTCACGGACTTCGGCATCGCGGGTAAGCGCACCGGCGGTACCGGGCTCGTGCTGGACGCGGGCAGCTTCTCCGCGCTGTCGCCGGAACAGTACCGGGGTGAACCCCTGGACGGTCGCTCCGACCTGTTCGCCATCGGCTGCCTGCTGTACCGCATGTTGAGCGGTCGTCACCCCTTCATTGAAAACGGCAGGCTCGATGTGCAGGCGCTGCTGCACAAACCCCATGTGCCGGTGCGCGAGGCCGCTCCGGGGTTTGTCGAGATCCCCGACATGCTGGCGGAGCTGGTCGATGCGCTGTTGCAGAAGCAGCCCGGGGACAGGCCGCGCACGACGCGGCTCGTGCGCTACGTGATGCGCACGTGCATCCGCAAGCTGCCCCTGGCGCACGCGGACAACCTCGTGCGGGAGATGGGCCCGAGTTTCAGGCCGGAGGACCCGCAAGACATGCCGGTGCGCGTGCCGCCGGGCCTCGCGCAGTCCGGCGTCTCGCGACTGCCGCCGCGGGAGGGCTTCATGCCCAGGCTCAAGCACTACTGGCGCGGGATGAAGCGGCCGGCCCGCCTGGCGCTGGTGTCGCTCGCTGCGGCTGTTGTAGCGTC
>JAUIEP010000007.1 GCA_030428835.1 Gammaproteobacteria bacterium | reverse complement strand
CAAGCAGTTATTCTCCTGCCGTGCGCTGCTCCACCGGGCCGGCGCCGGCGCACGCTGTCAGGAAAATTGACGTCCGCGCCCCGCGCCGATACGCGCGGCAAGCGGCGGAGCACAACAAGGCGCTGAATTCAAAGCAGTTGCCCCGCTCTGGTACATATCTTGCGTGTTTTCTGTGTAATAATCGGCCGGCATCCCCGCTGTTGCGGCTCTTGTCCCACTCCGGCCAACCATAATTCAAACGGAGATACCGCTGTGCCTGCCCTACCGCATTTCCTGCGCCGACTGTCCGCCCTGCTGCTGGCCGGCTTCCTGGCGCACCTGCCCGCGGCCAACGCCGCGCTCATCGAAATACAGGCCCCCTCCACCGACGCCATCAATGGCGAGTCCGTGTCGGTGGACCTCGTGGTCAGCGGCCTGGGCAACTTCGCCCCCGCTTCGCTGGCCGCCTTCGACGTGAACGTGAACTACGACCCGGCCGTATTCGCCTTTTCCAGCTACACGTTCGGCGCGTTGCTGGGCGACGCCTACCTCCCCGGCCCCGGCTTCGAGGCGCAGGACGCCAGCGTCGGTGACCTGGGCGACATGGTGAACATCGCGGAAATCAGCCTGCTCGCCGACGCCGACCTCCACGCCCTGCAGCCGGACGCCTTCACGCTGGCGACCGTGACCTTCGACGTCCTCGACCTGGCTGTCGGCGCAACCAGCCAACTCAGCCTGTTCGGCGGCCTGCTTATCGAGACGGGACCCAGGATCCTGCCCTCTGATACCGGCGGTCCCGTCACCTTCGTGGGTCGCGCGAGGGTGCCCGCAACCGGCACATTGCCGCTGCTGCTCGGCGCCGTCCTCGCCCTGCGCCTGGCGCGCAGGCGGTAGCCGTCCGCAACACCCGCAGCACGAGAACCGACAACAACACACCGCGACTTCGAACCGGGAAGAACCTATGCGCCACCTGCCACACCTGATCATCACCGCGCTGCTGCTCAGCCTCACCCACCAGGCCTACGCCCAGTGCGAGGGTCCCGTCCCACGGCTCTGCGATGCCACCGGCGACGGCGCCGTGAACTCCCTGGACATCAGCGCGATCAACGCGGCCAAGGGTTCGCCCGCGAACACGCCCATCGACATGCGCGATGTGGACCTCGACGGCATCATCACGCTGCTGGACTCGCGCGCCTGTGTCGCGATGTGCGACCAGGACGAGTGCTTCCACGACCCGAACTACCCCGGCTACGAACGGGTGCGACTGGCGGCAGGTCCCGACCTGCAGGCACGCACGCTGACCGCCCTCATCGAGGCGCAGCCCGGCACCATCATCGAACTGCCGGCCGGTGTCTTCCATTTCACCAGTGAACTCAGCGTCAGCAAGGACAACATCGTGCTGCGCGGCCAGGGCATGGACGCCGAGGGCGGCACCGTGTTGAATTTCGCGGGCCAGATTTCGGGCGCGCAGGGCATTCTCGCCACGGGCAACAACTTCGCGGTGGAAGACCTCGCGGTGGAGGACACCCCCGGCGACGCGATTAAGATGGTCGGCAGCAACGGCGTCACCGTGCGCCGCGTGCGCGTGGAGTGGACCGGCGGCCCCGACGAGAACAACGGCCCCTACGGCCTCTACCCCGTACAGACCCGCAACGTGCTGATCGAGGACTCCGAGGTCAGCGGCGCCAGCGACGCGGGCGTCTACGTGGGCCAGTCCGAGGTGATTATCGTGCGCCGCAATTTCGTGCACCAGAACGTGGCCGGCATCGAGATCGAGAACTCCAAGTTCGCCGACGTGTACGACAACAACACCACGGGTAATACCGGTGGCATCCTCGTGTTCGACCTGCCCGGCCCGCCCGTGCAGGGCGGCGAGGCCACCCGCGTGTTCAACAACATGATCATCGCGAACAACGAGCCGAATTTCGCGCCAGCAGGCAACATCGTCGGCAGGGTCCCTGCCGGGACGGGCCTCATGGTCATGGCCAACGACGATATCGAGGTGTTCGGCAACACCATCGAGGACAACAGCTCCTTCGCCACGCTGACCGTGAGCTACTACTTCGTGAATATCAACATCAGCAAGCCGAGCTACGACCCGGTGCCGGAGAAAATCTTCATCCACGACAACACGATGAGTAACAACTCCTATGACCCGCAGGGCGACGCCGCACTCGTCGGGCTGGTGCTGGGCATGTCACAGGACCACTTCTACGACAGCTCGGGCGTGGGCACCGACGCGGGACTGCTGGTGGAGTTCCCCGACGGGCTGAGTGAGAGCCAGAAGATCTGTATCGTCGACAACGGCCCGGAAAGCTCGGTGGGCCAGTTCAATATCTCCGTGATCCTCAACGGCATCCCCGGCGACCTGGCCGCCTCCACCGACCCGGCGCTGTTCGACTGCACCCATGCATCGCTGCCGCCGATCGCGCTGGAACCCCCGGTCGACCCGGAAAACCCCGACGGCCCCAACCCGCTGGAGCTGTGCGATGTCGCGGGCACGGACATCAACGCGGACGCCTACCTCGCGAACTGCCCCAACCTGTCTGACTACCGCCTGTTCGCGGACGCCACCAACCCGCTGTCCGACCCGAACGGCGGCGGTGTCATCTATGACCTGAACTCACCGCTGTTCACGGACTACGCGCGCAAATACCGCTTCGTGTTCGTGCCCGAGGGCAGCCAGGCCGCCTACCGCGCCACCGAGGTCTTCGACTTTCCCGTCGGCACGATCATCGCCAAGACATTCACCATCGCGCAGGACCTGCGGATCGAGGGCAGCCCCGAGGACATCATCGAGACGCGGCTGCTGATCAAGCGCAACGACGGCTGGGTGGCGCTGCCCTATATCTGGAACCCGTCCAGGACCGACGCGGTGCTGACCCCGGGCGGGGGCGTGCAGGCCATCAGCTGGATCGACAACAGCGGCGCGTCGCGCAACACCAACTACGTGATTCCCAACACGAACAACTGCGCCAACTGCCACGGCGAGGAGACCCTGCTGCCGATCGGGCCGACGGCGCGCTCGCTGAACAAGGACTTCGACTACGCAGGCGGTACCGGGAACCAGCTCGCGCACTGGGACGCGCTCGACATCCTGAGCGGCGTGCCGGCCGACACCAGCAGCATTCCCACTATCCCGATGCCGGACGACGCGGGCGCCTCGCTGGCCGACCGCGCCCGCGGCTATCTCGACGTCAACTGCGCGCACTGCCACGTGCCGGGCGGCGCCGGCGACACCTCCGGCCTCTACCTGGACTACTTCCGGCCCTTCGGGCTCGAGGTCGGCGAGTGCAAGACGCCCATCGCCGCCGGCGGCGGCTCCGGCGGCCTCGCCTACGACATCGTGCCGGGCAACGCCGCGGAATCCATCATGGTGTTCCGCATGGCCTCCAACGAACTGGAGGAGCGCATGCCGGAAATCGGGCGCAGCATCGTGCATACCGAGGGCGTGGCGCTGATCGCGGACTGGATCAACGCGATGGCGCCGGTGGACTGCGACGCGCCCGAGTAACGGCCCCGGCCTGCCCGCGCCGGGATGCGGGGCCGCGCCCGTCAGAAGGCGTAGTTCACCCGCAGCCCGTAGCGGCGACCCTCGCCCGCGGACGCGATGATCTCGCTCTCGCGGCGGGTGCGCTGGCTGTAGTACTCCTCGTCCGTAACGTTGTTCACGAACGCGGACACACGCCACTTCTCGCTCTCGGGCATGAGCGCCAGGGTCACCGCACCGAGCGCGTAATCCGCCTGCGCCGTGGTCGGGTCATCGTTCACGTCGAAGTTGTAGTCGTCGACCCAGGTCCAGTCGGTACCCGCCACCAGCTGCCAGCCGCCGGGAAGGACGGCGCGGTAGTCCAGCGACCACATGACCGTGTGCTCGGGGCTGACCGGCAGCGGGTTGCCGGCAAAGTCCTCGCCGTTGCTGCCGATGTACTCGTCGTACTCGGCGTCCAGGTAGGCATAGCCGAGGCGCGTGGCGAACCCGTGCGGCAACAGCCAGAACACCTCGAGTTCCACGCCGTTGATGTCACTGCGCGCCGCATTGTCCGTGAACGCCACCGGCACGCCGCCGGTGATGGTGCTGTCCACGCGCTGCACCTGCAGGTCGTCGTACTCGTAGTAGAACGCCGAGGCGTTGAGGCGCAACGTCCTGTCCATCAGTTCGGACTTCACGCCCAGTTCCCAGGAGGAGAGTTCCTCGGGGTCGAACAGCTGCCGCGCGAGCGCCTCGTTGATCGCGGTGAACTGCACACCGCCGGACTTGTAGCCCTCGCTGTAGGTCAGGTAGGCGAGGAAGTCCTCCCTGGGTTCCCAGGTCAGGGCAACCTTCGGGTCAAACGAATCCCAGTCCTCGGAGCCCTCGTGCCTGAAGGGCACAAAGACCGCCGGCAGGTTGGGCAGCGAGGTTTCGGCGGAGACCTCGTACTGCTTTTCATCGTAGGAGTAACGCCCGCCAACCGTCAGCGCGAACGCGTCGGTCAGGTCGATGCGGTACTCGCCGAACAGCGCCCAGCTCGATGTCTCCACCTGCACGAGGCCGACATCGGACGATAGCGGTTCGCGCGACAGGAAGGCCTGCAGCGAGTCTTCCTGCCAGAAGAAGCCGCCCAGGCTTTCCGCGTCGTCCCGGTACAGGAACAGCCCCGCGAGGTAGTTGTTGCCCACCACGCGGAACTCCTGCGAGAAGGTATCGGACTCGGTGTCGGTGCTGGAGGTGCCGATCGCCACCTCCGCCGCATCGAAGTCCTCGAAGATATCGTCCTCGGTGTGCTGGTAACCCGTGATCGAAATGAGGCTCACGTCGCCCACGAACTTCTCGACGCGCAGGCTGGACAGGACGGATTCGCCGGTGAACTCGCCGTCCTCGGTCATCGGGTAGTCCCGCAGGTCATCGTTCACCGTGTACACAACACCCGGCGAGCCGAACAGCGGCGTGATAACGCCGCCCTCCATGGTGGAGGTGTTTTTCTGCAGCAGCGCCTTCTGTTCGCGCCTGGCATACTGCACCGTGCCCAGCACGTTCAGGGTATCGCCGGCCTCCCAGCTGGCCTGCAGGCGCGCGAGCGCGCTCTCCCTGTCGTCCGTCGTGCCGGTCAGGGTGTTCTGCTGCATGCCGCCCTGTTCGACGGCGGCCACGGAAGCCCGCAGTGCCAACGTGTCGGTGACGCCGCCTGAGAACGCGCCGCGCAGCAGGTGGCTGTCCTTGTTGCCGACGCCGACATCCACGAATCCCTCGGTCTCGAAGGTCGGGCGCCGGTTGGTCACGCTGATCGCGCCCGCCGCGGTGTTGCGACCCAGCAGGGTGCCCTGGGGGCCCTTCAGCACTTCCACCCGGGCGGCATCGAAGAAGCCGAGGTCGGCGCTCGAAAACCGGGGTATGTAGATCTCGTCCACGAAGATGCCGACCGACCCTTCCGAACCGATGTCGAACTTGCGACTGCCCACGCCGCGAATGCGCACGAAGGTGCGGGAGGCGTCCTGCTGCGGCAGGCGCAAACCGGGCGTGAATTTCTCCAGGTCGGTCGCGGACAGGATGTTCTTGCTTTCCAGGTCTTCTCCGGAGAGCGCGGTGATCGCGATGGGTACATCCTGCAACCCCGCCTCGCGTTTCGTGGCGGTGACCGTCACCTCCTCCAACTGCCGGGCAACGGCCGGGCCGCTCAACAGCAGCAGGCAGAGGGACACCAGTAAACCGGGGCGCAACTGCACCCGCGCGTCGTTGTTCTTCATCACCTTGCAACCTCTTTGTTCGTATTGGAATGGGCGCATGCGCAAGCGTGCGCGGCTTATTCGGTCTGTATCTCCGACCAGGGCGGCCGGTCCTCGGCGCCGCCGAAGAAGTCGGGGTCGAGTGCCGCGCGCCACAACGGCACCGCGAGGGATGCCCCGCGCGGGGCGGCCTGCAACGCGGCGCGCAGCCGCGCGACAACGTCCGGCTCGGCGGCCACAAGGTCACGCGTCTCGCCGGGGTCCGCCTCCAGGTTGTACAGTTCGGGTTCGCCCGACCCCGCGGCCACCAGCTTCCAGGGATGGTCAAGCACCGCCTCGCCGTCAGCGCCGGACACCACGTACGGCGCGGGCCGGTGCGAGGTCTCGCCGGTAACCACGGCCCAGCGGTCGCTACCCGCGCCCGGCTCGGCCATCGGCGGCAGGCCGCCGGCGGCCAGCAGCGTGGGCAGGACATCCGCCGCGGTTAGCACGTCGGAGGCGACGGCAGGCGCCAGCGTGCCGGGCCAGTACGCGAGTGCGGGCACGCGAATGCCGCCCTCGTACACGGACTGTTTGCCGCCGCGCAGCGGCGCGTTGTCCGCCGCACCTTCCAGGACATTCACGCGCATGAATTCCAGCGTGCGCAGCGGCAGCGGGCCGCCGTCAAACCAGTTCGCCAGCGTTGTCATCAGCTTGCGCACGGCAGGGGGAAACACCCCCGGGTTGAGGCCGCCGTTGTCGCTGAAAAACAATACGAGCGTGTCCTCCTCCAGCCCGTCGCGGCGCAGCTGCGCCAGCACCTCGCCGATGGCGGCGTCCATCTCCGACACCATCGCGGCGTGCGTCCTGCGCCGCACATCGGGAATGTCCGCGTAGCGTGCCAGCGCCCCGGCGGGCGCCTCGTTCGGCAGGTGCGGCGCGGTAAAGGCGAGGTACAGCAGGAACGGCCGCGACGGGTCGCGCCGCGCGACGAGCCGCAGCGCCTCGTCGCGCAGCAGGTGGGTGGTATAACCCTCCTCGCGCACCGCGGCGCCGTTGCGCTGCCAGTCCAGGCCGCCGCCGTGCACGTGATCCCAGTAACCGACGCCACCCGTAAGGTTGCCGTAGAAGTGATCGAAGCCGCGATTGTTCGGCAGGTACGCGGCCTGGCGGAAGCCCAGGTGCCACTTGCCCACCATGAAGGTCTGGTAGCCGGCGTCGCGGAAGTACTCGGGCAGCAGGCGCACCGACAGGGGCAGTCCGGCCGGCTGCAGCTTGGAGAACGGTCGCGTGATGCCGAGCGCCAACGCGGAGTGGCCGCTCATCAGCTCACTGCGCGTGGGACTGCAGCTGGACTGCACGTAGAAACGCGACAGGCGCACGCCCCGCGCGGCCATGGCGTCGAGCGTGGGCGTGCGGATGTCGCTGCCGTTGAAGCCGACGTCGTTCCAGCCCAGGTCGTCCGCGACGATGATCACCACGTTGGGCGGCGCGGTGTCCGCGAGGACGGGGCGCGCGAGGAGTACACACGCGAGCGCGGCCAGGCACAGCAGGCCGCGCAAAGCGCTAGATGAGCCCATCGTAGGAGCCGCCGTCGAGCTGGATATTCTGGCCGGAGATATAACTCGCCTGCGCGCTGCACAGGTAGGCGCACATATCGCCGAACTCCTGCGGCCGGCCGAAGCGCCCCGCGGCAATGCGCGACACGAGCCGCGCGCGCGCCTCCTCGAAGCTGATACCGGCCAGCGACGAGATCAGCTCCGCGTTGTCCTTCTGCCGGCCCGTGTCGAACATCTCCGGCAGCATGTTGTTGATGGTGACGTTGTCCGCGACCACCTCCTTCGAGACGGCCTTCGCGAGCGCGGTTACCGCAGTGCGCGTGGCGCTGGAAATGCACATGACCGGCGTCGGGGTCTTCACCATCGCGGACGTGATATTGACGATGCGGCCGAAGCCGCGCTCGCGCATGCCCGGCAGGACCGCATGTATCAGGGCGATGGGGGCCATCATGTTGGCCTCGATCGCGGCGTTCCAGTCCTCGGGCTTGCTGTCCGCGAAGCCGACAGGCGTGGGACCGCCGTTGTTGTTGACGAGGATGTCGGGCGCCGGGCAGGCGTCCAGCAGGGCCTGCCTGCCGGCCGCGGTCGAGACATCGGCCAGCACCGGCGTCACCTCGCCACCGGCGGCGCGCAGCTCGGCGGCACAGTCATCGAGCGACTCCTGCGTCCGGCCGTTGATGAACACGTGCACGCCCTCGGCGGCCAGCGACTTGGCGCAGGCCCGACCCAGGCCGCGGCTGGAAGCGCAAACGATGGCGGTCTTGCCGGCGATTTGAAGATCCATGTTCTTGTCCTTGTACGATCGGTTTGTCCGTGAAGGGATTACGCGGCGAGCCCGGTCTGCACCACCCGGGCGACGAGACCGTCCAGGCCCGCGGCGCTGGCAAACAGGCTTGCGATGTGGCCGTCCGGTCGCACGAGCACGGCACCGGAGGCGATACCCAGTTCCGCAAGCGCGGCTTCATCGCCGGAGAAATCACCGGGGCACGACAGCACGCGCAGCGGCAGGTCGATGGCAACTGCACCCGCGTCGACCCCCGGGCCCAGCAGCAGCGTGAACTCCCCGGGCGCCAGCAGCGACAGGCTGGACACCCGCTCGCCCGACCTGTCCAGCCACACGTGCGGCAGTCGCGCGCCCACCTCGGACTGCTGGAAGACCTGTGTATCGAGGTCCGGCGCGCCCTCGCGCCCGTAGTGCGCACCGAGGTGCAGCGCCAGGCCGTCGAAATGCACGCGCTGCTCCTCGATACTCGCCTGCAACGCATCCCAGCGCGCGGCGTCGGCGCGCAGGCTCTCGATGTCGGGTTGGGTGCCGGGCTCGGCGAACACGCCGGCGTGATGGAACACATCCAGCATCTTCATCGCGTTCTCCAGGCTGAACTCGGCGTTGTGGCTGGCAACCGGCCGACGCTCACTGCCGTAGGTGTCGAGAATCGCCGCCGGCGCCCAGCCCTGCAGGACGCCCGCGAGCTTCCACGCGAGATTGTGCGCATCGCCCACACCCGTGTTGAGGCCGAGGCCGCCGCTCGGCGGGTAACGGTGCGCCGCGTCCCCCGCGAGGAACACGCGGCCGCTGCGATAAGACTCGGCGACCTCGGAAGTCATCTCCCACTCGCGCACGCTGAGGACGTCGATCCCGGTACCCGGGGCACCGATCGCAGCCAGGGCGGCCGCGACGCACACCTCGTCGGCAACGTCATCCGCGGCCGCGTCTGCGACATCGCGCGGGTACATGAACACCCAGTTGTCGCGAATGTTATAGGCGATGAGAGTCCCCGCGCAGTCCTGCTTCAGTATCCAGTACAGGATCGCGGGCTCGTCACTCACGATGTGGCTCAGGTCGGCGTGGAAGTGGACGGTCTTGAAGCGCTGGATGACACCGGGGCCCTCCATGCCGATGCCCTCGCCCAGCCGCACGGGGCTGTTGGCGCCGTCGGCGGCAATGAGAAACGGGCTTTCGATGGTGACCGGGTTACCGTCGGCGTCCAGCACCCGCGAGGTCACGCGATCGGCGTGCTGCGCACAGGACTGCCACTCCCAACCGTGCCTCACGGTGATATTGGGGTCTGCCTGCACGCACTCGAACAGCACCTGCTCGGCGTCCGGCTGCGCGATGTTGAACAACGGATAGGGCGACGGCACGGTCTCGGGCGTGGGAATGCGCTCGTAGGGCAGGGCGCCGAACTCGCCGCCGGCGAGCGTATCTTTCCACCGCACCCAGCCACTCTGGGCGTCCGGGGTGGCGCGGGCACGCAGCGCGGCGATGTCCACGCCGAGCTGGGCGAGGATTTCCAGCGTGCGGCAGTTCAGCGCGTGCGCGCGCGGCGACTCCGAAATCGCGTCGCGTCGTTCCAGCACCAGGGAGGGCACGCCGAGCCGGCTCAGGGCGAGCGCCGCCGTCATGCCGGTCGGACCGCAACCGACGATCACTACCGGGCTGGCGCCGGAGGGTGAGAATGCAAGCTCTGGCATGGTCCGACTCTCCTTCGGCCTGTGCACGCCTGGCCGTCAGGCGGCCGCGGTGTGCATGTTGGCAACGGCGATCGCGAGCACGATAGAAATGAGGGTAAAACCGAACAGGTTGGTATCCACCTTCACGGTGCGGCCCGGAAATTTGAAGACGAACGGCTTGATACCGTTCGGGTCGGCCAGCGTGCCGTCGAACAACTTCATGCACGCCAGTGTGACGTAGAAGGAGCCGAGGACGATCGCGCAGACCAGCACGACGAGTTTGAGCTGCAGGTCGTACTGCACCAGCGGAATCCAGAGCAGGCACAGCATCACGATCATGATCGAGCTGTTGCCCACCACCTGCCAGACCACGTGAAAGCGGGCGTGACCGGGCCACAGCGGGTTCGTCGCGTGGGTGGCGTTGAAGTCCGCCTTTGCAGGACCCACCGTCAGCATGAACGTGATGATCGTCAGCAGGATCCGGGTCACGGAATTCAGCTCAAAAAGGTTTTCCATGGCTCACCTCCACAAGTGATTTGCGCGCATCATAGGTCAGGCCGGATATTTTTGCAACACGTTGCATTTTTATTGTTTTCGCCCTACTCTGGCCCGCAACTAACCGGTGGGGTGAGACATGGGACTTTCGATCATTCGTTACAGACAGCCCGGCAGTGACCAGGCCACCTGGGGCCGGCTGGAAAAGGGGCTCGTGTACGCCCTGCCCTGGGAGGACCGGGAATTGCGCGGCGTGCTCGAACACCTGGCGCAGCGCCGCGCTGCGGCGGCGGACGGGGGGACCCCCACCGGCCTGTCGCTCGCGGAGGTAGAGTTGCTCAGCCCCCTGACCCCCGCGAGCACCCTCCTCTGCCAGGGCCTGAACTACGCCTCGCACCAGCAGGAGGCCGGGATGCACAAGGCCGCGATCGACCCACAGGACAACCTGCTGTTCATCAAGTCGAGCGCCTCCCTGACGGGCGCCGACAACGACATCATCCGTCCCACCGGGTGTGAACTGCTGGACTACGAGGCCGAGCTGGGCCTCGTGATCGGCAAACCCATCGTCGCTCCCACCGACGTGCCGCGTGACGCCCTGGGCGACTATGTCGCGGGGTTCATCGCCTGCAACGACGTCTCGGCGCGCGACCAGCAACTCGGCGGACCCGCGATGCAGTGGTTCAGGGGCAAGAGCTACCGCACCTTCTGCCCGGCCGGCCCCGTCCTGTACCTGCTCGACGACGGGGAGATCGACTACGTGGACCGCCTCAACGTGAAACTCTGGGTCAACGGGGAACTGCGCCAGAGCGCGAGCACCGCCCAGTTGCTGCACAAGCCCCACGACACCCTGGGCTTCGCATCGCGCTTCGCAAACCTGCACCCGGGCGACTGCCTGCTGACCGGCACGCCCGGCGGCGTGGCGCTCAACATGAACCTGAAGACCGGGCTGGCCGTGCTCCTGAACATGCGCAACGACGCGCGGCGGCTGGCCAAGCTCCGGGCGGCCCAGGGCGGTTCGCCCGACTATCTCAGGGACGGCGACGTGGTCGAACTTGAGATTTGCAGCGAGGACGGGCAGATTTCACTGGGCAGGCAGCGCAATCGCGTCGTTCCGGAGTCCGTTGCGGACGACCTCCAGGAACCGCCTGCAGGATGAGTCGGGCAACGCAACCGGGAAACCAGTAGAGATGGGGCGCAGGGAAGACAACAAGGCGGAGAAACGGGCGCGCATCATCGCCGCGGCCAAGGACATTATCGCCACGCAGGGCATCGAGAGCTGCACCATGCGCTACCTCGCCGAGGTCGCGGAACTCAGCCCGCGCACGGCGTACAACCTCTTCGAGTCCAAGACTGACATCCTGATCGCCATCCTGCTCGAGGGCTTCGAGCCGCTGCTGCAGCGTGACGCCGACGAGGGCGACGGCCTGGTGGTCGAGCGCATGGTGGAGCAGTTGAACCGCATTCCCGGGGACTTCGGGCCGCAACAGGAATTCTATCGGGGGATCCACTGGGCCATCATGCGTTCGGACGATACGCAGGCCAAGGAGCAGGCCCGGCAGACCGTGCAGTTGCTCGTCGCCAGCCGGGTTGCTGAACTGCACCAGTGCGGCGAGCTGCAAACGGATTGCGACACGGACGGACTGACGCAACACCTGAGCGTGCTGGTACCCGCCATACTGGGTATGTGGGCGGACGAGCAACTGTCACTGGAGGAGGCCCTGGCGCACACGCGCTATGCCTGGGTCAACTCGCTGGTGCCCTGCGCCAGGGGCAAGGCGCTGCGCTACCTGCGCACGGTCCAGGCCCAGGGCTTCCCTGAAACGCCGCGTCGCGGCAGGCGCGTGACCTGAGGGGAGAGGGGTCTACCCGGTCGTTACGGCGCGGCCGGACCGGCACCTACGCACCCGGCAGCACCGGGTTGCTGCGCGCCAGGATGCTCTCCGTGCGGGCCCTGAACTGCGCGTCGTTCGCGCGACTGGCCGGCAATATCCAGAACGCACCCGCGCGGATGCCCTCCAGGCAGGTCTGCGCCACTTCCTCGGGCTCGGTGAGCGGCATGTTCTCCATGCCCGTCGCCTTCGCGAGGTCCGCCATCGTGGTGTAGGCCACCGGTTCGTCGTCATCGCGCAGGCGCTCCGGGCGATTGCGCATCGAGCTCAGGATATTGGTGTTCACGATGTGCGGTCCCGGGAACAGCACGTGCGCCTGCAGCGCGGCCTGCTCCATGAGGAACTGGTAGTGCAGCACCTCGGTCAGGCTGGTGACAGCGGCTTTCGTGGCGGCGTAGATCGGCGTCGTGGGCAGGGACGCCAGGCCGCCGTTGCCGGACGACGTATTCACCACGTGACCGGCCTCGCCGTGTGCGAGCATGTTGGGTACGAACGCGCGCAGGCCGTTCGCCACGCCCAGCACGTTGACGCCGAACCCCCACTCCCAGTCGTTCGGGGTCAGTGTCCAGATGCGCCGCTGCGCCTCCTTGATGCCGACACCCGCGTTGTTGCAGAGGATGTGCACGTTGCCGAACGCCTCGCGTGTCGCGGCCTCCAGTTCGACCATCGACTCGGGGCTGGTCACGTCCGCACGGACGCCGATGACGTTGCCGCCCTGCTCGCGCAGTTCTGCCGCGGCGGCCTCCAGCGCGGGCGCCTCGACATCCGCGAGCACGACGTTCATGCCCTCCTGCGCGAAGCACGCGCACAGTGCGCGGCCCACGCCGGATGCGCCGCCCGTCACTACCGCGGTCTTGCCCGCGAATCCGCCGTCCACCATTGCCAGTCTCCTCTTGCCGGCACTGCCTGCCGGTACTGCTTGCGGGTACTGCTTGCCGACACTACCTGCCGAAACTAATTACCGACACTACTTACCTACACGACGTCAGGACGCTTCCTCGAGGCGCGCCGGCACGCCGTCCTCACCCGGGTAGGGGCCGCCCACATAGAACTGCGCGAAGTACTTCCTGAAGCGCATGATAGGGCCGTCACCGTCGCACAGGACCGGGTTGCGCAGGTGGAACTTGTTATGCCAGATCGGCATGTCGCCCTCCAGGCCCTTCTGGCCGTTCGTATTCTCGATCGCCGCCTGCAAGCCCTGGAACTCGAAGGAGTCCTGCGCGTAGTGCCGGTGCAGGTACATGAAGCGCACCTCGACACGCTCGTCGTCGATCGGGGTCACCAGCACCTGCAGCAGGTACTCCATGAAGCCGGTGAAGCGCACCCACTTCTGTCCAGCGCCGTTCTGCACCACCGCCACCGTCGACTCCAGCTCGTATTCGTTACCGTCGACGTCGCTCACCTTGCGGATGCCGCTCACGCGGCTGCGCCGCACGTGCCTCTCGTAGGTGGTCTCGCCCTCGGGCACCGCCTCCATGTCGTGTACATACTTGAAGTGGGCCACGTCCACGCCGTTCTCGGCGATTTCCTGGGGGCAGGAACCGAACGTCCACTCGAAGCGCTGTCGCTCCGTCCACTCGGGATCGCTCATCTCGTCCAGTTCGATGACCTCGTGGTCGGGCGCCGCACCCTCCGGGTGGTACCAGGCCCAGATCACCTCGTTCTTCTCGCACACCGGGAACGTCTGGAGGCAGGGCTTGCCCTCCCACTTCGGCGGGATGCGGGAGGCGTAGGGAATATCCGTGATCACACCCTGCGTGTCGTACTGCCAGTGGTGGAACGGGCAGCGAAGGGACTCGCCCTGTACCGTGCCGCCGAAGCCCAGGTGCGCCCCGAGGTGCGGGCACGCCGGCACCGTGAGGCCGAGCTTCCCGGAGGCGGTCCGGAACAGGACCATGTCGCGGCCGAAGTAGTGGACATTGCGCACCTCGCCCGGCGCGAGTTCGTCGCCGTAGCCGATACAGAACCAGCCGAAGGGCATCGGCATGGGAAATCGTTCAGACATGTTGTGCTCCTTCCTTACCTACGCGGCCGACGCGACGAAGTCCGCCTTGGGCGGGCCGATCCGCGCGGCGATCTGCGCCAGCGCGGCGGCGTCGACGTCGTAACAGTTCAGGGCATTGCCGCCGAGCATGGCCGTGATCTCATCCTCGGGTAAGCCCTTCATGAACGTCAGCAGCTTCTCCCGGGTCTTCGGCCAGGCGCCCTCGGGGTGCGGGTAGTCGGTGCCCCACATCACCCGGTCGATGCCGATCTGGTGGCGCACGGCCGTGGAGCCCTCGTCGAACAGCGCCGAGGCGCCGACCCAGCAGTTGCGCCGGAAGTACTCGCTCGGCGTCATCGTCAGGTTGCTGCGGAAGTCCCCGAGCTTGCCGGTGGTGTGTTTTACGGATGCGCGCACGTCCATCAGCTCGAGCAGGTGCGGCACCCAGAACTCGCTCACTTCCGTCAACGCGAACCTGAGCCGTGGGAACAGTTCGAAAACTCCGCCGAAGATCATGTACCACATGGGCCTGGCGGCCCACCAGGCGAACTCGGTCATGAAGACGCCCATCGCACCCGGCAGGGAATAGTCGTAGTCGGGCGACGGTCCCGAGTGCGTATGCACGACCATGTTGTGTTCCTGGCAGTACTCCCAGATCGGGTAGTACCGCGGGTGGTTGTAGCCCTCGCGGTCGCCCATGAGGGCGGGGATGAGAATCCCCTTCAGCCCGTGTTCATGGGCCCACTTTACCTCCGCCAGCGCCTCGTCCACGTCGTACAGCGCGAGCACGATCGCGAGACCTATCCTGCGCACCGGGTCCTCGCTGCAGAACTCGGCGATCCAGCGGTTGTGCGCGCGGGCGCCCGCCCACTGCAGCTCGGGGTCGACGCCCCAGGGTTTGAGACTCAACCCGGCACCGAAAGGCGGTGCGTTCTGCTCGGTGATGCCGTCGGGAAACAGCACCTCCGCGGCCACGCCGTCGGCGTCGATAACGCGATTGCGCACGGCGCCGTCCCACGCCCCCTTGAGGTCCTCCTCGATACCCGAGCGCCACTGGTCGTTGAACTCGGCGATGAGCAACTGTTCCTCGGCCTCGCGCGTCTTCTGGCGCTGGATGGGCAGGGCCTCGTCGAATGCCGAGTGGTACTTGCTCTCGAGGTAGTCCCGGTAGCGCTCCATCGGCAGGCCCGCGTGGCCATCGGTGGAAAAAATCAGATAACGGTCCATGGCATCCGCACCCCCGTGTTGCAGTGTGTCAGTCACGCAGCGGTCCGCCCTGGTGGCCGGGCCAGCGGCTCCCTGAAATGGTGTCGATGTGTGGCCAGAACCCCTCGGGGTCCAGCGCGCCCGCCAGCGTGATGTCGCGACTGCGGTACTCCGGCCACCACAGGTGCGCGGACACCTGCTCCAGCAGCGGCAGCCGCGTGGCGATGGGATCCCAGGGGCTCTCGCGCAGGGTCAGCGTGCCGTTCAAAGCGACGCGGTGACCGGGACCGTACTGGCCGTAGACATGCACGACGTGCGGCGGAAAATCGTAGCCCTTGCCGAAGCCGACCTGGCGCGAGACTTTCACCCACCACTCGTGGCGCTCGATACCCGCGGCGGGCAGCGGGTCCTCCTCGCCGAGCGTCCCCTCGAACTCGACGAAGGTATATCCCTGGTGACTGCAGCGCGCGACCACCTTGTCGCCCAGGCGGAAGTACTCGGTGGCGCAGGGGAACTTCGGCTGGCCGTTGGCCGACTGGCAGAGGAAGATGGGAGCTTCCTGGTCGATGCCGTAGCCCAGCGCCCACTCGCCCGCGGTGCCGTCGTAGTCGGCGTCCATCGTCATGAGGATGCCGTACTCCGGCTCCTCGTTCACCGGCAGGTTGTAGATCGTCAACGTCACGTGCGGCTGCGCGCCGACGGTGATTCCCGGCGGCAGCAGTTCGGCCATTTTCTCCGGGTCGGTACGGTAGACAATCTTCAGCATGGGCCACTGGCTGATTTCGCCGGGGCTGGTCGAGGGTTCCACGGTTGGGTCGGACATCGGGTTCTCCTTGATTCTGAAGTGTAAAATTACCGCCTTGGCGGCCGGTGAAAAACCGTGCTGGCGTGGGAAGAGTGTTTCCGCCTGCGGGATATTCGGCGCGCGGGCCTATGCGGCGGTTGCGGCGCGGAGCGGCGTCACGGTGCGCCCGCGCCGGCCGCCTGGTACCAGATGGCGGAGCTGATGGCCCGCTCCTGCAGGCTGGTGGGCTCCGGCGCGGGCACCCCCAGCCGCATGGCGTCGTAGGTGGACCAGCGCGGGGTCGGGATCTCGAGCACGCGGGCGTAGTAGAACGCTTCCCGATCGGGGTCGAAGTCAGGGTCAGTCCACAGCGCGCGCAGTTCCGCGGCGCCGATGTCATTGCTGTACGTGGCGGTCGCGACATCCACCTTGTTGCCCACGGGCGCCGCCTGGCCGGCCGGGCCCGGGGCACGGCCGTCGGCCAGCGCCACGTCGTAGATCGCCTCGCGACTCTTGCCGTCGTCGCCGACCCAGCCCTTTATCACCTGCAGCCGGTCGAGGTTGGCGCCGCGCGGGTCCTTCAGCGCCCAGAGCGCAAACACCGGCGCGCGCTGCGCGGTCTCCCCGGCGGCGGCCGGGCCGAGTACGCCGCCCATGGGCACACCCTGCGCGTAGGCGCGCTGCAGCAGATCCGGCCGCTCCAGCATATCGCCGGTGTAGTCGAAGCCACCGAAGAAGCGCAGCGTCATGCGCGGCCCCGACGTCGCGTAGGTCTCCCTGCGCGCGAGGGCGTCGTAGATCGACTCCCGCGTGTTTTCCTGCGCCCACACCGCGGCCAGTCCCGCGGCGCCCCACTGGCTCGGCCGGTGGAGGGATCCGCGCAGCAGCGTCGCCTTGCCCAGGCGCAGCGCCGCGGAACCGTCCATGAAAGGCAACTTGCCGTGGTGATTACCCTCCTCGACCGAACTGCTCGCGTTGTGGCTGTCGCTGCTGCCGATCACGCCGAACCGGTACGGGTTGAAGCCCTCGCTGTGGGCGAACTCGATGCCGGTGCGCAGCGCATCGCGGGCGTAACTGCCCCGTGGCTCGCTCTGCGCACCGGTCGGGCTGAGTTGCGCGGAGAAAATCTCGAAGTCGGCAAACTCGTCCTCGGGCGACAGGAGCGGATGCGTGTCCGAACTGCCCTTGACCTGCAGGATCTCGCTGAGCGGCTCGTTGCGCAGCCGCTGTTCGGCATACGCCGCGTCGAAAGGGCTGCCGTCATACTGCCGGCTGCCGTACATCAGGCCGTTCGAGACATTGGCGTTGTGCGGGATCGCCAGCATCGTCATCCCGGCCGCGCGCTGCGCGTCGAGCGCGTCCCACAGGTCGGCGGGGTCGAGCGACTCCAGCGAACTGTAGGGAAAGTCCGGCACGCGGGTGTCGCGGTAGATGACATTGCGGTGCAGGTTCTGGCCGTCGGGCATCGAGGTCCACTCGTAGCCCAACAAGGTGGTAAAAACGCCCGGCTGGTAGTGCCGCTGCGCCACGTCGATCATGAGCTGCCAGGCCTCGCGGCCGATGGCGTCGATCTCCGGCGTCATGGTGTACACATCCAGCCCGCTGACGTTGCGCACGCTGCGCAGGAAGGCCACCGTCAGCGACAGCGGGCCGTCATGCAACAGGCGCTCGCGCAGGCTCCTGGTCTCCAGCGGCAGTACCTGTTCGGCGTTCACACGCGCCGCGCCGAGGTACTCCGAGTGGTCGGTGACCGCGGCAAAATCCAGCGGCCGGTCGATGCGGATGGGATAGCCGACGCCGTGCTCGATGGTGCCGCCGCGCGCGAAGCGGTAGGCGTCGTCGGGCGTCGCGCGCACGCCGAGGGTATACGCGTCGGTGGAGTAGCTGGTGTGGATATGCAGGTCGCCCCACAGCAGGTTGCGCTGCGGGTTCGCCGGCACGGCGTCCTTCGCCGGTGGCGGCAGTGCGCTCGCGGCGTCGAACGCGGGCAGCAGCGTCGGGTCCTCCACGGGCGAGCACGCGGCCACGAACAACAATACGAGTAGACTGCTCTTGCACGAGTCCCGTAGATTCATCGCGGTACAACCTTCCCCAACATAATCAGTTACCTGCCGCAGGCCGTCGCGCCCTGGCGCGCCGCCACATGACAAACGCGGCGACCAGCACGGCCAACGCCAGCGCAATATGCCACGCGTGGCGCGGCAGGTAGAAAAACAATACCGCGTTCAGCAGGACCTGCCTGCCCAGCGAATAGTCTTCCGGCATCGGGAGGACTCCCGCCTCCCGGGCCCACGCGTCATAGCGCTCCCGCAGCGCCGCGAACAACTCGGGCTCGGCGCCCGCGAGGTCCAGGGTCTCTCCCGGGTCCGTCGCCAGCCGGAACAGGCGCCACTGCCCGTCGCCGTAGGGCGGCAGGTTGCGCCGCAGTTTATAGTCGCCGCGGTACAACGCCGCGCTGCCGGAGAACTCGTAACCGATGGCCTCATCCGGCGGGTGTAAACGGTCGGTGATGCCACGCAGCAGCGGCGCCAGGTTCGCCCCGGTCATGGGTGCCTGCGGGCCGGACGCGGCCGGCGCAACGCCCGCGAGGTCCAGCAGGGTCGGCGCGAGGTCTGTCACGTAGGTGAACTGATCGAGTATTCGCCCGGTCGCCTGGCCCGGCACACCCGCAATGAACAGCGGTACCCGCACACCGCCCTCCCCGGCGGAAAACTTGACGCCCGACAGCGGGGTATTGGCCACCCTGCCCCAGCGGCTGCCCGCGGCGACCCAACTGCCCTTCTCCCCGAGTCGCTCGACGTCGCGGTGATAGTGACTGCGCAGCCAGCGCGCCCCGAGGGGGTTGTCATAGGGCTCGGAGGCGACCGCGCCGTTGTCGGACAGCACGACGAACACCGTGTCGTCATAGAGCCCCGACTCGCGCAGGTAGTCGAGCAGGCGCCCCACCTCGTGGTCCATCGCCGTCGCCATCGCCGCATAGGCCTGCATGCGCCGCGCCTCGAAGTAGCGCTCCGGTTCGGCGAGCGCATCCCATTCGGACTGGGGCGGCCCCTCGGCAAAGGAGGCGGCATCGTCGAAGAACCCCAGCGCACGCAGGCGCGCTATCCGCTCCCCCCGCACGGCGGCCCATCCCTCGTGGTAGCGGCCGCGGTAGCGCTCCAGGAATTCGGCGGGCGACTGCAGGGGTGTGTGGTTGGCCTGGTAGGCGAGGTAGAGGAAGAACGGCGCGCCGCGACCGGCATTGTCGCGCAGGAAGCCCAGCGCCCGGTCCGTGAAGGCCGTGGAAGAATAGAAGTCCTGCGGCAGCGAGAGCAGGCGCTCGCCGTTATCGTACCAGAAGGCTTCCGGCTTCATGGGCAGGTAGGGCCGCATCTCGAAGTTGTCCGAGCCCGAGTCCGCCTGGATCAGCGAATCGTCGAAGCCGCGCGCGGGCGGCAGGTTGCGGGGCTGGTCCCCAAGGTGCCACTTGCCCGCGACGGCGGTGCGGTAGCCGGCGGACCGCAGCCGGCTGGCGACCGTGGTGACCCGGTCGTTCAGGACGCCGCCGTAGCCCGGCTGGCCGCGATGCACCAACGGCATCAGCTCGCGCATGCTGCCGATGCCCGCGGCGTGGCTCGATACGCCGGTCAGCAGCATCGCGCGCGTCGGCGCGCAGCTCGAGGCGGTGTGGAAGTTGCTGAAGCGTGCGCCGGAATACGCCAGCGCGTCGAGGTGGGGCGTGTCGATCTCGCCGCCGAACGCACCGAGATCGGAGTAACCGATATCGTCCAGCAAAATCAGTACGATGTTCGGGCGCTCCGCGCCGTGGCCCGGCACGGCGAAAACGGCCAGCACGAGCGCCAGTGCCACCCATCGCCTGTCTTTCAACATGAGGCCAACATCATTCGTATTCTTCTACCTGGCATCTGCAAGCGCGCCCCACACGTTAACCGCCGCCGTGGCCGGGGAAAATGCCCTGCGCGTGACTTGAGTGTTTCCAGCGGAGGGGCATTGCCCGCAACGCGGCGCCACCCACCGGCCGTCCGTTGTTGCAGTGTATCCGTTGGCGGCGACACGCGTCGCCCCGCCGTCCCATGGAGTTGTACGGCCAAAGACAGACCGCGTATATTGGGCCCCGGATAGACAGGAGGGGCCGCGCATTGGGTCGCTGGGACGGAATCGAAGAGTACATCTGCGTCGTTGAATCCGGCAGCTTCACCGCCGCCGCGGACGTCCTCGGTGTCTCCAAGTCCTATGTCTCCAAGCAGATCAGCCTGCTGGAGGACCGCCTCGGCGTGCGCCTGCTGCAGCGCACCACACGCCGCCTGACCCTCACCGAGAGCGGCAATACGTTCTTCGCCCACTGCAAGGACATGGCGGACCAGTACGACCTGGCGGAATCCACCCTGTCGGACATGCAGCAACGCCCTCGCGGCACCTTGCGCCTCGCCCTCAACAGCCGTTACGGCACGCAATATATGGCGAGCGCGGTGGCGGAGTTTTCGCGCAGGTACCCGGAGGTCTCGGTCGAGGTCCACTCCAACTTCGGGGATGTGGACCTGCTCGCGGAGAACTACGACCTCACCGTGCGCTATGACCAGCTCGAGGACTCGAGCATGATCGCGCGCCGTCTCGGCGGCTACGCGCTGAGCCTCTGCGCATCGCCCGCCTACTGGGAGGAATACGGCATACCGGGTTCACCGGAGGACCTGACACAACACAACTGCCTGGCGAACCCGGACCGGCACTGGTTGTTCAACAGGCCGCAGAGCAATGAAATCTACAAGGTCAAGGTCTCCGGCAACTGGATCAGCGAAGACGGCGCCAACCTGCTCGCGGCCGCGAAGGCCGGCATCGGCATTGCGCAGCTCCCCGTGTTCTACATCCGCGACGCGGTGGCGCAGGGTGAACTGGCCACGCTTGAGGGACAGGACTGGAGCCATTACGACCGCATGGCCTGGGCGGTTTTCCCGAACTCGCGCCACCTCTCCGCGAAAGTCCGCTACTTCGTCGACTTCCTCGTGGAGTACCTGCACACGATGGATAACGTCGGCAACGAGGAAGTTTTTCGCTGACACGCGACCCGCCATTAAGAAACGCCCGAGAACAATGAAATTACGGCTGGCGCTTTCTCGCGACACGGCACCAAACCTACAGTAGCTCCCATCGCCATACCGGTGTGATACGGCAACCGAAACCCGGCTGCCGCATTCCGCCCCAAGATGCCTACAGGGAGTTCCACTATGACCGCATCCGCCGAAAAACTCAGCGAGTCGGCACACGCCACCCCCGCTGCAACCGGGATCCACTCGCCGCGCGCACAGGCACTGCTGGGTGCAGCGCGCGACCTCGGTCCCGTGCTCGAAGCGCGCAAGGACGCCTGCGCCACTGACCGGCGCGTGCCGGAGGCGACCATCGCCGATTTCCACAGCGCCGGATTCTTCAAGATACTGCAGTCGGCCGAGTACGGCGGCTACGAGATGGATCCGCAGGTCTTCTACGCGGTGGTGATGGAAATCGCCAAAACCTGCATGTCTTCCGCGTGGGTGCTGGGCGTGATCGGCGTGCACAACTGGCAGCTCAACCTGTTCGACGCGCGCGCGGCCCGCGAAGTGTGGCAAGACGATGCCGGTGTACTCATCTCGTCATCCTACGCACCGGTGGGCCAGGTAACGCCCGTGGAGGGCGGGTTCAGGCTGACCGGCCGCTGGAGTTTCTCCAGTGGTTGCGAACACTGCGACTGGGTTTTCCTGGGTGCGGTTGTCCCCACCGAGGACGCGCCCTGGGACATGCTGAACTACCGCACGTTCCTGCTGCCGCGCAGCGACTACCAGATCGTCGACAACTGGGAAGTGGTGGGCCTCAAGGGCACGGGCAGCCACGACATCGTCGTGAACGACGCCTTCGTGCCCGAACACCGCACGCACCGGATGATCGAGGACGAGGGCGGCATGAAGTTCATGCACAAGCCGCCCCTGTACCGGCTGCCGTTCATGCAGGTCTTCGCCCGCGCCGTGTCCGCGCCCTCTCTGGGCGCGCTGGAGGGCGCACTGGAACGCTACATCGAGATCGCCAAGGTACGCCTGGCCGGTGCCACACCCATGCGCGATGACCCCAACGCCAAGCGCCTCGCGGCCGAGGTACACGCCGCCATCGCCACCATGAGATCAACGCTCGCGCAGGACTTCGAGCACCTGATGCAGTTTGCGCGCCGCGGCGAGCCCGCGGGGCTCCTGGACCGGGCGCGCTTCCGCCACAACACCGCCGTCGTGGCGGACCAGTGCGTCGGACTGTCGTCGCGCATGCTGAAGGCGGCGGGCTCCTCCGCCATCCGCACCGACAGCACACTGCTCGGCGTGCACAACGACATCCTCGCCAGCCAGGCGCACATTGCGAATGTCTCGGAGCCTTATACGGTCAACCTGGGAGGCATGCTGTTCGGCCAGGACTCGGTCGACGCGAGCCTGTAGGCGTCGCGGCGACGGCACTGATTCAACAACCACATAACGGAGACAGGCATGTCCGAGCACAGCACACTACCCGAAGGTCACTACGCCGACCTTGCCAACGGGCGGCGCATCCACTACCTCGACGAGGGCGAGGGACCCGTCGTCGTATTCCTGCACGGTTCCGGTCCCGGCGCCAGCGGCCACAGCAACTTCAAGGGCAACTACCCCGCCCTCGTCGAGGCGGGATATCGCTGCATCGTGCCCGACCTCATCGGCTTCGGCTATTCCGACAAACCCGATGACGTGGAGTACCCGCTCGCGTTCTTCGTCGAATGCGTCAAGCAGACGCTGGATGTCGCCGGGGTCGAACACTGCAGCGTCGTGGGCAACTCTCTCGGCGGGGCGGTGGCCATCGGACTCGCGCTGGCGCACCCGGAACTGGTGCAGGGCCTTATCCTGATGGCGCCGGGCGGCATGAGCGAGCGGGAGGAGTACCTCGCCATGCCCGGCATGCAGAAAATGTTCGAGATCTACCTGTCCGAGGACGGCCTCAACGAGAACAGCATGCGCGATCTCTTCCGCTACGGCCTCGTGTTCGACCCGGCACACGTCAGCGATGCCCTGGTGGCGGAGCGCATGCACGTCATGGCGCTGATGAACCAACAGGTCATGCTGACCATGGACATTCCCAACCTGGCGGGGCGACTGGGCGAACTGCAGTGCCCCATCCTCGCGTTCTGGGGCTGCAACGACCAGATGATGCCCGACAGCGGCCTGCTGGCGCTGGCGCGCAACGCGCACGCCATGAAGCTGCTCGTGTTGTCGGAGTGCGGCCACTGGGCCATGGTGGAGCACGAGGGCCTGTTCAACAGCGAGTGCGTAAGCTTCCTGGGCGCACTGCCGGGGCGCTAGCGGGGCGGGACGCCGCGCGGCGCCGTCTGGCGCACCACGCGATGACGCGTGGTGCGCGACCTCAATCGAACGCGACTTCGCTGTACGTCGGATTGTTGCCCGCGAGCATCGCGTCCGTCATGTCCTTGAGGTAACCGTTGAACGGGTGCGTGAAGATCCAGAAGCGCCCCGCGCGAATGCCCTCGAACACACAGTTGGCCACCTCGGCCGGGGTAATGAAGTCGGGTTGACCCGCCATCAGGTGCTCTGCCGGGTCCGCATCGGGCGCCCCCGACTCGATACCCATCAGGTCGTCACTGATCGCCGTCAGCACCGGCCCCGGACAAAGCAGCGACACCCCGATCGGCACGTCCCGCGCCGCGAGGTCGTGGTGCAGGCACTCCGTGATACCCCGCACCGCCATCTTGGTAGCCGTATACTGCGCCATGCCCGGGGCCGCCACGAGCGAGCCGACCGAGCCGGTGTTGACGATATGCGCCGCCGTTCCCGCCTCCAGCATTGCCGGCAGGAAGGCATTCACGCCGTTGACGACGCCCAGCACGTTGATACCCAGGATCGACTGCCAGTCACCGACCGCGTGCGACCAGGTGTCACCCAGCCGCAGGATCCCGGCATTGTTGAACAGCAGGCTCGGCGCACCCAACCCGGCGCTCGCGCGCGCCGCGAAGTCTGTCATCGCGTCCGCGTCGGACACATCGAGGCGCGCCGTGAACACCCGCGCGCCCAGTTCCCCGAGTTCCCCACTGAGGCTGTCCAGCCGGCCCTCGTGCAGGTCGGCGGCCGCGACCGCCATGCCCTCCCGCGCACACTGCAGGGCCAGTGCCCGGCCTATCCCGCTTCCTGCCCCTGTCACGACGGCAACCTTGCCACCAAAGTCTTCCATTACGCTCACCTTTCATAGCCGTGGGTCAAATTACCGGCAATGTAGACGCTCGGCCCGCGCCGGAAAAGGCCCGGGAAAGAATCAGACTGTCTTTGACGGGGAGCCAATGACCATGGGGGGGTGCCGCCGACGCGCAAGCGGGGGATTCCCGTGCAATTGCATCGCGGTTATGGACAATTAGTTCGCAATCGAGGGTTTTTCCCCCGTGTGGATGCGCGCAACATGCGCCCTGGGCGTGCTCCTGCGGCTCGCGCTACCCAATCTTCAGTGACACTTTCTAATTACAACGATACGAGGTGGAGCCATGTTAAGAAAATGTACCCGCAACGCCGTCCTCTCCCTGGCAGTGCTGCCGCTGTGCGCTACCACCGAGTTCGCGCAGGCGAAGCAGCCTGTCCTGGAAGAAGTAAAAGTCACCGCCCGAAAACGTGAGGAGAACCTGCAGGACACGCCCATCTCGATCACCGCGCTCTCGGGTGCCCTCATCCAGCAGACGAAGCTGTTCAACGTCAGCGATATCGACCAGCGCACCCCCAACCTGGCCGTGCGGGCCTCGGACAACGGTGTGAGCAGTGCCCTGCAGGCCTACCTGCGCGGGGTCGGCCAGTTCGACTTCGCCCTCACCGTGGACCCGGGCGTCGGCATGTATGTCGACGGCATCTATCTCGCGCGCACCATCGGGGCGAACTTCCAGCTCGCCGACATCGAGCAGATCCAGGTGCTGCGTGGGCCACAGGGCACCCTCTTCGGCAAGAACACCATCGGTGGCGCGATCAACGTCACCACCCGGCGCCCCTCCGGCGAGACCAGCTACACCGCGGAGGTCACCGGCGGTGAGGACAACTACTTCTCCCTCGACGGTTATCTCGAGTTTCCGCTTACGGACACCGCGGCGGCGAGCGTGGCGGTGCTGACCAAGCAATCCGACGGCTGGCAGAAGCGGGACCGGGGCGACGACGCGGGCAACGACGACATGTGGGCCGTGCGCAGCCACCTGGACCTCTCGCCGGCGGACAACTTCAACTCGCACCTCGTGGTGGACTTCACGCATATCGACCAGAACGTGTACCCGCAGGTGCTGTCCGACTTCAACCCCGCCGCGCCCCTGTCCGCCCCCTTCATCGGCGCGGTTCTGGGCCCCATCGGGGAGACCTGCTGCGCGACGAACATCGACGATATCGACCGCAGCCACGCCCTGAATGAACGGGACGGCGAGGAGAACGACACCTGGGGCCTGAGCTGGACCAACACGTTCGAGCTGGGCGATCTCACGCTGAAGTCCCTGACCGGGTACCGCGACATGGACAGCGAGTCCTACCGCGACGCCGACAACGCCCCCCAGGACTACTTCTCGGTCGGTTCCGCGTTCGACGTCCAGCAGTTCAGCCAGGAGTTCATCCTGAGCAACGCGACGGGCGGCGCCTTCGACTGGCTCGTGGGCGCGTATTACCTGAAGGAGGACGGCGACCACTTCAGCGAGGTGACCGTGGGTGCGGGCCTGTGGGAGGCGCTCGGCGTGGTGCCGCTGGACCTCACGCTGTCCTATGACCGGACGCAGGAGGCCACGGCCTGGGCGGCGTTTTTCAATACCACGTGGCATATGACCCGGGCGGCGCGCCTGAACGTGGCGGCACGCTATACCTACGACGAGAAAAAGCTGGATATGTACAGCTTCCGCCGCGCCAGCCAGATGCCGATCCTGGTGCCCGGACCCACCGACCCGGGCTCCTGCACCGACGTGGCGGCGGACGGCATCGGCTCCAGTTTTTCCTGCGAGGATGACTGGGACGAGTTTTCCCCCAAACTCGGCCTGGAGCTGGACCTCAGCGACGACACCATGGCGTATGCCAGCATCTCGGGCGGCTTTCGCAGCGGTGTCTACAACGGCAGGCCGACCGCCACCGCGCAGATCTCGGTGGCCGACCCCGAGACCCTCCTGAGCTACGAGGTGGGCATGAAGACCCAGCTCTGGGACAACCGCCTGCAGATCAACGGGGCACTGTTCTACAACGACTACGAAGACCGCCAGTTCCTGGTCAACCGGCCGTCCGGCTCGGTGGAGAGCGCACTCGCGCTGGTGGTGGACAACGCCGCCGACTCCACACTGTGGGGCGGCGAGATCGAGTTCACCGTCCTGCCCACGGAAGGGCTGACCATCACGGGCGGCTTCTCCTACATCGACCCCGAGTACGACACGTTCGAGTCGTTCAACTCCGCGACCGGTGAAATCGAGGACCTGAGCGACCGCCCGTTCACCAACGTGCCCGAGTGGACGGCCAACCTGCTGGCGCAGTACGTGTTCGACTTCGACAACGGCGCCTCGCTGCGACTGCGCGGCGACATGGCCTACAAGGATGACATCTTCTACAGCGACGACGAGGCCAGCGCCAGCTTCGACCGCCTGCACGCCGACAGCTACATGCTGTACAACGCCGGCATCGCCTACACCAGCGCCGACGGCCACTGGGAGTTCGGTGTCTTCGGGCGCAACCTGGGGGACGAGCGGGAGATCCGCGGCGGCTTCGGCGTGGACGCGTTCGGCACGACGACCGTGAGCTTCACGGAGCCGCGGCGCTACTTCGCCAGCGTGCGCTACCGCAACTGACCGCCATGCAGAACGCGAGCAACATCTTCGGCGCCGCGCGCCTGGGTTACACCGTCATAGGGTCAGAGCGCCTGGCGGAGTGGCGCCGGTTCGCCGTGGAGGCCATGGGCATGCACCTCGCGCCCTCCGGTGACGACGAACTGGCGCTGCGACTCGACCGGCACGCGCGCCGGCTCATCGTCCAGCGCGACAGCGCCGAGGATATCATCGCGATCGGTATGCACCTGGATTCCGACGACGTGCTGCAGGCTGTCACGGCTCGCCTGTACGCCGCCGGCGTCAGCACGCAGTATGTCGACGGCGCGGCGGCGGCCGCGCGCGGCGTGACCGACTTCCACCGCTTCACCGGCCCCAAGGGCATGCAGATCGAACTGTTCACCACGCCACTAATAGACGAGACGCCGCTGGACATGCGCTGCAGCGGCTTCGTTACGGGCGCGGGCGGTCTCGGTCACCTGTCGCTGATGACACGGGAACCCGGCCGGACCATAGAGTTCTGGCAGGAGGTCTTCGACGCGCGCGTCAGCGATACCATCGAACTCGCGGCCGGGGGGCGTGAGGTCATGCAGGTCACCTTCCTGCGCCTGAACGAGCGGCACCACTCGATCGCGGTTGCCGCGACGCAGGGTATCCACATCGATCTCTTCCGCACGAGAATCCAGCACCTGAACGTCGAGGCGAAGACGCTGGACGACCTCGGCGCAGCCTACGCGCGTTGCCGCGACCTCGGCTACAAACTGACGCGCACCATCGGCCAACACCCCAACGACAGGGAACTGTCCTTCTACGTCACCACGCCTTCCGGCTTCGAGATGGAGATGGGCTGGGACGCGCTCACGGTCGAAGAGAGCACCTGGACGGCGGGCCTGTCCTACAACCAGATGAGCACCTGGGGTCACGATATCCCCGGGCGCCTGTCCACGGAACTGGGGGTCGGTCACCTGTACCGCGGCATTCGCTCGCTGGGGCAGAAGGAGTATTTTCCCTGGTAGCGGCGCCGCGCGCGATACGGCGCGTCCGCCCACACCGCAACCCGCACCGCATCCCGCGACGAACACCCCGCTAGCTCACCGTCAGTTCACCCGTCGCGGGCCCGCGCATCTGCTGCCAGAACTCCCAGTGCGTGCCGGGCCAGTTCTGCGTCACGCGACCGCTGGCGTTCTTGTACCAGCTCGACACCGCCGGCGCGCCCCACGCGCGCTGGCTGTTGAGCGCATCGATCCCGGCGTTGTAGTCCGCCATCGCGTCCGCGCGGCACTCCATGGCGCTGTGCCCCTCTTCCAGTTGCAACTTGAGGCAGCCGAGTATGTAGCGCAACTGGCATTCCACGAAGAAGACGATACTGCTGCCCACGACGATATTGGTGTTCGGGCCGTACAGCATGTAGAAGTTGGGAAACCCCGCGACCATCACACCCTTGAACGCCCGCGGGTCGCCGTCCCAGCAGTCCGCGAGGAAGCGGCCGTCGCGGCCGTACACATCGAGGGTGGCGAGGAACTCGTCCGCCGTGAAACCGGTGCCGTAGATCAGCACGTCGGTCTCGTGCAGCTGCCCGTCGCGGGTAACGATGCCGTTGTCGACGATCTTGTCGATAGGCTCCGTGAGCAGGCTGACGTTCGGACGCTTGAGGGCCGCGATCCACGAGCCGTCGTCCAGCACCGGGCGCTTGCCGCCGGGCGGGTACGACGGAATGAGCCTGGCGAGGAATTCGGCGTCGTCGCCCACCTGCTCCTGCAGCGACTCGATCAGCGCGTCGCGCAACATCTGGTTGCCCTCGCTGACGGTATTGGGAGGCCCCTGCCAGCCGGGCTCCGCATACAGCAGCGGCAGTTCGCCGTCGACGGCTTTCGTGCGGAACAGGAAGAAGCGGTACCAGCGCGCGTAGAACGGCAGTTCGCGCAGCAGCCACAACTCCTCGTCCGTCATGGGCGCGTGGTATTCCTCGACCGGGAGCAGCCAGGGCGGCGAGCGCTGGAAGATCTTCAGTTCGCCACACTGTGCGGCGATCTCCGGCACGAACTGCACGGCGCTGCAGCCTGTCCCGATGACCGCCACCCGCTTGCCGGTGAGGTCGTGCCCGTGTTCCCAGCGCGCCGAGTGGAAACAGGTGCCCTTGAAACTGCCGACGCCCTCGATGTCGGGGTACTTCGGAATATTGAGCTGGCCCACGGCGCTGACGACCACGCTCGCGGTCACGGCGGCGGCCTCGCCGTCTTCCTCGACACTGAGCGTCCACCGCCCGCTCGCCTCGTCGTAGCGCGCCGCGGTCACGGCACAGTTCAAACGCGCGTGCTCGCGCAGCCCGTACTTGTCCACCAGGCCAGCGAAGTACCGGAAGAGATCCCGGCGGCCCGAGAAGTGGTTGGGCCACTGGGTGTTCTGTTCGAAGATGTAGTTGTACAGGTGATTCGAGGAGTCGACCTGGCAGCCGGGGTAGGTGTTCTCGTACCAGGTGCCGCCGATGTCCGCGTTCTTCTCCAGCAGGGTGAAGGGGATACCCTCCTGCTTGAGGCGGATGGCGGTGAGGATCCCCGACATGCCGGAGCCGATGATCACGACGCGGAAGTCGGCGGGCATGTCCCCGGTGTTGATCTCGACCCGGCGCGTGTCCTCGCCGAACAGGTTCAGCTCCTCGCGCAGCATGGGCATCTGGAACCCGGGAATATCCTGGCCGGCGATGCGGTGCATGGTGGCGGCGATGGCATCCTCCGGCGGGGGCGCCAGGTCGGCTCCCCCGCGGTAGGCGGCGAAGGCGGCGAGGGCAAGCTCCCGCGCCCGCTCACGCTGCTCCTCCGTCAACCCGTCCACCTCCTCGGCGAACAGCTCGCAGACAGGCTGCACCTCGTCGAACTGGGCGGTGCTGCCCGTGTGATGCACCATGCACGCCAGGAGCGCGGGGATGTTCGCCAGTGCGAGCGCCGCGCGCAGTTGCTCGTCGCCCACCTCGCGCAGGGACAGCTGCCAGTCGTAGGCCACTGGGGATTCCTTCACCGGTCGAGACCAGCGCAGAGTATCGTACATACGCCGCACAGCCACAATTTGCCGGGGCGCAGCGCTGCCGCAACAACCGGTGCGGGGCTGCGCCCCGCGGACCCGGCACAGGGCGGCGACAGGCCGCACATTTAATTATTCGATTGACAAGCGAAAAACAACTGCTATGGTATCCGCAGTCAACCCGGGGTCACTCGCATGTTTACGCTCTATCACAACGCCGCATCCTCCTGTTCCCAGAAAGTCCGCTGGACCTTCGCCGAGAAAAACCTGGAGTTCGAGTCGAAGGAGATCGACCTGCTCGCCGGAGAGCAGCACGCGGACTGGTACGCGGCGATCAACCCCAAATGCGTTGTACCGTCACTCGTGCACGGCGACCAGATCGTGCTGGAATCGTCGCTCATCAATCTCTACCTCGAGGACGTGGCGCCGGGGCCGGCGCTAGTTCCCGCCGCGCCGGCCGAGCGTTACGCCATGCGCAAGTGGGTACACCGCTTCGACCAGGAGGTCCACCCGGTCACCCCGGTACTGACATTTGCCCTGGGACCACGCAAACTCATCAACGCACAACCGCCCGAGGTGCGCGAGGCGAACATCGCCAACATCCAGGACCCGGTCGCGCGCGAGCAGCGCAGGAGCGTGCTCGATCACGGTGTGCACGCGCCACAGTTCAAGCGCGCACTCGCCGTATTTATCGACCTGTTGGACGACATGGAGGCCACGCTACAGCACGGTGGCTGGCTCGCCGGTGACAGCATCAGTCTCGCGGACGGCACCGCGCTGCCGTACGCGCTGCGCACGCACAACCTCGGCCTGGACGCACTGGTGGCCGCGCGACCGGCGGTCGCGGACTGGCTGGCGCGGATGCAGGCCCGCGCCAGTTACGACACCGCTGTGACGCAGTGGCTGCCCGCCGAAATCGTCGAATTGCTGCGCGCCAACGGGCTGGAAGAGTGGCCCACCATAGAGGCGATGCTGGCCGAGGCCTGAGCCTCCCGGCCTGCCTGGCACACGACACGAGCGGTAGACAGAGGCGATGGGCGAACAAGCGAAGACGACCCGGCAGCAGCAGCGCGAGGCAACCCGGGCCCGCATCCTCGAGGCGGCGGTCCGCGCGTTCACCGACAAGGGCTTTCACGGCGCGAGCACCCGCGACATCGCGCGCCTCGCCGGCACCAACCAGGGCCTTATCACCTACCACTTCAGCAGCAAGGAAGCCCTGTGGCGCGCGGCGGCGGACGCGCTGTTCGCCGACCTCGAGTTGCGGCTGCGCGAAAAACTGGAGAACGTCTCGACGCGCGACCCGCGCGAATACGCCCGCGAGATCATTCGCGAGTATGTGCGGTTTTCCGCCGCGCGCCCAGAGCTCTTCCGCCTGATGGTCGACGAGGGGAAGGTCGCGGACGAGCGCCTGAACTGGCTCGTGGACAAGCACATCAAGTCGCGTTTCGACGCGCTCGCACCGGAGCTGAGTAAAATCGCCGGGCTGGACGGCGAGCTGCTGCCGCACGCCTTCTACGCGCTCGCGGGCGCGGCCTCGCTCATCTTCGCGGTGGCGCCCGAGTGCCGGCGCCTGACCGGCCTCGACCCCGCCCGGGCGGCGGCCGTGGAGGCCCACGCCGACTTCGTGGCCAACCTGATGCTGCCGTCCCGGTAAGCACCTTTCGCCGCACACCCCGCGCGCCCCACACCACGCCCCACCCGCATCGCCCCACCCGCATCGCCCCACACCAGCGCCACCTCCAGCGCCCCGCTCCACCCGTGTCGTCCGCTCGACCCATCTCGCCCGCTCGACCCGTATCGCCCCGCACTGCCCGCACCGGAACCCGGATTTTTATTATTCAATTGACAAGCCACCAGTCCGCGCCTACTATTCGCTTGTCAATTGACAAGTGAATAGTAGGGAGCGACTGTGAAGACAATCAATACCGACGTGCTGGTGGTGGGCGCGGGCCCCGCCGGCCTCACGGCCGCGGCGCTGCTGGCGCGCGAGGGCATCGACGCGCTGACGCTGTCGAAGTACGGCACCGCGAACGCGCCGCGGGCCCACATCACCAACCAGCGGGCGATGGAGATCTTCCGCGACCTCGGCATGGAGGAGGCGGTAAAGGCGCGCGCCCTGCCCCAGGCACTGATGGGCAACCAGGTCTTCGCGACCTCCTTCGCGGGGCGCGAGTTGTCGCGCATGATGGGCTGGGGCGCGGGCGACGATCGCGTGGGCGAGTACCGCGCCGCGAGCCCGACCGCGATGTGCAATATCGCGCAGCACGTGCTGGAGCCCATCATGCTCGAGCGGGCGCGGGAACTGGGCGCCGACATCCGCATGCAGCACGAGGTGTTGTCGGTGAGCGAAACGAGCGACGGCGTCATCGCCCATGTGCAACCCCGCAACGGCGACCCCGGGTTCCGGGTGACGGCGCAATACGCTATCGGGTGCGACGGCGGGCGCACGACCGTCGGCCGCGACGGCGGGTTTGAGTACGAGGGCGAGGCCGGCATCGGCGACGCCGTGACCGTCTGGATCGACGCGGATCTCTCAAAATACACCGCGCACCGCTCGGGCGCGCTGTTCTTCACGATCACGCCCGGTACCGAAGACCTCGTGGGCGTGTGGACCTGCGTGGAGCCGTGGAAGGAGTGGAGCACCATCTTCCTGCGCCCGGGCCTCGAACCGAACAACCTGGACGAGGCGGCGGTGATCGACAGCATTCGGGCGGCAATCGGCGACGACGATGTGGACTTTACCGTCAAGAAGATCAGCCCCTGGCAGTTCAACCACGTCGTGGCGTCGACCTATCGCCGCGGCCGGCTGTTCATCGCGGGCGATGCGGCGCACCGCCACCCACCCGCGAACGGCCTGGGCAGCAATACCTCCATGCAGGACAGCTACAACCTGGCCTGGAAACTGGCGCTCGTGCTGCGCGGCAAGGCCGGCGATGCGCTGCTCGACACGTACTCCGCGGAGCGGCAACCCGTGGGGCGACAGATCGTGGACCGCGCCAACGCGAGCGCACTGGACATGCTCGGCTATTTCGCGGCGGTAGGCCTGTCGCCCGACATGTCGCCCGCCGAGGTCGATGCGCGACTGGCTACCCTGTTCGGCCCCGACGGCGAGGCGCTGCGCGTGCGGATGCTGGAGGCCATGCACGTGTCGAATACACAGTTCAACGCCCTGGGCGTCGAACTCGGCCAGCGCTACACATCGTCCGCGGTTCGCGCCGATGATGCCGAGCCCCCTGCGCCGCGCCGCGACCCCGAACTGCACTACGCGGCATCCACCTACCCGGGCAGCCCGCTGCCCCACGCGTGGCTCACCATCGGCAACACGAACGTGTCCACGCTGGACGTGTGCGACTACGGGCGCTTTACCCTCATCACGGGCGCCGGCGGGCAGCCGTGGCTCGACGCCGCCGCGGCGGTGTCGCGGGAACTCGGCGTGGAGATCGAGGCGCTTCGCCTGTCGCTGGGCCAGGACATCAACGACGTGTACGGGCACTGGATGCACCGGCGCGAGGTCACCGACGGCGGTTGCGTCCTGGTGCGCCCGGACCGCATCGTCGCATGGCGCGCGCACGAGGCGGTGGCGGACTCCCACGCAGCACTGCGCGACACGATGCGGGCGATCCTGCACCACCCGGCGGTATATACTGGTGCGCTGGCGTCCGCCGGCGCCCGCGCATGACAGCAGGAGGCAAGCCCACATGAACGATCGTTCACCCCGGCTCAGTCTCGGCCATGTCACCCTCGCGGCGCAGGATATCGAGCGCCTTGCCGCCTTCTACTGTGACGTGCTCGGCTTTCACATCACCAACCGCGGGCCCGTCCCGGACGGCTCCGAGATCGTTTTCCTGAGCCAGGATCCACAGGAGCACCACCAGATCGCGATGGTCAGCGGCGCGGCCCCACGGGACAGGGGTTTCGTGATGGTCGACCACCTCGCGCTGCGCACCGACACACTCGACGACCTGCGCGCCCTGCGCGCACGGCTCGAGGACGCCGGGGTCGAGGGCGTCATTCCGATCTGCCACGGCAACGCGTGGTCGCTGTATTTTACGGACTGCGAGGGCAACGGCGTGGAGTGTTTCGTCGACTCGCCCTTCCACGTCGCACAGCCGTTCGCGGACGGGCTGGACCTGGACCTGCCGGACGACGAGATCGTGGCCACGACGCGCCGGCTCGTGGAGAACGCGCCCGAGTTCCAGCCCCTCGAGGAGTGGCGCACCGCGTTCGCGCGGCGGCTGCAGTCAAGCTGAGCGACCCGTGCCGCGGCGTCACTGCCGCGCGCTGTGACACCGGTTTCCAGACGCCACGGCGCTGACCTATACTCGGGGTTCGCGCCGAGGAGGACCGACACCTGGTCACCGTACTCTTCTTCATCGCGGGCGTTACGCTGTGGCCCGCACTCGAATACGGCCTGCATTGCAGCCTGGGCCACGTGTTCCTGCGCGGCAGAACCGCGTTCTCGAAGGAACACCTGCGGCACCATGCCCAGAAGGATTTCTTCGCGCCCGCGTGGAAGAAGGCTGCCGCAGCCATCCCGGTCTTTGCCGCGCTGCTCGGCCTGTTCACGCTGGTAGGCGGCCTCGCGAACGCGGCGGCGCTGACCGCGGGCTTCGCGCTGATGTACATCACCTACGAGGTCATTCACCGGCGCGCGCACACCCACGGGCCGACGGGGCCCTACAGCCGCTGGGTGAGGCGCAACCATTTCTCGCACCACTTCCAGAACCCGCGCCGCAACTTCGGGGTGACCACGCCGCTGTTCGACATGCTGCTGCGCACCCACGCGGCACCCGGCCAGGTCGTGGTACCGGAGCGTTACGCCATGCGCTGGCTCTGCGACCCGGACACGGGCGAGGTCTGGCCGCACCTGGCGCGCGATTACGCGCTGCGCCGCGCCAGCAAACCGGAATTGCGGGCGCAGGAAGACTACCGCGAGGAGCTCAGGGCAGCGTATAGCGGCGCGCCGCCGCAGGCGTAACCGGGGCGGCGCTGCACGCCCCGGAAGCAGGCTAGGGTACGCCTACCCGCAGCGCACCGAGGTAGTCCATCTTGCCCAGCGGCACGCCGTGCATCCGCAGGATGATGTAGGCCGTGGTGGCGTGGAAATAGAAATTCGGCAGCGAGAATGACTGGATGAAATTCGTGGTGGTGAAGGGAATCTCGTTGCCGCCCACCTTGAATACCAGCGGTTTGTCGGCCAGTGCGTTGATCGCGTCCGGCGTCTGTGCCTGCAACGCCTCGCTCGCCTGTGCGACCAGGCCCTGCAGCTTCGCGTAATCCACGTCCTCCACCTTCGGCGGCGGCGCAAACTCCCCGGCCTTGATGCCATTGATGGCGCCGAGGGAATGGTGCCAGACGGAGATGACCTGGAAGCTGAAGGGGAGCATGTCGTCGCGCAGCCTGAACTCGAGCAACTGCTCGAGGTCAAGGTCGCCCCCGGCCGCGTGCTGTCGTCCCGCGCTGAGGACATTGGCAATACCGCCGAGGGTCTGCAGGTAGGCGGGCACACAGGCGTCGAACAGGGAAATCGTCATCGGGAAGCACTCCGGGGCAGCCAGGGAGACAGCAGGTTAGCGAGTCGCCGCCGCCCCCACAATAGCCGGCGCTAATGAGCGGCGCGCCTTCACCACCAGTATGCGTCCGCGCCCCAGGTCGGGGCCCGACGTGCCGGTCAACCTGCCCGCGCCAGCATCGGCGTGCGCGCCCGCGCCACCGGCGAGTCCAGCTCCCAGGTGCGCAGGTTGTAGCCCAGCGCCGTGAGCGATTTACCGATTTCGAGCACGCAGATCTTGTTCGGATCCGTGATCGTCAGCGTGGCCGGTCCGTACTCCCGCAGGCGCGGGATGTGCTGCTCCCAGTCCTCGCGATGGCCGTCTTCACGCGCTTCCAGCATGGCGGTCCACCAGGCGGTGAAGTCGTGCTGCAGTTCCAGCACGAAGGGAAACTCCCTGTCGGCCGCGGGCAGGTGGGCCAGTTGTACGGCGAGCGCGGTGCGCAGGCCCGAATCGTCGGGCAGGCCCAATTCGGATACCGCGTAGTCCCGCACCTCCTCCACGTAGAAACTCCAGGAACCGGGGGGCGCCATGTAGTCCGCCATCGTCCTCAGCACGCTCGCCAGCACCGGCCAGCGGGCGGGGTTGCTCTCCACATCGCGCTGCATACGGTCGTAAAAATCGATCTCCTGCATGCCTGTTTCGCCGCGCACGAAGCGGGCGACGTAACGCACGAGGCCGTAGGTGTCGAGCAGCGCATAGGCGCCGCGCAGCCGGATCATGCCGTCCCACTCCTCGCGACTGTAGGTGGACGTTTCCTTGATGAACTCGCCGGCCCGCGCAATGATGCCGTGCTCCTCGCGGTATTCCGGGGCGTTCATCGGGCTGTTGGGCAACACCATCGTGGGATTGACCTGCACCCGCACGTCGCGGTTGGTGCAGTCCTGCAGGTCGTTGCGGAAGGACTGCGCACTGGAACCGGGCAGTCCCATCATCAACTCCACACCGAGCGGCAGGTCGGCGCGGCGGAACTCCACGCTGAGCTCGTTGTATTTCGACAGTTTGATGTTGTCGCGGTCGATGGCCTTCAGGGTGCCGGCATCCATCGACTGCAGGGATACCTTGCCCTCGGTGAGGATACCCACCTCCGCCAGGATGCGGATGATGTCGCGCAGGTAGCGCACCTGGTTCTTGGCGTAGTTGATGCCCACCGTGTTCGGGTAGCCATAGACCTTGCGCAAGTCCGCGATACGCCGGGTGATATCGACATCCCGCGCGAGCATGCCGAAATTGGCATCGGCGATCGATGCGTCCTCGACACGGTGGCTGGCGGACCACTCCAGCTCCGCGAAGACGCGCTCCAGGTCGAACTTGCGCACCTTCGACAACGTGGCGGAGCCCCAGTCGCAGAAGGTACAGCCGTAGGGGCAACCGCGGTTCGACTCAATCACCGCGCTCGCGCGCACGGCGCCGAATTCCTCGAACAGGCCGTTTAGATAGGGCGAGGGAATCGTGTCGAGATCCGCTATGCGTTCGCGATCGCCTGTGCGCCGCACACCCTCCGGCGTGCGGTAGCTGATACCCGCCACCCGCTCGAGGCGCTCCAGGCCGGTGCCCTGCGCGAGGTCGAGATGATCCAGCACATCGACCAGCGTGCGCTCGCCCTCCCCTCGCACCGCGATATCGACATGGGGGTTGTCCCTGAAGAAATCGGCGCAGTCCTGCTCGTAGGCCGGCGTGCTCGGTCCGCCGTGCACGGTGATGTTCAGGGGGTTCGCCTGCTTCACGGCCGCGGACAGCACGAGGTTGGCATCGACATTCCAGAGATAGTTGGAGAACAGGAAGACGCCCGGGCGACTGGCTCGCTGTGCGAGCCGCTCGACGTCAGTCAGGAACATCGGTACGAAGTCGTACCGGTCGGTGAGCCGGCCTCCCTCGAAATCCATCGCGTAGGCCAGCAACAACCCCAGGGAAGCCGGGGTGGTGCCGTGCATCGTGTTGACCGGCACCACCTGCACACGCTGCCGCCCCGCCCCGGCCGTCTCCCGGTCGTGCGCCGCGACGCGCGCATCGACCAGGGCCTGCAGCTCTGCCCGGTTCACCGTGGCAAACAGTTCCGTTTCACTGTCGTCTTTCACCGCCGACCGCGGCGCGCGGAAGAGCCCCGCGCCGGCCACCCGCGCGACGAGATCGTCAAATTCGTCGTCGCCGATTTTCACCTTGTGCTCCGCGGCGAAGTAACGCACCTTCGCATCGGCCACGGTCGTGGCCTCGCTGAACGTCGCGAGCGCCAGCAACTCCGGTTGCGTAACGCGCAGCCGCGGCTCGCCCTCGTGGCTGTACAGGTAGTAGTACCCCGACTGCGTGACGAAGCCCACGGGCGTCGCAATACTCGTCACTCCCGCGGGCGGCGTCCCCCGCACCTCGCGCAGCGCCACGTTCAGCCGGGGCTCGGGCGGCGTGCGGGTGAGGAAGCCCACGTTCTCGATCTCCTCGATAATCTCCGCGAGTATCTCCTTGGGGGAATGGATCTTGCGGTTGAGGAAATCGATCAACGCGTCCTTGTCACCGTCGAACCCCTTGTTCAGCTCATCGATAATGCGCAAGCGCACCGGCGTGGAGCGTTTCATCGGCCCCCTGAGCTGAAAATAGGTGATCTTCTGGCCGGCGTTCAGTACCAGGCAGAAACCGGGGTGGAGGTACAAGCGTTCGAAGGACATAGGTTCCCGTTTCGCGGGCCAGTTCTGGCAGGACTGGAATGTAGGGGCGGCTCCCGCAGCGTAGGATTGTCACGCCAGACGGGTTTCACTGCAAGGCGCAGAGCCCGCGCCGAGAGGCAACGGCCGGGCTTTCGCGCCCGGGGGCGCCAGCCCGCGCCGGACGTGTGTCAGGGGTCTACATCACGCCGCTTCCCGTCAGCGCCGGCAAGGACGTAACACTGGGTCCAGAGCAGGAAATCGAGCCATGTGCCGCGAATCCGCTTTTCGATCCACTGCTCGATTTTCAGGCCGACGCCACCCAGCGCCTCGGCCACCACGGGCAGGTAGAGGCCGCATTTGTGCTCGTCGAGGATCACGAACCCCGCCGCGGCCAACTGGTCTTTCAGCGCCTTCTCCGTGAGCAGATTGATATGCCCCGTCGGGATGATCGGCTCGCGGTAGATCAGGCGCACGATATCGATGATGCCGGGCAGGAACGCGATCTTCGCGAAGAGTTCGAGCGGGCTGTAGCGCTGCGGCGTGGACAGGACCAGGCGGCCGCCGGGGGCCAGCAGCCGGCGCAGGCCGGCCAGCGCCGCGGGGGAGTCGGCTATATGCTCGATCACCTCGGTGCACAGCACCAGGTCGAACGCGCCCGCGGGCAGGTCGGAGCGCGTGATGTCGTCCGTCTGGCAGGAGAGGTTGGGGAGGCTGTCGGTCAACAGGCCCGCGTGCTCCAGGTACTCCTGCTCGATGTCGGCGGCGATGACGCGCCCGCTGAGCCTGGACAACAGCGGCAGGTAGACGCCGGAACCGGGGCCCACCTCGATGGCGAGGCCCACGTCGCGGCCCGCCGCGCTGGACTCCAGCGCCGCCGTGATCCAGTCGCGCCGGCTCACGTGCAGCCAGGCCCTGGTCGGGTTCCTGGAGGTGTACAGGGTCTCCTGCAGTTCTACCAGCTCGCTTTTCGTGGCGGTCATGGGAGAATCAGGCGACCGGTTTGCTGATCATCAGCAACGAGGAGCCGAACGGCAGGTTCAACTTGTCGATCACGAATCGCTCCAGGCGGAAAATATTGTAGAACGTGGCATTGAGCCACCGCGCGGGGACATCGTAGCCGGTGAACTTGTCGACAGGCGTCAGCTTGTCCAGGATGAAGGCGAGCACAGTGACCGGGAACATCAGTGTATTGAAATACGACAGTTTGCCGATCTCGATGTCGCTGCCGCGGACCACGCTCCGCAGGCCGTCCCTGCTGTAGCGCCGGAAATGGTGCAACAGCACATCGTGTTTGCCGTACATCCACTGGTAGGCCGGCACGGTGATGACGATCCGGCCGCCGGGCTTCAACATGGACTTCAGCGACGACAGCGCCTGTTGATCGTGCTCGATGTGTTCCACCACATCCAGCAGGCAGATCAGGTCGAACTTCCCGTCGAAGGGGACGTTGTCCGGCAGGAAGCCCACGCGGATATCCTTGCCGCTGCTGCTGCGCGCGTAAGCACAGGCCTCCTCGTGCATCTCCACACCACAGACGTTGCCGAACTCCGCGAGCATTGCGAGATTGCCGCCGGTGCCGCAGCCGATCTCCAGGATCTCGCTGTCGGGCGCGAGTGACAGGCCGCGCAGCGCACGGGTCAGGATCTCGCGACGCGCCCTGAACCACCAGTGTGCCTCCTGGTGCTCCCGCAAATCTTCGTAGACATCGTTATCCATGGTTGCGCCCGGCTAGTACTCACCTTCGATGATGAAGCTGGGCCTCCTCTTGGATTCCAGGTAGATGCGCCCGATGTACTCGCCGAGTACCCCGATACTGGTGAGCTGGATGCCCCCGAAGAACAGGACAACGACGATGATCGACGCGTAACCCGGCACATCGATACCGTAAAACAGCGTCCTCATCACGATGTACGCGCCGATGAAGAAGGCAATGGTGGACAGGCCCACGCCGAGGTACAGCCACAGCCGCAGCGGCGCCGTGCTGAAACCCGTCACGCCGTCGAGCGCGAAGTTCCACAGCGCCCACGCGTTGAAGCCCGAGCTACCCGCGTGGCGGCTGGCGCGCGTGTACTCGATGGTGGTGGTCTTGAAGCCCACCCAGGAAAACAGCCCTTTCATGAAGCGCTGGTTTTCCGGCAGGCTGATAATCTGGGCGGCCACGCGGCGACTCATCAGGCGGAAGTCGCCCACGTTCTCGGGGATGTTCTGGTTGGATATCGCATTGTGGAACTTGTAAAAGAGGGAGGCGGAGACACGCTTGGCGACGGAATCGCTGCGCCGGTCGCTGCGTTTGGCGAGCACGACGTCAAAGCCTTTCTTCCACTCGGCGATGAGTTCGGCCATGACCTCGGGCGGGTCCTGCAAATCCGCGTCGATGGGGATGACCGCCTCGCCCTGCGCGACCGAGAGGCCCGCGGACAGCGCGGCCTCCTTGCCGAAGTTCCGCGACAGGTTGAGCACCCGCAGGGTCGGGTAGTCCGACTTTGCCGCGAGGAGCAGGTCCAGCGTGGCGTCCCTGCTGCCGTCGTTGACGCAGATGATCTCGAAAGAGTCGCCAACGGACTCCATGACCGCGCTCACCGACGACAGGAAGACGGCCACGTTCTCCTGTTCGTTGAACATCGGGCAGATGATGGATACTTCTGGTGACATGGTTCCGTTTCTTATCGGGGATACCATCGGCTGTCCACTTAGTCTACAGGGGAATGCACTCCAGGGGCAGGTGGAAACCCCTCACAACCGCTCGTCCGGGAGGCGCGCGGCGTCCCCGGTTCGCCTAAACGCGATACAGTTCACAGATTGCCCCACACCCGGCTCGGGCTGCGACGCACGCGAGGGCGGGCGCTGGCGGAGGTAAATTTTTATTGCTAGTATCGAGTGACTTTCCGCCTGCAATTAAACCTAGTATTTCTAAGGGGTTAGGGCAGGAATCGCACGCTTCTCGGTAAATTGTGGGCCGCTAACATACATGTCTAAACTCAGGGTCATGCTGGTCAACCCGCCGGTCTTCGCGGTCAACGAACCGTGGTACGACACGCCGGATTTCGTACGCACCAGCATCGCCTACATCGCCGCCTACCTGCGCGACCACATGGACTGCGACATCGAGTTGATCGATTCCAAGTTCGAGCGCCTGGGCTTTCCCGAGACGGTCAGCCGCATCGAGGCCTTCAAGCCCGACATCGTCGGTTACACCGCGTTCACCAACGAGATCAAGCCGGCCGCCCGGGTCGCCGCCATGCTGCGCGAGCGCGGCAATGTGAGTCCCCTGCATGTCGTCGGCGGCGTCCACGTTACCGCCCTGCCCGAAGTCAGCGCCAACGAGTTTCCCCAGTTCGACGTCATCGTCTACGGCGAGGGCGAACTGACCTTCCTGCAACTGTGCCAGGCCTATGCGGCGAACGAGCCCTGGGACGGCATCGACGGGCTGGTCTACCGCGACGAGAGCGGCGCGCCGGTCAGGACCGGACCGCGCGAACGCATCGTCGACATTAACGAGATTCCCCTGCCCGCCTGGGACCTGCTGCCGGATGCGCCGCACTACTTCATCCAGTCATCGCGCGGCTGCCCGTTCTCCTGCAAATTCTGCATGAATCCCAACGGCAAGTTTGTGCGTCACCGCACCGCCGAGAATATCATCGAGGAAATCCAGAGCCTCGCGGCCAACCACGGCGCGAAGAAGATCACCTACGGCGACGAGATCTTCACAGTCGACATGCCGTGGGTGAAGGACCTCGTGCGCAAGAAGATCGCGGCCGGCACGCAGGACATCGTCGGGTGGACCGCCACCACGCACGTGCGCTTCATGGACGACGAACTCGCGGCGCTGATGAAGCAGAACAACTGCGTGGGCGTGGGCCTCGGCATCGAGACCGGCAGCGAGGAGCTGCTGAAGAAAGTCGGCAAGGGCACGACCCAGGAAATGATGCTGCGCGCGCGCGAATGCACACGCAAGGCCGGCCTCTGGGTGGAGACCTTCGCCATCCTGGGCCAGATCGATGAAACCGTCGATACCCTCAAGGACACCATCAACCTGATCTGCGAGCTCAACCCCGAGCTGCCGATCTTCGGCATCATGGTGCCCTACCCGGGCACTGAAGTTGCCCGGCTCGCCGCGCGCGGCGAGGGCGGCTACAAGATCGTGTCCACGGACTGGGACGACTACAACAAACAGATCGGCGGCGCGCTGGAGTTCGCGGGCCTGACCCGCAGCCAGGTCGAGTTCTTCCAGATCTATGCCTACCTCAAGGTGTACCTGTACAACCGGCGCTACAAGGACCTCATCAAGTTCTGCTGGACCTACGGCCACGGCGGCATGGTGATCGTGCTGAAGAACCTGAAGTTCGCGTTCAACACGCTCCTGGGTCGCACGGAAAAAACCCAGCGCGTCTGCGAGCCCGCGCAGGTCATCGCCATCGGCGAGGCCATGGACGAGTGGGAACAGTGGCAGATCGCCGAGCAGAAGCGCGTCAAGAAAGCGACGCGCGAGAAAGCCGCGGCACAGGAAGCAACCGCCTGAGCCGATACCCCTCCCAGCGCGAGCGGGCGGCCTTCACAAAGCAACCAGAAACAACTACAAACAACCGCAAACAACTACCCCGGACTTTAATCGCGACTCCCGATAGGGGATGATTAATCATCCTTGCTGGGGACGCAGATTGAGCAAACCAATAAAATCCGTCCTGGTCCTGCTTGGGCTCGCGCTCCTGTTTTCCAGGCTGCTCTACGACCTGTACAGCGGCGCCACCGACTCACTGCAGCCCAACCTCGCCAACGACGCCATTACCCACGCCTGGCCGTTGCTCAGCTACGCCCGCGCCAGCGCCGAAGCCGGCGTACTGCCGCTCTGGAATCCCTACACCTCCCTGGGCACACCCTACTTCGCGGAGATCGGCCTCGGCCTGTTTTTCCCGCTGGCCTGGCTCGTGCTGCTGATGGATGTCGCCCCGGCCCTACTCGTGATCCAGATGCTCACCGTCGCGGTGGGCATGGCGGGCATGTACTGTTACGTGCGCCACCTGTCGCTGGAGCCGATTGCCAGGCTGTTGTGCGTCGCGCTGTTCGCCTTCGCCCTGTTCACGGAAACGTTCTACCCGACCATGGGCTACTCCTTCTGCATGCTGCCGTTCGTGCTGTGGCGCGGTCACCGCTTTATCCAGAGCCCGGACATCGGCAACTGCTGCTACCTCGCCCTGACCGTTGCGCTGTGCTTCCTGGGCGGCTTCCCCAACTACTTCATTTACACGGTGCTCGTTGTGGGGGTGTACTGCGCCTGCCTGCTCGCCTTCCTCTATCGCGGCATCGCGCTACAAGGCATCGCCCTGCGACTGGGCATGGTAAGCGTGGCCGCGGTACTCATGCTCGGCCTGGTCGCCGTACAGCTCGCGCCCGCTTACGAGTTGTCCAGCCTCACGTATCGCAACATCGACTCCGGCACCGCATATGATGCGAACTCGCTCTGGGAGAACTTCTCGTTGCTGTTGTTGCTGGGTAACTTCGTGCAGACGGACATGGCCCATGTCTTCGGCAACAGCTTCCTGAAGCTGCCGGCGGGCATTTCCTACCTGGGCGGTGTCCTGCTGTTCCTGCCGCTCGCATTTACTGCACGGCAGACGCGGCCGGGCGCCATCGCGCTGGCCGCCGCGGGCGTCTTCCTGTGCCTGTTCCTGCTGTCCTACCAGGTCCCCGCACTGGCACTCCTGCAGAAGTTGCCGTTCGCCAGCGCGATCCGCGTGAACGGGCGCGCCGCCGGCTACGTGCAGTTCGTGCTGGTGGTGTTGTGCTGTATCGGCCTGTCGAACCTGTTGCAGCTCGCGCGGCGGGAGCCGGGCGAGCGCGCGCTGCGACTGCGCCCGCCCGCGCTGCTCGTGGTCGCCGCCTACGGCCTGTGCCTGCTCTACGCCGGATATGCCGCGAACGGGAGTCCGGCCTTCCTGCTGGGCTTCGCGTCCTGCGCCACGCTGGTGCTGGTTGCTACCAGCGGCAGGCTCAACGCGCGCGTCGTACTGCGCTGCGCCGCGTTGCTGGTGCTGCTCGCGGTCGTGGATATCAGCTACCACCGACAACACCGCTTCCTGGTGCCGGCCCTGCACCCGGACGACAGCGGCCTGGTGGCGCCGGCGCGCGCCGCGCTGGGCGACAACGTCGACGGGTATCGCGTGGTCTTCCAGGAGCACGGGCCGGTGGCTGCGGGCACCCTGGCGAACCTGGGGCCGAAGTACCGGTTGCCGAGTATCGACGCCTACATAGGGCTGACCACCGCCCGCTGGGAAAACTACGTGCGCTACATGCTCGGTCCGGAGAAGTTCGACGAGCTGGTGGCGCGCTCGCCGCTGCAACGCTTCTATGGTTACTTCTCGCGGGGGCTGCTGAAGTCGGTGCTCAAGGAACGCGGGATTCTCGAACTCGCTTCGCTGCGCTACGTGGTCGTCGGCGACAACGTCCGGGAACTGCAGGGCGCGTTGCCGCGCGCCTACGCCGTCGGCCACTACGTGACAACCAGCTCGGAGGAGGAATCGCTGGCCGCCATTCGCGCCACGCGGCCGGTCGCGGGCGACACGGTCGTCATCGAGGGCGAAAGGCCGGGGTTTCCGCCGCGGACCCGGGAGGGGCGGACCGGCAGCGTACGGATCGAACAGTACTCTGCCAACGAGGTCGTGTTGTCCGCCGACCTGCGCGACCACGCCATCGTGGTACTGAACGACGCGTACTACCCCGGCTGGGTGGCGACACTCGACGGCGCCGAGGTGCCGATCTACCGCGCCAACTCGCTCTTTCGCGCCGTGGCGGCGCCGCCCGGCAAGCACACCCTCGTATTTCGCTACCGACCGACCAGCCTCTACATCGGGTTCGGCGTCACCCTGGCCAGCCTGGTGATCCTGGTGGCACTCCTGGCCCGAAAGCGCGCTGACCGGGTCGCGCGCTAGCCACCGGATTCACGGTTTTACCCGTCTGGATCAATGCGCGCGGCCGACGGGGCGCTAGCCTTTCGGGATGACGGGCGGGTGGACCCGCCCCGGAGCCTGGTCCGACGGGAGCTTCCGGCAATGCAACAGCTCAGCGCACTCGACAACCTCATGATCGAGGGGGAACTGCCCAACCTGCCCCTGCACATGTCGGCGGTGATCATCTACGACACCGGGGGCAAGCGCGGCACCGACCGGCTGCGCGACGAGATCGAGGCGCGCCTCGCCGTCCTCGCAGACAGGCACTTCCCGATCCTGCGCTGCAGGGTCGAGCGCCTGCCGCTGCACCTCGACCGCGCCTACTGGGTGGAGGACGAACAGTTCAGCATCAACCGCCACCTGACCCACGTGGCCCTGCCCAAGCGCCGCGACTGGGCCGCGCTGTACCGCCTGTTCGGTGAATTCCACGCGCGGCCGCTGGACACCAACCGCCCGCTGTGGGAGTCGATGTTCGTCGAGGGACTGGACAACCTGGACGGTGTGCCGCGCGGCGCGGCCGCCACCTTTATCAAGATCCACCACAGCGTGTTCGACGGCAAAGGCGCACTGCGCCTGTTCAACAGCCTGCACAACACCGAGCCCGGAGGCCCGATGCTGGCCGCGGCACCGGGCGAGGCGGAAGATCCTTCCGATGACTTCACCGCGCCGTCACTCCTGCAGAAGTACGGCCGCGCGTGGTGGCACAACGTGGAGCGCCCCTTCGACCTCGCGGGTACTTTGCTGAAGCTCGCGCCGCAGTTATTCAAGCGTGACGACGGCGAGGGCATTGCCGTGCCCGACTGCTACTTCAACCGCGACGTCGCGGCGGACCGGGTCGTGGGTCACCTCAGGATGGACATGCCGACCCTGCGCAAACTGGAGAAGAAACACCGGTGCACGATCAACGACATCGCCATGTGTGTCATCGGCGGCGCCCTGCGCGGCTTCCTGCTGGAGGCGTCGGAACTGCCCGCGGACAGCCTGTGCGCCCTGATGCCGATCAGCATACGCGGCGGCGACGAGAACGGCAGCCTCGGCAACCGGGTGAGCGTCGCGCGCGTGCCGCTGGGCACCGACGTGACCGATGCGCGGGAGCGCCTGCGCAAGATCCACGCGCAGGCGCGGCGCGGCAGGAAGGACAGCGGCAGCTCGAACTCGCAGGCCATGCTCGAGCTGCTCGACGAGATTCACCCCGCGCTCATCATCTGGCTGGGCGAGTGGCTCATATCGTCGGGCCGCATCAACGACCTCGCGCCGTCGGTCAATACAGTGGTTACCAATGTCCCGGGGCCGCAACAGCCGCTCTACCTGGGCGACGCGCCGCAGATCGATTACCTGGGTTTCGGCCCGCTGGCCCCGAACTCGGGCCTGTTCCACACCGTGTCGAGCACGCCGGAGCAGGTCAACATAAGCTTCCTGAGCACCGCGGAGCTGGTCGGCGACGGCGCAGCCTACCGCGAATGGCTGGCAGCAAGCTGGGAGGAATTCAGATCGGCCTGAAGCCGGTTGCCGGGGACGTCAGGGCCGAACGAAGCGGTAGTGCGCCACGAACCACTCGGTACCGCCCCGGTAGCCGAACAGCTCCGCCACCGCGAGGAAGAACATACGCCAGCGATTCAGCCAGCGCTTCGCCTCGGCGTCACCGTACGTCTCGCGCATCACGGCCAGCACCTCGTCGTGGTGTTCATCCAGGTTGGCGAGCCACGCGTTGGACGTGCGCTCGTAGTGTTCGCCAGGCACGCGCCACTGCGCCTCGATACGCAGGTCCTGCTGGAAGTTGAGCAGCGTGTTCTCCGAGGGCATCAGGCCGCCGGTAAAGAAGTACTTCGCCATCCAGTCACTTTCACCCTCCACGGTAAACGGGTACAGGAGGTTGCGGTGGCAGAAGATATGCACGAAGAGCTTGCCCCCGGGGCGCAGCCAGGAGGCGATGCGCGCCAGCAGCACCTGGTAGTTTTTCACGTGCTCGAACATCTCCACCGAGACGACGCGGTCGTAAGCGCCCTGTGGCTGGAACGCGTTCACGTCGGCCGTGATGACGGTGACATTGTGCAGGCCGCGGCGCTCGCACTCGCCCAGGATGTACTCGCGTTGCGAGGCGGAGTTGGAGACCGCGGTGATGCGGCTGCCGGGGTAATGGCTGGCCATCCACAGGGTAATGGAACCCCAGCCGCAACCCAGCTCGAGGATGTCCTGCCCATCTTCCAGCCCGGCGCGCTCGCAGGTCAGCTCCAGCATGCGCGCCTCCGCCTCATCCAGGCTCGCCAGCGTCTCGCCGTTGGCGCCCTCCCAGTAGCAGGAGCTGTACTTCAGGTGCCGGCCGAGGACCGCGCGAAAGAACGCGGCGGGCACCTCGTAGTGCTGTTCATTGGCCTTGTCCACCTCCTCCGCGACGGGACTTTCGCGCAGCGCCTGCAGGCGGGCCTGGTACGCGGCGAACTCCCGCTCGCCGCGGTCGAGGGACTCATTCTCGAGACGCTCGGCCATCAGGCGGCGCATGCCCCAGCGCATCAGGGGGTCCGGGATCATGCCCCGCTCGCTCAGCTCAATGGTCAGCATAGTGTCTCCTCCTGCCGGGTGTACGCCGCACGCCGGAGCGCGGATCAAAGCCGCGCGCTTGACCTCGCCCGGGTGCGCAGTCCAAGGTAAAGCATAGTCGCTCGCAGGGGGATGTCAGGTTGTGATCGAGAACTGGAGTGCCACCGCTTTCAACCAGGACCCGGGGTCCGACAACCAGATCCACGGTGACGAGCTCGCGCAGAAGTACGGGTTCGAGGGCGGGCTCGTGCCGGGTGTCACGATCTCCGCCTATCTCACCCACCCCGCCGTGGCGCACTGGGGCGAGGACTTCCTGCAACGCGGCCACGCCCACGTCAAGGTGGGCTCGCCGCTGTACGACGGCGAGGCATTCCGCGTTGTAATCGACGAGCAGTCCGGGTCTGCGTACCGCGCGCGACTGCTGCGCGGCGCGGACGTCGTCAGCGCCGAGGCCAGCGTCGGCGTGACGGCAACGCCACCCGGGCCGCCGGAGCGCCGCGGCGACGCGCTGGCGGAGCGCGACTATACGCCGCCGCGCTCCTCCTCCGCCGTCTGGCAGCAACTGCGCGAGGATGGCTGCAAGGCGTATCTCTACCACTGGGGCGGTGCGCACAAGATGGCCAGCTACCTGCGCGACCCCGCGGCCATGCCCGGGTTGCTGCGCGGCGACAACGCATGCGCCAACATGAGCTTCATCCTCGGGCTGTCCAACTTCATCGCCGCGGGCAACGCGCACATGAATCCGTGGGTGCATCTCGAAACCCGCTCGCAGAACTACCGCGCGATCGCGCCGGGCACCGACATCATCGCGGAGATGGCGGTGCTCGACCTGTTCGAGAAAAAGGGCCACGGGTTCTTCGACGCCGAGGTCAACCTGTTCGACGCGGCTGACGACCAGTGTCTCACCACCATCTGGCTGCGCGCCATTCACCACCTCGCCGGCAGCTAGCGCTTGACGGGTGCGGGTTCGCGCGCAACAGTTGTTCCATGTCGGCTCTATCCAACACGCCCCGGGGTGGCCGCCGCAACCGGCGGTTCCGGCACATCCCGACAGGCCTCGTCGCACTGCTGTGGCTGGGCCTGGCCACAACCGGCGCGCAGGCCGCGACAGCGTGCAACCAGGACGGCGACTGCTCTGCCGCGGAGGTCTGCCACGGCGCGCAGGGCTGCGGCACCGGTGTCTGCGTACCGGCCTTTCACCTTGAAAGATTCGTCATCGGCCTGCCCGACCTGACCGCGTACACCGCCGAGGTCATCTCCACGCTGGATCACACGGACCCGTTCTACACGCGTTGCTGCGACACCGACATCACCGCCTACACGGGCGAATCCGCGGCACGCGACGCGAACGCGGTGTTCTGTCCCACACAGCCGACACTGCCCGGCTGTTACTTCGGCAACTGCCAGTGTGCCTTCCGCAACCCGGCCGGCACGCCGTTCGTCGTCAACGGCACGTACGCCAGCCCGTTCGGGCCCGAGTACCTGTACTACGCCGGGCACGCGGGCTACGACTACAACTACCCGGCGGCGACCGCGCTGGTCGCCGGCCGGGACGGCATGCTGTGCAAAGCGCTCGACGACCCGATCAACGGGCATTTCGGCGCGCCGAGCGCCTGGGACGCGTTCCACACGTTCTACATCGACCACGGCACCTTTGCGGGCCGTGGCTACGCGAGCTGGTACCTGCACGCGTCGGACCTCGACGGCCAGGACGTCCACGGCGGCAATCTCGCCGATCTCCTGCCGGGTCAGTGCGCACCCGTGGTGGCGGGGCAACTGGTGGCGCGCGTGGGCAACGCCGGAACCCTGTTGCCGCACCTGCACTTCGAGACCAGGGTCTACGACCCGCTCGAGGGCGCCGAGGCGGCCGGCAGCAAAGTCATCGACCCGTACGGCTGGAGCGGCCACGGCAACGACCCCTGGGCGGACCCAAACGAAAACCCCCAGGCGGAGTCGCGCACGGCGCCGCTGTGGCTCGCCTGCGGCAACGGCCGCGTGGAATGCGGCGAGGAATGTGACGACGGCAACCTTTCCGCCGGCGACGGCTGCTCGCCGACTTGCGAGGTACAGACGCCCGGCTGCTGATCAGCCCAGGTCGAGCCTGAAGCGGTACTCCCGGGTGCGACCGTTGTCGTGCTCGACCTCCAGGCGGATGACCCACAGCGCTGCGCCCGCAAAACTCGCCGCCGGTATGACGGCGATTTCACCCTGCGCGGGCGCCTTGAGCCCGCCGACCTCCTGCCACTTCGCGGGTGACTCTCCCTTGCCGATACTGATGCGCGCGCGACGGAAGTCATCTGCGTCGGCGCTGCCCTGCACCAAGAGTACCTGCTTCCCGTCACGCGCCGCCACGGCAACGCCGGCGATCAGTGCCTCGATGAAAAACCCCGGGTCGGCCGCCAGCGCGGCGCGCGCATTCAGCAGGCCGTAGCCCGTGAGGTGGTCGACACCCGGCGCGCCGGCCTCGGTGGCGGACTGCAACAACATGCGCCCGGCGTCCCGCGGCGCCAGGTCATCGTTCGCCGCGAGCAGCAGTGAGGCCACGCCGCTGACGAGCGGCGCGGCAAAGGAGGTGCCGGTGGCGCGGTAGTAGGCGCGGTCCTCGCCCACAATATTGTCGCCTGACTTATACGTGGGAGAATTGAACTTGGCCATGAGGTCGGTGCCCATTGCGCGCAGCCCGACAATGTCCTCGCCCGGCGCGAGTATGTCGACGCGCGAGCCGTAATTGGACAGGGCGAGGCGCTCGCCGTCGCGGCCCGATGCGGCGACGGTGAGCACGCCGGACGCACCGGCCGGACCGTAGCGCTCCACCGGCTTGCCCTGGTTACCGGCGGCGACCACCACCAGCGCCCCGTGCTTCGTCGCGTAGTCGATCGCGATCTGTTCCGTCTTGCTGAGGTTTTCGCCGCCCACGCTGAGGTTGATGACCTGGGCGCCGTTATCCGCCGCGTAGACAATGGCTTCGCTGACCAGTGAGGCGCGCGAGTCACCCCGCGCGTCGAGCGCACGCAGCGGCATGATCTTCACGTTCGAGTTGATGCCGCGTATGCCCGCATCGTTGCTCGCGTCCGCCGCGATGATCCCGGCGACAAGGGTGCCGTGGCCGTCCAGGTCCCAGGGCAGGTTGTTGTCGTCCACGAAGTTCCAGCCCAGCACGTCGTCGATGTAGCCGTTGCCGTCGTCGTCCGAGTAGTTGCCCGGCACCTCGTCCTCGTTGATCCAGACGCTGTCCTTACGCAGGTCAGGGTGCGCCCAGGCGAGGCCGGTGTCGATCACCGCCACCACAACATTGCGCCGCACCGCGGGCGGCTGTTCAGGCAACCCGATAGCCTGCAGCGCCCAGTCCCCCGGCGCGCTGCCGGGACCGGCCTGCTGTTCACTGCGTGCGTGGTCGAATTCAAAACCCATCCCCTGCGGCAGCGCACCGGCATCCGGCACAACCCAGCCCGACCAGGCGGTTACAGGCTCCGCATCGTCCCTGTAGCGCAGGCCGTTCCAGAGGCGGCGTCCAGCGAAGAAATAGCCGTTGTCCCAGATCGACTGGTTGTAGAACGGCGTCTCCGGCGTGCCAAGGGCGATGGCGGGACGACTGCCCGTGGGCGCCGCGTCCACCACCGTGGGGCAGCTACCGGGGAAGCCGCGGCTGCCCGGGTCGATCAACGCCGTTTGCGGGGGAAGTTGCAGGTATTCGGGCATACGGTCGATAGGTATATGCAGCCCCATGGCCCAATCGGGAAACTCACCCGACGGAAATATTGACGGGATGGGATAACGAATGGGCACACGAACCCCGGGAGCACAGCCAGCGCCCCCGGCCATCGCTCCCCCGGGCGCCGGCAACGACATGGAGGCGCCCCCGGCGAGGTCAGTCACCGCATCGGCCGCGGTGGCCTTGCGCAACTCGGGGTATACCACACCGCTGAATGGTAGGTAGGGAAACTCGTCGCCCAGTGATCCGTACCGCCGGCCGGTAACCTGCTCGACAAAGTCCCAGTCGACATTGGGTCCATGAAACTCATCAAGCTTGAAGCGCATGGCCCTGGCCATCTCCGCAGGGTCCGACGTGACCGCCTGCATTTCTTCAAAAAAACGCGTGGGATTGTCCAGGTCCTGACGTAGAGCGTGCGCAGCAGCCGGGCTTTTCATCTTGACCATCCCACCGCCGTCCTTGACCTTTATCCCTCGAATCGAGCCGTCCGCATTGTAGATGAACGCGAAGTTGTCGCCCTTGTTGTCCAGCCAAACATAACCGCGGTCCGCGAGTGCCCGCGTGAACCGTGTAAAGGCCGCTGCCTCGAGCGGTGTCATATCCTTGAGCGCCCGTTTCTTCAGTACATCACCAAAATCCAGCTCATCGGCGCGCTGCACCACGCTGACAATGGCACCGTCAAAGTCGATACCGCTGCCCGAAATCCTGTATCGCCTGAGGACTTTCGGTGCACTCGCAATAGCGGGATCCAAACTGTTGATGACCTGAATGCCGAAATCGTCGTTGGCCGCTGCGTCAAGAATATCCAGCGCGGTATTTTCCGCCGGGCCACCCGGGCCGCGTGTGATCTTGATGACATAGCCTTCTCCGCCGGCAATGGAGGCGGGGATCTCGTAGGTATCCGTGAAACCACCCGACCACTTGGGCCTGCCAAGATTCACGGGCTTACCACCCAGTCTCTGTAAAATCAGATTACCTTCCGCGTCGACCTTAGCCGTCATCTTGCGCGGATCGATTGAAATCGGGGTGAGGTTCGGCGGTTCCGGAGTCGGTGGAGCGCGAGTCCCCGCAGTGCCAGTCGGGGCGTCGGGCACGGCAGAAGCCGCATCCGCCGCGCGTCGGCCGCCCGCGGCATCCGCCACCGCGCTGCCGAAGCGGCTGGTATCACCGGACAGGGTGGCGAGCTGCTCGGCGCGCTTCAGTTTCTGCGCCATCTGCACGCCCTTAACGTAGCGGCTGCCGAGCACGGCCAGCTTGGCAATGCCCTCCTCGGCCCCGGTCACCATGAAGGTGCCGTAGCCCACGTAGTACGTCATGTTGTTGGCGCCGGCTTTACCTGACGCCGCCTGTTGCGAGACGTACCTGTCGAGGGCGGTCGTTACACCCTGCGTGGTGTTGTAGATCTTCTTGGAATCGACATTGAGCAGGGCATTGCCCCAGCCGGCAAACTCCGTGAGCGTTTCGTCGCCGAACACGTCGAGACGAAAATCGGAACCGGCCGCCGCGAAGCCGTAGTTGACCGTGGCCTCGAGGGACTCGTTGTAGGCCTCCACGGCGGTCTGGGTGAGGTGGTACATATCCACCGCCGTATCCTTGCCGGCTGCCGCCAGGCCGAGCCCGTAGTAGCCCAGGCGCGTGTAGTACTCCTCCGGCGAGGTCCATGACTCGACGTAGGTACGCCCCACCTCTGCGGCGAAATCCGCCATACCGAAAGCGTGCAGGTCGGATTCACCCAGCGCCTGGCGCAGGGCGCTCTGCTCGAAGGCCATGACCAGCTGTGCGTCCACAGAGCCCAGCACGACGGCCGGGTCCAGGCCCTGCTCGACCACCCCGCCCACCAGGTCGGCAACAGTGGTCACACCGATGTTCTGCAGCGCGTTGCGACCCAGCGTATTTTGCAGGCGGCTGCCCGCGCCCGCTATCTGCACCTGCATGGATTCGACGAACATGTCCTCGCTGAGCTGCAGCTGTTCGGCCCGCGCCTCGAACGGCGCGGTGTCCAGGCCGTTCTCGGTCGCGTATTCGAGCTGCGCCTCAAGCCCCGCCTGGGCCGCGTCGAATACCTTCTGGCCCGCCACGTACTGCGCCTGTTTCGTCTGCAGCGCCTGCACCAGGCCGACGGCCTCCTGGAAACGCCGCTGCTCCTCAGCGGCGAGCAGCTCTGGATTGTCGGTAATACCGCGGTTGACCAGCGCCGCCTCCGCGCCCTCCGCCTCCGCGACCAGGGTGCTCAGTGCATCCTGCGTCTCGGCCAGTTGTCCCTCCAGCGCCAGGATCTGCGTGTCCAGTGTGGCGATCCGGTTCAGCAGGTCGTCCTCGCTGCTCACCGACTCCACCGCTTCGAACAGGTTGTCGAGGACCGAGTCGCCCCGCTGGTCGAGCATCAGGTCGCCTTCCAGGATGAACTTGTCGGCCTCGAGTAGCTGGCGTTTCTCGTCCAGCGCGGCGTAATCCTCCGCCAGCGCCTGGATCTGTGAACCGTAGTACAGCCGCTGCTTGTAGAGGTCGTCGCCGATCTGCGCCAGCACCGAGAGCTCACCCCCCGCCTGAGCCTCGGCAATCAGGGCGTTGATGAAGAAGTCCGCGGTGATCTCGGCCCATTCCTCGCCGCTCAGCGCGATCGCCTGGGGCGGCTCGCCCGAGCCGTTCACCAGGAGCTGGTACTGCTTCTCATCGCGCTCCGCGTAGACGCGATTGACGGCGTCCCGGGTCGCCATCGGCAGGGCGTCCCAGATTTCATCCCGACGATCGAATTTTTCCGGACCGGCGACCGCGGGATCGATGATCGCGTCGAGGTAGTCGGCGATGGCCTCGGGGTCGGTGGGAAAGTCGGGCGGCAGCGCGGGCTGTGCCACCACGGCGGCAGTGCAGCACAGGGCGACAAGGAGCGCCGCGCAGCGACGCACGACCGCAGCAGTGGCGCGTGAGCGCGGCATCAGGCGGTTATCCCCTTACCTGGGCGCCGAGGAGGAGACACCGTAACGCTTCGGTATCAGGTCGTAGCTCACTTCGAGCCCCAGCGTGGTCAGGTCTTCACCGCCGGGAATCTCATCGATGTACTGAACCCCCGCGCTGACCCTGAACGGCCTGGATTCACCCCCGAAGCTAAAGCGGATACCCGCCTCAAGCAGCCAGCTGTCTTCTTCTTCCGTCTCGGAACCGCGCAGGGTGCCCTGGTCGACACCGCCGACAGAGATGCCGGAAACAAAGTCAATGTCGGCACTGGTATTGGCGTAGCCTGCACCGCCATACAGATCAAGACCGTTCCCAAGGTCGTGTTCATAACCAATACTGAAGGTGAACGACTCCAGATCCGCCTCGATGTCGTTGCGCGCTTGTACCGCCGCCGGGCCCAGGCTGCCCGAGCCGCGCACCGACGCCTCAAAATCCTCGCTCTCAAATGCGCTACCGCGCAGGTAAAGCGCACCCCTGTCCGTGATTGGCCACACGGCAGTCAGGCTGACACCATAGGCAAGGGCGTCGTCGTCCGCGCTGTCATTGACCGATGCGCCGGCAACGCCCTGTCCAGCAAACAGGTCGCCCAGTTCGTCCGCGCTGCCGCTCGCCACGTCGGCCAGTGAGTCCGTGTACCACTGCGAGAGGCCGAGTCCCAGATGCAGTTCGAACTCCCGCTTCTGCGGCGCGCCGAGCAGCGAGCTGACGCTCACGGTGCCCGCATCGAAGTCGAGAATGAGCGTACTGCCGGCGCTGCGCGCTGGTACCGAGAAAGCGCCGGGCTCGCCGGCCCCCGTATCCACCGTGATGGTGCCCGGCGTGGGACCGTTGCCGGGCAACGGGAAGTAGAGGAAGACATTGCCGTCCTCGTCCTGCTGCACTTCGCCCTGCACGGGCGCTCCACCGGTCGGCGTGAAGCTGACCTTGGCGCCCTGCAGCGCGTCCGGGTTATCCACGATGACGCTGACTGTCTCGTCCCAGGCGGCCAGGGCCTTGACGGCTGCAATAAGAAAGACAAGCGATAGCGGCCACGAAATTATGGTTCTCATTGTTAGAGCTTCCTTTTCTGGCGGATTACTGACGGGCAACCACCCGGGCAGGGTGATGTTCATAGGGCAAGCTTAGAAGACCTGCGCCAATTTTCCAGCGCATGTCCGGGTTCACCTCCAAACCATGCCCGTATCGAACACATCCACGGCATGAATCAATTGTTACGGCATAAAACCTGCTGCTAGACTCCTTCCCCACCAGATCACCCCCAGGAGGCTCACCTTGCCCAGCGCCAACACCCGCTTCGAACCGCTGTGGATAGACCGGCCCGACGCCCTTGACCTGCTGGCCGCGCGGCTGGACTCGGGCGCTATCAACCCGATCCTCGGCGAGCGCCTCGCGCACCTTATCGAGTACGGCTACGTGATCATCCCGGGCGCTATCAGCCATGCGCTCGCCGACACGCTGTTGGCGGAAATGGCGGGTGTCACCGAGCACGCCGACCGCTTCATCGCGCGTCGCGCCCGGGCCGCTTACGCGCATCCGACGGCGGATGTGGTGCAGGATCCCACCTTTCGCATCATCGACTTCCATGTGAACTCGGCGCACGCGGCCGAGGCTATTTACTGCGCGGCCATCTCCGAGGTATTGCACGCCGTGTTCGAAGAGGCGGCGAACGCGTTCCAGTGCCTCACGTTCGTGCACGGGTCGCAACAGGCGCTGCACCAGGATGCCGCCTACGTCGTGGTCTCCGAACCCCTGCAGTTCCTCGCGAGCTGGATAGCGCTCGAAGACGTCACCGAGGGCAGCGGCGAGCTGTTGTACTACGCGGGCAGTCACCGGCTCGACGATTTCCTGTTCGGCGAGCAGCAGGACAGCAAAGCCTGGCACCCGGAACGGCACGGCAAACCGGCGCACCAGGCGTTCCTGAAATCCATCGTGGATCGCAGCGAGGCGCAGGGCCTGCCGCTGGAACGCTTCCTGCCGAAAAAGGGTGACGCGCTGATCTGGGCGTCCGACCTGGTGCACGGCGGGGCGAAGATGCAGAACAACAACACGCGCAGGTCGATCGTATCCCACTACTGCCCCGTGGGCGTCGACCCCAACTTCCGCACGTTCACCAACTACTTTCACCTGCGCGAGGTCGCCGACGGCGGCTTTATCAGTTCCCGTCACTACGACCTGCGCCCGAAACGCAAGTGGCTGGGCAAACAGGACAGGCTGCTGGCCCCCAGTTTCATGGGCGCCAACTAGACTGGACGGCAAAGCCAGGAGGACAGGATGAATACAGCGGTCGTCATCGGCGTGGGCGCCAGCAACGGACTGGGCGCGGCGATCGCCCGGCGCTTTGCCGCCGGCGGCCTGCACACCGTGGTGGTGGGACGCTCGCAGGACAAACTCGATGCCGTGGCAGCCGAGATCAACGCCACGGGGCCGCGTGCTCCGCGCACGTGGCGGATGCGACGCGGCCGGACGAGGTACAGGCCGCCATCCACACGGCGGATGGCTTCGGCCCGATCGAGGCCGTGATCTGCAACGTGGGCAACAACCGGCCACTGGCGTTCGCCGACCTCACCGAGGAACTTTTCGAGCAGTTCTGGCGCACCTGCACGTTGTCGGGGTTTCTCGTGGCGAAGGCGGCGCTGCCCGAACTGGTGGCGAACGGCGGCTCGCTGTTGTTCACCGGCGCGTCGGCGTCGCTGCGCGGTCGACCCGGTTTCGCGCACTTCAGCGCGGCCAAGGCGGGCCTGCGCAACCTCGCCCAGGCGATCGCCAAGGAATACGGGCCGCAGGGCGTGCACGTGGGCCACGTGGTGGTGGACGGCGTGATCAACGGCGAACTGGTGAGGAACGCCTTCGGCGAGTACCTCGACAACCTCGGCCCGGACGGCTCGCTGGAACCGGACGCCATCGCCGAGGCGTTCTGGCAGCTGCATCAGCAGCCGCGCAACGCGTGGACCTTCGAGCTGGACATCCGGCCGTTCAGTGAAAGTTGGTAACAGCGCCGCCCCGACAGGGGGCGGCTGCGCGCCTACTGCCCGAGTTCCTCGAGGTAGGGTTCAAACAACTTGTAGTTCTGCGGAATGGGGTCGGCGCCCTCCCCGCCGTGAATCATCGCGGTCTGGAGCTGGCCCTTCACCCAGTTGTGCTCCGCCCAGTTGCCGCCGCCGGTAACGACGATTTCCATCTCGGCGTTACCCGCCGTCACCGCGCCGCTGATGGTGGCGCCCAGCGACGACAGGCCGGCAAGGCCGGGATTCTCGCCGTCGGCCGACTGCTTCTCCATGTCCTCCATCTTCTGCCGGAAGCGCTCCTGCGCCTTGCGCGCCTTGCGCTGCACCGCCATGTACGCCTCGACCTGCGCCTTGCTCACCCGGCCGTTGGCGGGCGGGTCGTAGCGGTGCGTGCCCGCTTTTTCCATGATCTCGCCGTGGCGCTGCATGGCGCCGAGCATGCCGGACTGGCGCGGGGCCTCCTCGCCGCCCTCGAACGCAGCGCCCGAACCACCGGCGGACAAGGCGTCACCCGACGGCCGGTTGAGTCCCAGCACGGAGCCGATAATCGCGTTGATCACGATGACGATGACCAGGCCGAGGATGAAATGCCACACCCGCTTGCCGTCCGGGACAGCCAGCGCGAGTGGCAGGAGGCGATACAGGTAGACCAGTGACAGGACGAACGCCGCGATCGCCACCAGGAAGCCGACAAACGGCACGATCGCCGCGACGATGCTGCCGAGCAGGGCGGGCACCCAGGCCAGCGACAACGCCGAGAACGCCTTGTCGAAATTGCTCGTGCCGCCCAGCACTCCAGCCAGCACCGAGAACACGCCCGCACCGACGAACACGCCGATAACCGCCCCGACCAGCGTCGAGAAGAAGGCGCCCATGAAGCTCATGCCGGGCACCAGTCCGCCGAAGGCCGCGACGAGCAGCGCGTTGAGCAGGATCAACGGGCCTGTCAGCACCAGCGCGGTGTCCTTGAACGGCACGCCCTCGGCGAAGTATTTCTCCCAGCCCGTCGTGGGATCGGTGATACCCAGTTTGATGATATCGGGGGTCTTGCTGAAATCGAGGCTCATGCACGCGCTCCTTACATCGGTCGTTGGTGGCAGTGACGGGCTGCGGCGGCTTCACGTCCCCTGCCGTTACTGTTCGTATAGATGGAGTTGGCGGGAAACTCAAGGCCCCGGACCACCGCACTACCCCATTGTTGTGTTCGAATATATTGGCCTGGCGCCCGCTGCAGGGTCGAATTCATTCGACCAGGCACCCGGCTCTCGACACTGGCCATCGCCAGGTATGGCGGGCCATTTCCGCGTCGAATAAATTCGACCCTACAGTACAGGCGCGACGCTTCTAGGCCAACCGCTACCGGGCACGCAACTGCGGCTGGAACATGCCGAAGCTGACCAGTACGAGCAGCCCGGCCAGCAGGTAACTGGCACCCGGGTAGTAGACGGGCGCGTCGCTCGCGGTGAAGTAGCCGAAGACGCCCGTCATCACCGGCGGTGAGACAATGGCGGCGAGGCTGACCACGCTGCCCAGGCCGCCCTGCAGTTCCCCCTGGGCGTTGGCGGGCACCCGGCCGGACATGATCCCCTGCACGGCCGGCCCGAGGAAGCCCTGTCCCGCGCCGACCAGCAGGAACAGGTACACCATCCAGCTCTCGGTGGCGAAGGCGTAGCCCAGGTAACTCGCCGCGGCACAGGTGAGCCCGATGTACGCGGTATGCACCTGGCCGAAGATGTCGATGCTCCAGCGGATCAGGAACGCCTGGCTGATCATCATCAAGACCCCGGCGAAGCCCAGGGAGAAGCCGATCTCGCGCTGGCTCCAGTCGAAACTGGCGATGGTGAAGTAGGCCCACACCGAGGGCAGCGACTGGTGCGCGACGAGGAACACGAAGTACGCCCCCACGAGCCCGAACACCAGGGGATAATTGCGCAGGTGGCGCAGAGCGCCGAGCGGGTTGGCCCGGCGCCAGTCGAACGACCGCCGGTTTTCCTTCGCCAGCGTTTCGGGCAGGACGAAGAAGCCGAACGTGGCGTTGGCCAGGGCCAGCGCCGCGGTCGCGTAGAACGGCACGCGCGGACCGAGTTCCCCGAGGAACCCCCCCAGCACCGGCCCGAGTATGAAACCACCCCCGAAGGCGGCGCCCATCAGGGCGAAATTCTTGGCGCGCTCCTCGGGCGGGAATATATCCGCGATGTAGGCGTTGGCGATCGAGTAGGTGGAAGATGTGCAGCCGGAGATCAACCGGCCCAGGACCAGCCAGGCCAGGGTGGGCGCCCAGCCCATGAGCAGGTAGTCCAGCCCGTAGGCAAGCAGCGTCAGCAGCAACACGGGGCGGCGACCGAAGCGGTCGGACAGGTTGCCCATCACCGGCGACATGAAAAAGTTCATCGCCGCGTACAAAAAGACCAGACCGCCGCCGATCACAGCGGCGCGACTCAACTCCGCGCCGGTCACCTCCATGATGAGCTGCGGCATGACGGGCAGGATGATGCCGAACCCTATGGAGTCCAGCAGCACGGTAATAAAGATGAAAGACAGGGCCAGCTTCGGTGTCGCCGGCGCGGCGGGCGCAGTCATGCAAAAAGCCTAGCGAACCGTTGCCGCCGCTCGCAGCCGCGGTGCGGTTACAGTCAGAAGCTGTAGTTCAGGTTCAGGCGGTACCAGTCGGTTTCTTCCAGCCCCTGCTCGTCGGACTGGGCGCGCGAGTACTCCACACTCCAGCCGAGCTGCCCGGTCAGCTGGCCGCTCGCGTTGACGCCCACCGTGCGGTAACTCTGCCGGGCGCCCTGTGTAACACCCTGGAGTTGCGTCTCGCCGCCATGCACGTAGTTGAGGTCGACACCGAGGGAGAGATAACCCTGGATAACATCACGGGACAGGTGCGCGCCGAGGCGCATCAGCGGCTCCCGGACGAGGTGGTCGTTCTTGAAAGGGTTCTCGTCCTCGGTAAAGAACGCGATAGCGGGGGTGAACTCCAGGGTGGTCATGCTGCCGTCGGAACCCCACTGTTGCACGAGGGGCAGGCCGACGTTCCACTGGTTCAGGCCCGGGTGCGCCGAACCGTCCTCGCCCTGCTCCTCCGACCACGAGCTGTTGTCGTTGAACTGGTTCAACATCATCGAACCGCTCAGCGGGGAGCTCAGGGACGGCGTCACCGGGGTGCTCGGCAGGCTGACATTCAGGTCGGGGCTGGGCGTGAAGATCCGGGTGTTGCTGGCGGTCGGCAGGAAGACCTGGAAGCTCTCCTCGGCCATGGCGGGCACGCCGGCAGCCAGTGCCATGAGCAACACCGCCAGGCGAGACCCTGATCCTGAAAACCTACCGCGATACATAGTGTGGAGACCCTGAACTACCTCTGCGTTAAGACTACACCGCCCGGCGCGCCATTGCGACAGGGAGTATTTCCGCATATTTGTTAATTATCGCTAATATTTAAGGCTGTCCGTGGAGGGCCAGGAGGTACGCCGGCGCCTCCAGCGTGACGAAATGATTGGTGTGTTGTGTGGCGACGATGGACACCCCCGGATTGAGCGCGGCGCCCGCCTCGGCGCTGGCGCGCATACTCGGGTTGTCGAGCACATCGTCCCGCTCCCCCATCACTACGTACACCTCGGGATAGTGGGTATAGACCTCGTGGCCGGTCTCGCGCTGCCAGCGCACGAGGCTGCGCACGTTGGCGACGCAGGTGCTGTAGTGCCGCGCATTGCTGTAGACACTCAGGCAGATCCCGGTCTTGAGCGCGTTGGTGGGCTGCATCATGGGTTGCCTGCACAACTGTTCCGGCCCGGCCCGGCGCGACAGCCCGAGGACGATGGGCAGCAGGTAGCAGATCAGCGCGTGCGGCAGCGGCTCGCTGCCTTTACCGGCAGTCCGGGCACCGGGCAGTACCGGCGCCTCCAGGATGGCGCGCACATGGCGCCCTGCCGCGCCCATCAGTTGCGGGTACTGCCGCCCGGCCTCCAGTGTGACCGCGCCGCCGCGGGAATGGCCGTGCAGGGTCACCCGCGTACCGCGCGCCAGCTCACTCACCACCAGGCCGAGGTAGAAGCCGTCGTGCTCGATACTGCCGAGCGGATACGGATTGGCCGGCCAGTCCAGCGCGGTGGCGGCGAGGCGCGGGAAGGAACAGTGGTAATCCGCGTTGTTGACGAGGATCAGCTCGCAGTCCGACGCCGCGTAGAGCGCCTGGAAATAGCGCATGTCCTCGAGGAAGCCGGGGAAACAGATCACTGTTTCGTCGTTCCCCGCGGCCGCGGCGCGCCGCGCGATATAGGTCTCACCCACGTGCAGCAGTTCGCCGTCGAAGTCGGCGTCGAAGACCTGGGGCAGGTCGCGGTGGTTCCAGTACTGGCGGTACAGGTGCACAGCCAGCGCAATGCCGGCGAACACCAGCAGGACGGTCCACGGTGTACTCACTGCTGCCTCTCCCTGTTGCCGGGCGGCGTCAACTGAAGGCCATGCCCTCGAACCGGCCCGAGTTGCGCCACTCGTCGATGTAGCGGAAGAAGGCCATCGCGCCCGCCGGGTAGCCGACGTAGGACTTGGCCTCCTCCGGCAGGGGCTGGCCCTCGTTGTTGTAGTAGCCGGGGGTGCAGGTCGGGTCGCCTAGCATTAGCGATGCGCCGGACAGAACCTCGAGCCAGGCGTCCTCGGCGTCTTTGGTCGTCTCCACCACCTTGTAGCCGTTGTCGGTCGCGTGCTGCAGCAGCAGCGCGATGGTGCGCGCGGACTCCACGATATTGTGCGGCACGTTGGCAATGAAGTTGGCGCCCTGCGTGGGCTGCACGCGGAACAGGTTGGGGAAGTTGTGGGAACTGATCCCGTGCAGCGTGCGCATGCCACCCTCCCAGTAATCGGTCAGCGTGACGCCGTTGCGACCGATGGTCTCGAAGCCGCAGCGGTCGGAGACCTCCGTGCCGATCAGGAAGCCGGTGCCGTAGATGATGCAGTCCACCTCGTACTCCACCCCCGCCACCACAACGCCGTTGCGCGTGATCCGTTCCACGCCCTTGCCGTCGGTATCCAGCAACACGGTGGACGGGTTGTTGAACGCCTGCAGGTACTCGTCGTGAAAACAGGGGCGTTTGCAGAGCTGCTTGTACCAGGCCTTCAGGTTGGCCGCCGTCTCCGGGTCGTCGACAACCGCATCCACGCGCGCGCGAATCTGGTCCATCTTCTCGAAGTCTGAATCCTCGTAGGCGCGCATCATCTGCACCGGGTCGGCCTGTTGTTCCGGCGGCAGCGTCAGCACCTTTTCCTGGAAGCGCCGCGCGAGGTCGGTCCAGCCGTCGTGCACGAAGTCCTCGAACGCGATACCCGTGAGGTTCTCGGTAAAATTCTCCATCCAGCGCTGCTGCCAGCCGCTCTCCCGCGTCGCCTCGCCGTACCACGCGGCGTCGATGGGTTCGTTGCTGCGCGCATCCACCGACGAGGGTGTGCGCTGGCAGACGTAGAACGTGCCGCAGGCGCGCGCGAGGTGCGGCACGCACTGCACGGCCGTGGCGCCCGTGCCGATGAGGGCAACCCGCTTGTCGGCGAGCTTCTCCAGCAGCGCCCCGCCGGCATCGCCACCGGTGTAATCGTAGTCCCAGCGGCTGGTATGGAAGGCGTGGCCCTGAAACTCGTCGATCCCGGGAATCCCCGGCAATTTGGGCACGTGCAGCGGACCGGTGCCCATGGCCACGAACTGCGCGGTGAAGTCATCGCCGCGATCGGTGCGCACCTGCCACACACTGCGCGACTCGTCCCACTGCAGTTCCACCACGCGGGTGTGGAACAGCGCCTTGTCATACAGGTTGTACTGCTTGCCGATACGCGCGCAGTGCTCGAGGATCTCCGGGGCGCGCGCATACTTCTCCCGGGGCATGTAGCTGGTTTCCTCGAGCAGCGGCATGTAAATCATGGATGCGGTGTCGCACATGGCGCCCGGGTAGCGGTTCCAGTACCACGTGCCGCCGAAGTCGCCGCCCTTCTCGATCACCCGGTAGTCGGTGATGCCGACCTCGGCGAGACGCGCGCCGACCACGAGGCCGGAGAAGCCGCCGCCGATAAACGCGACCGTGACGTGGTCCGTCTTCGGCGCGCGCTCCTGCACGGGGAGATAGGGGTCGTCCAGCATGTCGCTGAACTGCTCCTCGAGGCGCAGGTACTGGTCGTTGCCGTCCGGGCGCAGGCGCTTCGCGCGCTCCCGGGCGTACTTCTGCTTGGTGGCTTCTCTGTCCATGGCGTTTCCTTGCGGGGGGATAGGCGGCGCCCGGCAGCGGTGCGGCGCTAGGCCTTGTCTTCGAGCCGGTCTGCCACGGGAGCCGTGGGCGCGCGTTCGCACCCGCCTGCGGGCGTCTCTTCCAGCGCTTCTTCAAGCTTCTCTTCGAGGTAGTGCGGCGGCGGTTTGTGCGGCAGCCCCAACACGGCGAAGGTGAGTTCGGTGAGGTGATCCGCGCCGGCCACCGGGTCGAGGTTGTCGCCCTTGCCGAGCAGGTGTCCGGTGGCGGACAGCAGCACGCCGAAATAGGCGGCGTAGACCACGTCGGGGTCGAGGTGGCTCAGGCTGCCCAGTGCCACACCCTCCATGAGCTCGCCGCCAAGGGTCTGCTGCATGACGTTCGATATCACCTCCCCCGTGGTGAGCGAACCGGCCTGCAACAGCAGGCGACAGGCGTCGGGGTCGGACAACAGCGAGTAGTGGGCGAACCAGGTCCGCGCCAGTGCGAGATCGAGCGGATCCTCGATCGGCGGCTGGTAACGGCTGCGCCGCTCGAGCAGGCGCTCGACCGTCTCGGCCACCAGCGCGTCGAACAGGGCGTCGCGGCTCTCGAAGTGATTGTAGAAACTGCCCTTGGCCACCCCGGCGGTCGACGTGATGGCGTCGATGGAGACATTCTCCACGCCGCGATCAACAAACAGGCTCCTGCCCGCGGCCATGATCTGGTGGCGGGTCTCCTGGCGTCGGCGCTGGTAGCCGTTGAGGCTGTCGCCCCCGGCGTCGTCCCGGCTTGCGCTATGATTTGACCGAACAGTCATATTATTGCACTCTAGAGCAATCCAACCCCGCATTCAAGGCGCGCGGGTTCCTTCCGGGGGCGCCGTTTTGGTGACGCTCGCCCCGTCTCACAGCCAGGCATACAAGGACTTTCCATGGACTCTTTCTCCGGCAGGATAGCGCTGGTCACCGGTGGCGGCAGCGGCATAGGTCGCGAACTCGTGCGCCAGCTCGCCGACGCGGGCTGCCACGTGGCCCTGTGCGATCTCTCGCAGGACGCGCTCGACGGCACACTCGACTACTGCGCGGACGCACGGGCCGCGGGCGTGCGCATCACCGCTCACGTCTGCGATGTGAGTCGCGAGGCGAGCCTCGAGCAGTTGCGCGGGGAGGTCATGGCACAGCACGCCACGGACCACATCAACCTGTTGTTCAACAACGCGGGCATCTCGGGCGGGCAGAGCTTCCTCAACGATCCGCGTGAGCAGTGGGACCGCACGTTCGAGATCTGCTGGGGCGGCGTCTACCTGGGGTGCCGCGTCTTCATGCCGCTGTTGCTCAAGGCGAGCGAAGGGCACATCATCAATACCAGCAGCGTCAACGGATTCTGGGCCTGCCTCGGCCCGCACGTGGAGCACACGGCCTACAGCGCCGCCAAGTTCGCCGTGAAAGGATTCACCGAGGCACTGTTGACCGACATGCGCCTGAACGCGCCGCACATCGGCGTGTCCGTCGTGATGCCGGGTCACATCGGCACCCCGATCGCGCTCAACACCCATCGCATGTGGGTGGGCGAGCCCGAGGAGATGTCCGGGGACGCCGTTGCCGGCACCCGCGAACGCTGGGCCAGGATGGACGCCAACGCCGCGGCGATGACGGACGACATGGTGCGCAGCATGGTGCGCGCGAGCGTCGAGCAGTTTCGCGACGGCGCGCCGACCACCGCCGCACAGGCCGCGACCACTATCCTCGAGGGCGTACAGCGCAACGAGTGGCGCATACTGGTCGGCGAGGATGCGGTGGCGCTGGACGCCGCGGTGCGCAATGATCCCGTCGGCGCCTACGAGCGCGAATTCAACAGCCCGTTCAGCATCAACACCTGATTCACCACACATATAAAGGAGTGCCCGCATGGCCGTCGACTTTTCCAACATCTTTTCCATTGCCGGCAAGACCGCGCTGGTCACCGGCGGTTCGCGCGGTATCGGCGAGATGATCGCCGCCGGTTTTCTCGCGGCCGGCGCCAAGGTCTATATTTCCTCGCGCAAGGCCGACGTCTGCGACGCCACTGCCGAGCGTCTCGCCAAGGAGTACGGCGGTGAGTGCATCTCGCTGCCCGCCGACCTGTCCACGGTGGCGGGTGCGCAGGCGCTGGCCGACGGGATCGCGGCGCGCGAGGAGAAACTGGACATACTGGTGAATAATGCCGGCGCGTCCTGGGGCGCGCCGATCGACGAGTTCCCGGAGTCCGGCTGGGACAAGGTGATGGACACCAACGTCAAGGGCGTGTTCTTCCTGACGCAGAAACTGTTGCCGCTGCTGCGCGCCGCGGGCACTGCCGAGGATCCCGCCCGCGTCATCAATATCGGTTCCATCGACGGCCTGCAGTCGTCGATCTTCAACGTGTTCAGCTACGGCGCCTCCAAGGCCGCGGTGCATCACCTCACGCGCTTCCTCGCGCATCACCTCGCCAAGGACAACATCACCTGCAACGCCATCGCCCCGGGCCCCTACCCCACGTGGATGCTCAGCACCGGTGTCGGCTACGGCGGCGAGACCGAAGGCGTGGACTGGGACGCGGTCGGCGCGAACAACCCGCGCGGCCGGGTGGGCACACCCGAGGACATCGCGGGCCTGGCGATCTTCCTGTGCTCGCGCGCGGGGGCATACATCGTCGGCGAGACCATCGCGTCGGACGGCGGCACCTTCAACACGCGCTGAGCGGCGCCCGGCGGCCTACCCCGCCGACAGGCTCTGCAGCAGCGCCTGCGCCTGGGCACGCTCGGGAAACGCCGGGCTGCCGTCCTTGAGGATGTCCTCGAGCTGGGCGCGCGCCACGTCCTCCCGGCCCAGTGCGTTCTGGATCATGGCCTGGTGATAGCGAATCGACGGGTTGTCCGGCGCGACCTGCAGCGCCTGCTGAATCACGACCGCGGCCGCGCGGTGCTTGCCGTTGAGGAATTCGATGACGGCGCGCGAGTCGAGCACCATCGGGTCGTTCGGCATCAGGTTGGCCGCGCGGCGGATATAGGCCAGCGAGCGCTTGGCGTCCTCGTGGCGCAGTAACCAGGCCAGGTTGTTCAGCGCGAGCACATTGTCGGGGTCCTGGGCCAACACCTGCGTGTACTGCAACTCCGCTGCCCGCAGGTCGTTCTCCGCGTAGAGCTGGTCGGACAGCGCGAGGCGCACGGCGACATCCCGAGGGTGGGCCTTAAGCCAGTTCCGGCGCAGGCTGCGCGCCTGTTGCGCGCGCCCGCTGCGCCGCTGCATCTCGGTCAACTGCAACAGTGTCGCGGATGTCCTGCCCGCTGCGTGCGCGTCCTTCGCCAGTTGCAGCGCCTTGCCGGTGTCCCCCGTGCGTGCCGCCAGCACACTCTGGATGCGCATCACCTCCGGCTCGTCCGGTGCCAGCGCGACGAGTTGTTCCACCAGTTCAGCCAGCCGCGGCCCGTCGCCCGCCAGTTCCGCACGGCGCGCCATGGCCAACAGCGCGGGCACGTAGTTCGGGTTCAGCGCGAGGGCCTGCTCCAGCGCGGCCGTCGCCTCCGCGCGCTTGCCGAGTGCGTCGGCCACCACCGCGAGCAACTGGAACTGTTCCGCGTTGCCGCGGACCGTGCGCGTCAACTGCGTGAGCGCCGCGTAGGCCGATTCGTGATTACCCTGCGCGATTTCCGCGCGGGCGAACAGGTCCAGCAGGCGCGGGGAACGCTGCTGCAGGGGCAGCAGGTCCGAGAACAGCGGCGCGACACGCTGCGGGTCGCCGTCGTCCAGGTAGAAACGCGCGAGCGCGAGGCGTGGCTCCAGCAGGTGGGGATTGAAATCGACGGTCTGCCGCAGGCCGGCGCGCATGCGCTCGCTGTCACCGTCGCGTCCCTCCCACACCGCCAGTGACATCAGCGCGGGCACATGGTCGGGGTTGTACGTCAACACCGCCCGGTAGTGCTGCTTCTCGGTCGCGTAGTCCCCGTCCCGGCGGGCCAGCGAGGCCAGGGTCAGGTTGGCGGGGGGATTGCCGGGGTCGCGTTTCAGGGCGAGTTCCAGGACCTCCTTCGCCTCGGCCTCCTGCCCGGCGGCGAGATGCACCGCGGCGAGCACGTTATAGGGTGCGATACCGGACGTATCGCGCCACTTCAGGGAGTCCGCCGCGGTGAGCGCCGCCGCGTAATCCTCCTTTTCCAGGTGCCCGATAATCGTGAGGATGTCGTCCCGCGGGAAGGGGTCGAACCCCGCAAGCGCCGCTTCAATCGCCTCCTCGTTGCCCGCGCCCAGGGCCGTGACGATGAGGCCGTCACCCAGGGGGATTTGACCCGCCGGGATATCCGGTCTCAGGCGCCGCAACCAGCGGAAGAGGTACATGGCCTGGTCGGCGCGATCCTTCTTGAGCAGTGCGTGCGCAACCAGGTTGATCGCGTAGATATCATCGGGGTTGAAGTCGCGCAGCGGTTGCAGCACTTCTTCCACCTCGTCGTACTTGCCGTTGTGCAACAGCAGTGCGCCGAGCAGGCGCCGGCCGCGCACGCTGTCCGGCACGAGTTGCACGAATTCCCGCGCAATGTCTTCCGCCGGTTGCACGGCACCCTCGAGCAGGCGCGCCAGGCTCTCGAAATACACCATGAGGGGATACTTGCCCTGCATAAGCCGTGCCGCGCCCAGGTTGTGCGCGGCGTCGCGGATGTTGCCCGCGTGGAAGGCCATCAGGCCCTCGATGTAGTGCGTACTGGGGTGGTTCGGCGCGCTGGCCCGGAGGGCCTTGAGGTCGGGTTCGACCTCGTCCAGCCGGTCCAGCCGAATGTTGATGGTGGCCCGGGCCACGCGGTCCGAGAAGTCTATGCCCGCGCGATTGATGGTCGCGGTGAAGGCCTCGCGCGCTTCCTCCAGGCGCTGTAGCTCGAGCAGGATGTGCGCGCGCAGGCGCAGGGCCTCCACGTAGCCGGGCGTTTCGTCCAGCACCTGTTCCACCTCGGCAAGGCCCGCCTCCCGCCGGCCCTGCAGCGCATCCATGCGCGCACCGAGCAGGCGAATCTCGATATCGTCGGGCGCGAGGCTCGTGGCGCCGTCGTACAGCGCCTGCGCCATGTCGAATTCCCCCAGCACGAGCGCGGCGAGAACCTGTATGGCCAACATGCGCGCGGTGGGCAGTGTGGACAAACCCTCGGGTGACAGCGCCAGGGCCTCCTCGAACCGGGCCTGGCCGAACAGCGCCCGGGCAATGCGCGGGCGGGTCTCATCCACCGGCCAGCCGAGGTCTTCCGCGCGCCGCAGTTCCTTCTCGGCCTCGGCGTTCCGCTCCATCTCCAGGTGGATCTTGCCCAGCAGGAAGCGCGCCTCGGCCGAGCCGGCGTTGATGTTCATGGCGTTGCGCAGCCCGCTGAGCGCGGTGGGGAAATCCCCTTCGGCTATGGCGGTGCGCGACTGCGCGAGGTACTGGTTGAGCGTTTTTTCCTCGGCACAGGCCACGAGCAGGGCGAGACACAGGAACAACAGGGCGCGGCCCATCAAATCTCCTTGGTGAGGGCGAATGTTGGCGCACAAGGATTGCACGGGCGGACCGGGTCCCACAAGGTCACCCCCACCCGGCAGGCTCCGGAAGCCGGGCTCAAAGCCCGCCACGTGGCCCGCGGGATCGCCGTCCCGGCGCCGCGCGAAACCCGCCTATAAAATACAATCAGGCTTGACTGTTTTCTTTTTGCCGCCCATACTCAGCCCCAGTCAGCACGAGGAGAAAGACCGTGACCGCTCCCACAGCCACCGACAACCGCACCCTGGCGGACATGCCGCTGTTCGACACGCAGACCCTGAAGTGCCCCTACCACTACGACAGCACGCTGCGCAGCAAGTCGCCGGTGTACCGCGACCCGCAATCGGGCGTGTACGTGGTGTCCACCTACGACCTGGTGCGGGAGGCGCACAAGAACGACGCGGTGTTCTCCAACGAATTCACCCTGGCCCTCGGCTCCCAGGCGCAGCTGGACGACGACGTGCTAGAGGCCATGAAGCGCACCTATAACCTCGGCAAGGGCACGCTGCTCACCGTGGACGACCCGGAGCACAAGATGTACCGGGACACCGTGCGCGACTTCTTCCTCAAGGACAGCGTGGAGCGCTACCGCCCCTGGATCGAGGAACTTGCCGAGACGTCGGTCAACGCCCTGCCCTTCGGCGAGGCGTTCGATTTCGTGGAGCGTTTCTCACGCCCCTACCCGCTGTCGGTCATCATGCATGTGCTGGGCATCCCGCTGGACCTGCTGGACAAGGCCTTCAAGTGGACCGTCGCCAACGTGACCGTGCTGTCGCAGGTGGCGGACAAGGAGACCCTGCTGCAGGCCCACGCCGACGTGAAGGAAGAGTACGACTGGTTCGCCGCCGCGCTGGAAGAGCGCCGCGCCGACCCGCGCGACGACCTGCTCAGCCACATCGCCCACCTGGAGGTGGACGGCCGCCCGATGACGATCGAGGAGCAGTTGTCGCACTGCACGCAGTTCCTGGTGGCGGGCAACGAGACCACCACGGCGACGCTGGCGGAGGGCATCCGCCAACTGGCACTGAACCCGGCGCAGGAAGCCGCGGTGCGCGCCGACCGCTCGCTGATCCCCAACCTGGTGGAAGAAACGCTGCGCCTGGCCACGCCCACGTCGAACATGTGGCGCCTGTGCAAGGAAGACTACGACCTCGGCGGCACCACCATCCCCGCCGGCTCGATGGTGCTGCTCAAGTACTTCTCCTCCAACCACGACGACGCCATGTTCGAGCAGCCGCTGGAGTTCGACGTGACGCGCGGCAACGCCAAGCGCCACATCGCCTTCGGTTTCGGCTCCCACGTCTGCATCGGCCAGCACCTCTCGCGCCTCGAGATGACCATCGCCTGGGAGAAGCTGTTCGAGATCACAAGCAGCATCAGGCTCGCGACGGACCCGTCCTCGCTGCAATACATGCCGAATATCCTGCTGCGCGGACTGGAAGAGCTGCCCGTCATCCTGGAGCGCTGACCGACGCGTCAACGCACCCGGCAACGACACAACCATCCTCGACCCCGCGTGGCGCCCAGCCATCGCCGCCCACACGAGCGCAGAGCCTTACTGTCGTCGCCCCCGCGCTGCACCCAGCCATCGCCGACCCCGCGCAGGCGGTGGTCAGGCAACCCGGGGCGCAGTGATATTGCCTCACTATCGTCGCCTCCGCGCAGAACTTTACTGTCGTCGCCCCCGTGTAGCACCCAATCATCGTCGCCCCCGCGTAGGCGGGGGCCCAGAGACTTTGCGAGCAGAGCTGGTGTTTATTTCTTTAGTCCCACCCAGGCCCCGACCCGCGATATCTCTTCGCTCGCTGTCGGCGCCCCTCCGGGGTTCCCTCAGTCGGTCGGGAGCCCTGCGGTCTCCCTCCACTCCCTCGGCGCCTCCCTGACGGCTACGCGA
>JAUIEP010000312.1 GCA_030428835.1 Gammaproteobacteria bacterium | reverse complement strand
CTCGGCGCCGAGAGCTTCGGCTTCGGCACCGCGCCGATGGTCGCGCTCGGTTGCAAGTACCTGCGCATCTGCCACCTGAACAACTGCGCCACGGGTGTCGCCACCCAGAACCAGGAGTTGCGCGACGACCACTTCAACGGCACCGTGGACATGGTGGTGAACTTCTTTACCTTCATCGCCACGGAGGTGCGCGAGTGGCTGGCGCGCCTCGGCGTACGCAGTATCGAGGAGCTGATCGGCCGTACCGACCTGCTGGTCAACCTGCCCGGTGCGACCGAGAAGCAGGCCGGCCTCGACCTGAGTCCGATCCTGTACAAGGACGAGGCCTTCGCCGGCCAGCCGGAATCCTGCCGGGTGGCGTCCAATCTCCCGTTTGACAGGGGCGAGAAGGCCGAGGCGATGGTCGCCGCGACGCTGCCCTCGATCGAGGCCAGGAGCGGTGGCGAGTTCAGCTTCGCGGTTACCAACTGCGACCGTTCCATCGGCGCGCGCCTGTCCGGCGAGATCGCGAAGCGCTACGGCAACACCGACATGGAGTCCAATCCCATCGTGCTGCGCCTCACCGGTACCGCGGGCCAGAGCTTCGGCGTGTGGAACGCGGGCGGACTGCACATGTACCTCGAGGGCGACTCCAACGATTACGTGGGCAAGGGCATGGCCGGCGGCAAGCTCGTCATCAACCCGCCACCGGACAGCGAGTACAAGTCCAACGAGACGACCATCATCGGTAACACCTGCCTGTATGGCGCCACCGGCGGCCGCCTGTTTGCGGCCGGCGTTGCCGGCGAGCGGTTCGCCGTGCGCAACTCCGGTGCCCACGCGGTGGTTGAAGGTGCCGGCGACCACTGCTGCGAATACATGACGGGCGGCAATGTCACCGTGCTCGGCCCGACCGGTGTGAACTTCGGCGCGGGGATGACGGGCGGATTCGCCTATGTCCTTGACGAGGACCGCAGTTTCATCGACAAGTACAATTCGGAGCTGGTGGAAATTCACAGGGTGAGCGCCGAGTACATGGAGCCGTACCGCAATCACCTGCGCAACAACATCGGTGAGTTCGTCGTGGAGACGGGCTCCAAGTGGGGCCTGCACCTCATCGAGAGTTTCGAGGATTACGTCGGCAAGTTCTGGCTCGTGAAGCCGAAGGCCGCCGACCTCGACCGCCTGTTGTCGCGCCTGCGCAACACGGACTAGTATCGGGACAGACATGAGCAAGCGACTTTCCAACAATTTCCAGTTCATCGACGTCGGGCGCGGCGACCCCGACCGCAAGCCCCTGCGCGTTCGCAAGCAGGAGTACGTCGAGATCTACAAGCCCTATACCCAGGAGCAGGTCGCGGAGCAGTCACACCGCTGCCTGGCCTGCGGCAATCCCTACTGCGAATGGAAGTGCCCCGTACACAACTTTATCCCCGACTGGCTGAAGCTCGTCGCGGAGGGCAACCTGTTCGAGGCGGCGGAGCTCAGCCACCAGACCAACACGCTGCCCGAGGTCTGCGGCCGCGTGTGCCCGCAGGACCGCCTGTGCGAGGGCGCCTGCACGCTGAACGACGGTTTCGGCGCGGTGACCATCGGCTCCGCGGAGAAATACATCGCGGACACCGCGCTGGCCATGGGCTGGCGGCCGGATATGTCCGAGGTGGTGCCGACGGACAAGAAAGTGGCGATCATCGGCGCCGGTCCCGCGGGACTCGGTTGCGCCGACATTCTCGTGCGCTCCGGGGTCAAGCCCGTGGTCTACGACCTGTACCCCGAAATCGGCGGACTGCTCACCTTCGGTATCCCGCAGTTCAAGCTGGAGAAGGACGTCCTGGTCCGCCGCCGCGAGATTTTCGAGGAGATGGGCATCGAGTTCCGCCTCAACACCGAGGTCGGCAAGGATGTCACCATCGACGAACTGATGGCCGAGTACGACGCCGTGTTCCTCGGCATGGGCACCTACACGTACATGCAGGGCAACATCCCCGGGGAAAACCTGCCCGGCGTCTACGAGGCTTTGCCCTACCTCGTGGGCAACGTGAACCACAACCTCGGCTTCGAGCAGGACGAAG
>JAUIEP010000151.1 GCA_030428835.1 Gammaproteobacteria bacterium | reverse complement strand
CGCCCCTGGCTGATCCACGAGGTGCGCTACGCGATCTTCCCCGAGCAGAGCGGCACGCTGGAGATACCGGCCCAGACGTTTTCCGGCCGCATCCGCGAGGCCCGGCGCAGCCCGTTTGACATGGGTCGGGGGCGGCTGATCCGGCGCAATTCGGAACCCATTGCGGTCACGGTAATCCCGCGGCCGGACGAGTACCCCGACACCACCTGGCTGCCCGCGCGCCGCGTCGACCTCATCGAGGAGTGGTCGGCGCCCCCGGAACAGCTCAAGGCCGGGGAATCGGTCACCCGCACCGTGCGCATCGTGGGCGAGGGCCTGCAGGGCGCCCAGTTGCCGCCGGTTCTGTTCACACCGGTGGACGGACTAAAGTTCTACCCCGACCAGCCGCAGATCAGCGACCGCGAGGTCACCAGCGGCTTGCAGGGCGTGCGCACCGACAGCGCGGCGATCGTGCCCACCAGGGCGGGCAACTTCGAGATCCCGGAGTTGCGCGTCCCCTGGTGGGATACCCAGCGGGAACAACTACGCTACGCGGTGCTCCCGGGTCGCACCCTGCAGGTTGCAGCGGCGCCGGGCACTGCGGGCGCGGGCGCGGCCGCACCCGCGATCCCAGCGGTGCCGGCCGCCGCGCCCGACGCGGGGACAGGGAACGCGAGCGCAACCCTGTGGCAGGTCATCGCACTGGTCAGCGCCGCCGGGTGGCTGGCCACACTCGTCGCGCTGTGGCATCTGTACCGCACTACCCGGCCGGTCGCGGTGCGCCGGAGCCGTCGCGCGGACGCGGGCGAACGCGATGCGTTCAGGGCGGCACTGGCGGCCTGTAAGGAGAACGATGCGCGCCGGGCCCGCGATACGTGTATCCGCTGGGCCGCTACGCAAATGGACGCGCCACATCTCGCAACCCTCGACGCCGTGGCCGCCTACTTCGACGACGCCGGGCTGGGGCGCGAACTGGCAATGCTCGACAAGAGCCTGTACGCCGCGGACGGCCCGGCCTGGCGCGGCGACGGCCTGGCGCGGTGCCTGCAGTCAGTACGCGCCGCCAGGCAGAGGGCGACGGGAAAGCGCGGGGCTGAGCTGGCCCTGTATCCGGACCCAGCTTAGTCCGCCTGCGGGCTCGGCGGGGCGCTAGCGCGTTGTCGTTTCACCCTCGCGTGCGATGCGCACCACATCGGCCAGCCAGGCATCCACCGTCCTTGCGATGCCGGCGCGCATCCCCTGCCCTATTGCCTTGTTGAACATGACAGAGAGCGGCTCGTTGAGGAACGCCTCGTAGCGCGCGAGGGTCGGCAGGTCGAAGTCGCGGTAGGTGTGCACGACATTGAGGGTGACCAGTTGCTCCATCATCTCGCGCAACTGCGGCTGCACGGCCGCCATCTGCTCTTCGAAGGGCGCGAGATCAACCGGCTCGTCGGGATTCATCGAAGTCAACAGCGCGCGATACACCGCGGCGCCGATATCCGCCTGGACAGCCATGTTCATGTCCGTGGAGCCGACCAGCAGGTCGAGGCGGCGCGCCCAGGCGACCCGCTCTTCCATCGCCAGCAACTCGTCGGCACTCGCCATCATCCGCTCTACTGACTCAGGCCGGGCGGCGGCGATTTCCGCCTGCGTGATGCGCCGGCCCAATTCCGATTCGTACCAACGCAGCAACGTGCTCACATCCTCGCGATTCATGCGCTTGAGCACGGCGTAGCGGATTTCATCGAGGATCACCTCGGGACGTATGTGCTGGTCAACCCCCACCATCATCTGCTCAAGCGCCGCGGGTGGGAGCCGGGAACCCTGGCCGGCGCCCTGCTCCAGCCCCAGTCGCACGCCGCGCTGGAACTCCTCGACCTGGCGCGTGGTGCCCGACAGTTCCATCAGGCGCTCGAACTCCGCGTCGGTGGCCGCCTGCACCGGCAACAACATAAAAAGGTAGAGACCAAACAGGCAGGTAAGATGTGTGGCTCGTCTCATGTTGTAAGCACCGTTGCTTTGGCTGGCGTATCAGGCATCCCGGGGCAGCGACTTGGACACCACCTCGAACACGTCCGGCGACAGTTCGGGCAGGGCGGCGAGGCGCTTGAGCTCCGCACGCATGGGCTCTGCGCGCCCCCGGTAGCTGCGCCACTTGGTGAGCGGACCCAACAGGCGCGCCGCCACCTGCGGGTTGCTGCCGTTCAGCTCGCTGACAATGTCACCGAGGAAGCGATAACCCTCACCGTCGGCCCGGTGGAAGTTCACGGGATTCTGTCCGGCGAAAACGCCCACGACGGCGCGCACCTTGTTGGGATTGCGCATGTCGAAATCGCGGTGTTCGAGCAGGCCGCGCACGCGCTCCAGTGCAACGCCGTCCGGTATCGCCGCCTGTAGCTGGAACCACTGGTTCACCACCAGTGCCTCGTGCTGCCAATCGGCGTAGAAGCTGTCCAGGGCCGCGGCGCGCTGCGCGTCGTTGCCGTAGAAGGCGAGTTCACGCAATCCGGCGTAGCGATCCGTCATGTTGTTCGCCTGCGCGAACTGCTGCTGCGCGAGCTCGAGATACCCGGCGTCCGCCGCTACCAGGTAACCGAGGCAGACGTTGCGCAGGGCCCGGGCCGCGACCTGGTCCGCGTCGGGCGCATAGGGCGCGCTGCTGGCAAGCCGCTCGTAGGTCGCGAGGAACAGTGCCTCGTTGGCCTGCCCCACCCCTTGCCGCACGCGGTTGCGCGCCGCGTGAATGGTGTCGACGTCCGCGCCGCCCGCCTGCGCGGCGAGCTCCGCGAGATAGTTCTCACTCGGGAGAATCAACATGTCAGCGACCATCGCGTAGTCCAGCGACTCGTCGCGCAGCAGGTCCGCCGCCGCCTCCAACAGCAGTTCGTCGGGCGCGGTGGCGGCATCCCGGGAAATGCCCTCCTCCACCTCGCGTATCACCTGCGTGGCCAGTGCCTGTGCGCTGTCCCAGCGCACGAAGCCGTCATCGTCCCTGCGCATCAGGGCGCACAGGTCCGCCTTGGTGTAGTCGTAGCGCAGGCGCACGGGCGCCGAGAACCCGCGCAGCAGCGAAGGCACCGGCCGTTCCGGCACATCCTCGAAGACGAACTCCTGCTCGGGCGCGTTCACGGTCAGCACCAGATGGGTGTTATCGGCCGTATCCGCGTCGGCCGGCGCACCGCGCAGCGTAAGGCGCAGGTTGCCGGCATCGCCGAGCAACCCCATGGCCAGCGGTATCACGAAAGGCTGCTTGTCGCTGCTCTCCGGCGTCGGCGGGCAGCTCTGGGCCACCCTCAGGGTGTAGACGCGGTTGGTCGCGTCGTACTCGTCCGTCACCGCGAGTTCCGGCGTGCCGGCCTGGGAGTACCAGTTGCGGAACTGCGTGAGATCCACACCGCTCGCGTCTTCCATCGCCTGCACGAAGTCCTCGCAGGTCACCGCCTGGCCGTCGTGGCGCTCGAAGTAAAGATCGGAACCGCGGCGAAACGCCTCGGGGCCGAGCAGCGTGTGGATCATGCGGACGACCTCGGCGCCCTTCTCGTAGACCGTCAGCGTGTAGAAATTGTTGATTTCCATGAAGGAGTCGGGGCGCACCGGGTGCGCCATGGGACCGGCGTCCTCCGCGAACTGGGCGGTGCGCAGCAAGGTGGCGTCCTCCACCCGCTTTACCGTACGCGACCCCATGTCGGAGGAGAACTCCGCGTCGCGGAAGACCGTAAAGCCCTCCTTGAGACTGAGCTGGAACCAGTCGCGACAGGTCACCCGGTTGCCGCTCCAGTTGTGGAAGTACTCGTGCGCGACAATCGCCTGGACCCGCTGGAACCCCGCGTCGGTGGTGATATCGGGCGACGTCAGTACACAGGACGTGTTGAAGATATTGAGGCTCTTGTTCTCCATGGCCCCCATGTTGAAATCGTCGACCGCGACAATATTGAAAATATCGAGGTCGTACTCCCGCCCGAAGACCTCCTCGTCCCAGCGCATGGCCTGCTGCAGGGACCGCATGGCGTGGTCGCACTTGTCGAGGTCCTTGGCTTCCACGTAGATGTGCAGCGCCACCTCGCGACCCGAGCAGGTCGTGAAGGAGTCACTGACCACGCTGAGGTCACCCGCGACCAGCGCGAAGAGATAGGCCGGCTTGGGGAAGGGGTCGTGCCAGGTGGCGCTGTGGCGGCCGCCGGGCAGCTCGGAGGTGCCTGTACAGTTGCCGTTGCTGAGCAGCACCGGATAACGCTGCCGGTCCGCACTCACGGTGACCGTGAACACCGACATGACATCCGGGCGGTCCAGGTAGTACGTGATCTTGCGGAAGCCCTCGGCTTCGCACTGCGTACAGAACATGGCGCGCGACTTGAACAGGCCCTCGAGTGAGGTGTTGTCCTGCGGGCGTATACGGGTGCGGGTGCGCAGCGTGAAGGCGTCCGGGACGTCGGCCAGCGTCAGGCTATCGGCATCGGTCGCGTACGCGTCACTGGCGAGCACCTCGCCGTCCAGCGCGACTTCCTCCAGTTCCAGTTCCTGGCCGTGCAGGACCAGCGGCGCGGCGACGTCGGCACCGGCGGCGCGGGATAGCTGCAACACGGCGTCAACCAGCGCGTGGTCTTCATGCAGTTCAACTGTCAGCTCCGTGCGGCTGATCAGGAACTCCGGTGGCCGGTAGTCCCTGAGGTAAATGGTGCCGGGTCGTGCCTCTCGCATGGATATCAGCCTTGTGCCAGTGTCAGTTGGTAGCCGCCGTACTTGCGCATATTGATTACGCCGGTGTCGAAGATCAGGTATTGCCCCTTGATGCCCACGAGTGTGCCTTCGACCAACGGGTTCTTGTCCAGGTTGAAGGAGGTCACCTTCGCGGGGTACTCCAGTACCGGGTAGGTAATGCGTGTTTCGTCCTCGTCTTCGAGTACCGCGATAGCGGTGAGACCGTGCTCGGCCTGCAAGGTTTCAATGTCGGCCGCGCACTCCTCGAGCAGGCGCGCGCGCACGGCTTCCAGGTCGGCCTCCTCCGGGACACCCTTGAGCAGTGCACGCCAGTTGGTCTTGTCCGCTATGTGCGCGGAGAACAGCGTTTCCACGAGGCCTGACTGGAAGCGACTGCTCACCCTGAACACCGGCCGCGCCTGTACCGCGCCCTGGTCCATCCAGCGCGTGGGTATCTGGCTGTGGCGGGTGATACCGACCTTGATGCCGGAGGTGTTCGCCAGGTAGACAAAGTGGTCGATCATGCAGTTCTGCTCACCCCATTCCGGCTCGCGGCAGGTGCCGGCGTGGTAGTGGCATTTCTCGGGACTCACGATGCAGCTGTCACACTGCGCGAGGCGCTTGAAGCAGGGGTAGCAGTAACCCTGGTTGAAACTCTTGCTGGTCTTGCGGCCACAGTGCACGCAGTTGATCTGGCCGTCGTACTGCAGGCGCAGCGACTGACCCAGCAGGGCGTTGAGCCCGACATCCGCGTCGCCCAGGGGCAGCCGGTACTGTACGGGCGCCTCCAGCGCCGTTGTCATCTTGCGGACCATGCCCGCGCCGAGTACCGCCACCGTGCGCTCCTACTCCCGCCAGTTCAGGGGTGCGACGTCCGGGTCTGCACAGGCCGCACCCGCCTTGTCGCGCCCTTCCAGATAACCGACACGCTCCTGTGGCGGCAGGTGCAGTTCGCCCCAGGCGATCACGGCCTGCATCGTCTCTTCACGCTGCGCCGGGGTGAGGCGCCGGCCGTCGGGCCACTTGCCCAACTCGAGGGCGCGCCTGAGGCTGTCATAGACTTCCCGCGACATCGCGCCGATCATGTCCTGGTAATTCATGTGTGCATCCACTGCCCGCGAGCGCCGATTATAGCGAGGCGCCCCCCTCCTTGTCGCCGCTGAGCCGCGACACGAGGCCAAAGATGCCGCCCAGCGCGGCGCCGCAGGCCAGGCCTCCGATGTGGGCGGCGTTGGCGATCTTCCCGAAGCCCGCCGCCTCGACCAGCCCGAACACGCACGCGACAAGCCAGCCGAGCATCAACAGCATGATCGCCGGCGTGGGCTGGATACGCCAGGCCGGCTGCAGCAGCGGCCCGACCCACGCAAACGCCAGCAAACCGTAGACGACGCCGGACATGCCGCCGAAGAACCCCGGTTCGGCAAACAGGAACTGGCACATGTTGGAAACCAGCGCGATCACGAGAAACAGCATCAGCATGTTGAACTGCCCGATAACCGCCTCCACGCGGGGCCCGAGGTCCCACATCCACAGGCTGTTGAAGACTATGTGCAGCCAGCCGAAGTGCAGGAATACCGGTGTAATGAGACGCCAGTACTGACCGTCGAGCGCGCCGACAACGAGCATGTCGCCCTCCACCTTGTAAGGCAGGATGGTGAACAGCGCCCTCACGGACTCGGTACCGGGCAACATCGCGATGATGAAACCGACCACGCTGAGGCCGATCAGGGCCAGTGTGACAGGTGCCCGCCGCAGCAGCCCGGAGCCGAGCGGCCCGGGGCCAGGCACCCGCGCCCGCCGTCGCAACTCGATCTGGAACACCCCGCGACGCCAGTCCGCGTAGAGTTCGCGCACGTGTTCTACCTGCGCGGGATCGACCACTTCGACCACCTGGGCACCGCTGTCCTCGACAACGCGATGCCCTATGCCCCGCTGGTGCAGCAGCGCACTGAGCGGCAACAGGTCCTCCTCGATATCCGCGCGCACAGCGGGGTAGAACTCAATCATCAGGCGGTCAGCGCACTGCTCCAGCGCAGCTTGTCCCGGCAGCTCGCATAGAAATTGTGGCCCTTGGGGTGCAGGAGCACCAGCTTGTGGGGTTTCTTGCTGATGTGCACCGAATCCCCGGGCTCCGCCGTCATGTGCACCTGTCCGTCGCAGATCACCGGCGGGCTGCGGCTGCTGCGCTCGAGGATATCGATGCGAATTTCGCTGTCGCCGTCCACCACGATGGGGCGACTGCTCAGCGCATGGGGGTACATCGGCACCAACAGCACCGCATTGAGTTTCGGGTGCATGATCGGCCCGCCGCCGGACAGCGAATAGGCCGTTGAACCGGTCGGCGTGGATACGATCAGGCCGTCGGCGCGCAGGCGATACACAAACGTATCGTCGACGTACAACTCCAGCTCGATCATCTGCGCCGTGGCGCCGGAGGCCACCACGACGTCGTTGAGTGCGTCGCCGCTGCCGACGACTTCACCGCCGCGCCGCACCACGGCGTTGAGCAGGAAGCGCGCCTCGGGGTCGAACTCGCCCGCGAGCACCTCGGGAATCTGCTGCGCCATGTCGTCCGGTGTCACGTCGGTGAGAAACCCGAGCCGCCCGCGATTGACCCCGATGACGGGCGTGCCGGACGCGGCGAGTGTACGTGCCGCGCGCAGGAGGTTGCCGTCACCGCCAACCACGATGGCCAGATCGACGGCATCGCCGATAGCGTCGGCCGCCACCAGGGGCAACGAGGTGCCTTCCAGCACGCTTCCCAGCTCCTGTTCCAGCACCACCTCGACATCGTGCTGCGACAGGAGATCCAGGAGTTGCGGCAACACCTCGTCTATGCCGCGCTGTTCCGGGTGACCCATCAGTCCGATCTTCCTGAAAGCTGCGGCCATGGAGGGGCGTTCCATCTATTGGGAATTGCTAGTATAGCGATGTGGAGACCGGGTAACACAGTGAACGGCATCTATCCCTACCAGACCCGGGTGGTGCGTGACCTCGCCTGGGCGTGTTTCGCGCCCGCCCTGGTGCATACGGCAGATCTGCACCCCGCGCGCGGCCAGGTGACAGACGCCGCCTTCGAACTCACGGCGCCGCGGCGCCTCTGGCTCGAACGCCTGGAGCGTGACGCGACGCCGCTGCTCGACTATCTCGCCGGTCAACCCGGCAACCGGCTGGGCCTTTACTTCGAGCGCCTGTGGCAGTTCTTCCTGCGCGAAGACCCCGAAACGGAGCTGGTCGCACACAATCTGCCGGTCACCCGGGAGGGCAGCACCCTGGGCGAATTCGACTGCATCTATTTCTGCCACCGGCGGCGCGCCCACGTGCACCTCGAACTCGCGGTAAAGTTCTACCTGGGCCTTCCGGGCAGGCCTGCCGCGCAGGCCTGGGTAGGCCCGAACGCCCGGGACAGGCTGGACATCAAGCTGGCGCGCCTGCTGGAAAAACAGATCACGCTGGGGGACAGGCAGGCGGCGCAAGCGCAACTCGAATCGCTCGGCATAGGGGCGGTGCAACGCGAGATCGCGCTGCGCGGCTACCTCTTCCAACCCCTGGAGGGCACACTTCCCGCCCCCACCGGCTACAACACCGGGCGCCGGTTCGGGCGCTGGCTGCACAGTACGCAACTGGCGCGCCTGGCCGGCGAGCCGGGAGTCGCGGGTTTTGTTCCGCTCGAACGGATGCAGTGGCTGGCGCCGCTGCACGCCGCGGCGGATCAATGCACCGGTATCACCGCCCTGGCGCGCGGCATCGACAAGCGCTTCGCGACGCGAAATACGCCCGCCCTGGTGGCGGCCGTCGATGCCGCGGGTAACGAACAGCAGCGCTTTTTCGTGGTGCCTCCCGGCTGGCCCGACGGTCCCGACCCGAAAACCGGACAGCCCCGTGGTGAATCGCAACGCTGACCTGTACACCTCTTCCCCCGCCACCCTATACTGGCCGCACCGAGCGATACCCGGACCCGCCAATGCCCCAAGCCAAGGAAACGAAGTGGCCTTTCCGCTGGGAACTGCTGCTGCGCTACCGCTTTATCGAAACCATCGCCCTCTGGGAGGGGCGACTCACCACGCGCCACCTCTGCGATACGTTCGGCATCGGCCGCCAACAGGCGAGCAAGGACATCAACAATTACATTCGCGAGGTCGGGCCCGGCAACCTGGTCTACGACAAGTACCTGAAGGGCTACAAGCCGACGGAGGCGTTCTCCCCACGCGTGACCATGGGCCTCGCCGACGAGTACCTGCACCTCATGGCGCGCAACAACGAGCTCATGAACGTCTTCGAGTCGCTCGCCCTCAACGTTGCCAACGTACAGGTGTTGTCGGTACCCGTGCGCGACGTGCGGCCCGAGGTACTGCGTCCCATCATGCAGGCTGCCCGGCAGCAGCGGCGCCTCGAGGTGGACTACGTCTCACTCAACAACCCCGACCGCGAGGGCCGCATCATCGTACCGCACACGCTGGTGTACACCGGCCTGCGCTGGCATGTGCGCGCCTGGTGTGAAAAGCACCAGGAGTACCGCGATTTCGTGCTGAGCCGGTTTCGGGACACGCCCGAGATCATGGACGAGTCCGAACACGGCAGTGAGGGTGACGCCGACTGGCACCGGAAGGTCACCATCCGCCTGGTGCCCGACCAGCGCCTGTCCCCGGCCCAACGCGAGGTCGTCGAGGTGGATTACGGCATGGAGGACGGTGCCCTGGTCGTCCACACCCGGGCGCGACTGGTGCCCTACGTGTTGCAACTGTTGCGCGTTGACACCGGCGCCGCGGTCGACCCGCGCGCGCAGCAGATCGTGGTGGAAAATCGCGACGAACTGGCACCCTGGCTGTTTGGATAGGAGCGCTACCGTGGCCGACGACAACGAATTCGAGGAAGCGTATTCCGAGGAGGGCTTCTGGAACAAGCTGCGCCGCTACGCAACCGTCGCGGGGCGCGAGGTCGTCGAGAAAGCGCTACTGCTGTTCTACGCCGCGCAGCAGGAAAAGGCCCCGGCGTGGGCGAAGGCCACCATCGCGGGGGCCCTGGGCTACTTCATCGTACCCCTGGATGCGGTGGCGGACCTGACACCCGCGGTGGGCTATGCCGACGACCTCGGAGTGCTCGTGCTCGCCGTGGCGGCAGTCGCCTCGTACATCAACGACGACGTCCGGAAACAGGCAGCGGAGAAGATGCGCGACTGGTTCGGCGAGGATACGCCGGACGGCAGGCCCTGATCGACAGCCTGCACGTCGGCGGAGAACCCGAGAATGCTCACCAGACTCCTGCGCAGCTTTATTAACATCGCCGTGCTGCTCAGCGCCCTGGGTGTGGCGCCACTGTTGGCGCTCGCCCATTTCAATGCGCCACTGGCCGCGATGCTCGGCGATTTCGCCAGCTCCCACCTGCCCAACCCCACGTTGCTCACAAGGGAAAAAAGAGCCCGTGAGCGCGCGCAGTCGCAACTGCGACAGAACCGCATCGTTGCCGCGGGCAGGCGGGCGAGCAATCGGGGAGTAGCGCGCACCGCGACGAAGATGGCGCACGCCACGGGCAACCGTGTGTTGTTGCGCGGCGCGGGCGCCCTGGCCGTGGGCTGGGTGCCCGTACTCGGCGCGAGCGCGGACGTCATCTCACTCAGTGAGGACTTTGCCGATATCTGCGAGCTGTACTACGTGCTGGACAAACTGTTCAATCGCCTGGAACTGCAGGACAGCGACCTGTACCGGGAAAACTATTGCCATGTGCCTGCACAGGGACTGGAAAAAGTCCGCGAAGCCGCGCGGCAGGCGCAATTCTCCTGGGAGATGCGCTGAACGCTCAGGCCAGGACGCCGGCCCGGCGCCGGGCCAGCGCCAGGAACAGGGCCGTCGAGAGGCCGGCGGAGGCGAAGATCATACACATGACCATGATCTGGTAACGCGCCGCGATCAGCGGGGAGACGCCCGACAGGATCTGCCCGGTCATCATGCCCGGCAGCGAAACCAGCCCCACGGCAAACAGCGAATTGATGACGGGAATCATCGCCGCCTGGTAAGCCGCCATCCGTGCGTCGGGCCACGCCAGGCCGTGTTTCATTTCCGCGAACAGGCGCTCCGCCGCCAGGCTGACTGCCGTCATGGCATTGGCGAACACCATCCCGGCCAACGGGATCATATAGCGCGGCATATACCAGGGTTCCAGTTGCAGGACGACCTGCGTGATGAGCGCCAGGGTCAATCCGCCGCCCACCGTAATCGCCGCCAGTGATGCGGCGAGCAGTTGCCAGCGATGCTCCTTGACGGTGCCTACACCGATCCACGCGGACGCGAGCAGCATGATGCCGAGCACAAGCAGGATCAGCACGCCGTTGCCCGCTCCGAAGATCCAGGCCAGGACATAGCCGATGAGGAGCAGCTGCACCAGCATCCGCGCCAGCGCATACAACGCATTGCCGACGCCGAAGGACCACCGCAGCAGGATAGCCAGCGTGATCGCGACCGGCAGGAAAGCCAGCGCCACCTGCGGCAGGGTGAGAGTGATGACCGAGTTGTCCATGTGCCCGCCGGGGAGTGCGTCGGCTCCATGCTAACCCGCGCACCGTCGCCGCGGCCAGCCGGCGGGACCGGATTTGCGTGGGCGCGCAGCTGCGCGCGGTGTCTACTACTCGCCCGCCCCCAGCGCGAAGACCGTCAGTCCTGCGATCACGACCCAGAGGAGCTCTTCGAGGCAGGCGCCAAGGACGAACAAACCGGCGGTCAGGCCCGCGACCGCGATCAGGCGGTCGGCCCAGCGCACCCCGGGAGCCACTTCCACACGTGCGACCCGCTGCCTCGAACTGAGCCTGC
>JAUIEP010000311.1 GCA_030428835.1 Gammaproteobacteria bacterium | reverse complement strand
GAAGTCGCGGCGCTGGTGCCGGGGCACCTGGATGCCGATGAGGATCCTGCCGTAGGCGGCGCCGTGGTTGCGGTAGTGGAACATGGAGATGTTCCAGCGCTGGCCGAGGCCGGTGAGAAACTTCAGCAACGCGCCCGGGCGCTCCGGGAATTCCACACGGTACACCAGCTCGTTGTCGAGGCCGGCCGGCGCGTGACCGCCGACCATGTGGCGGATGTGCAGCTTGGCCACCTCGTTGTCGGTGAGATCTTCCGTCGGGTAGCCGCGGCGGCGCAACTCCTTCACCAGCCCGGTGAGGTCGTCGCCGCCCGGCGTGATGGTCAGTCCCACGAAGACGCGCGCGTCGTTCGCGTCGGCATAGCGATAATTGAACTCGGTGATGTTGCGCCTTCCAAGGGCGCTGCAGAAACCGCGGAAGCTGCCCGGTCGCTCCGGCACCGTTACGCTGAGCACGGCCTCGCGGTGCTCGCCGATTTCCGTGCGCTCGGAGATGTACCGCAGGCGATCGAAGTTGGTGTTGGCGCCGCTCACAATGGCGAGCAGTTCCGCGTCCCGCACACCGCTGTGCTCCACGTACTTCTTCAGGCCGGCGAGCGCGAGCGCGCCGGCGGGTTCCGCGATGCTGCGGGTGTCCTCGAAAATATCCTTGATGGCCGCGCACATCTCGTCCGTCGACGCCGTGATCACCTCGTCCACTGTTTCGCGAATGATGCGGAACGGCTCCGCGCCGACCTGCGCGACCGCACATCCGTCGGCGAACAGGCCCACTTCCACAAGCCGATCCCGCCGGCCGCGCTCCAGGGCCAGCTTGAGGCACGCCGCGTCCTCGGGTTCCACGCCGACCAGCCGGGTGTCGGGCCACACATACTTCACGTACGCGGCCACGCCCGCGAGCAGGCCGCCGCCGCCGACAGGCACGAACAACGCGTCCAGCGGCCGGTGCTGCTGCCTCACGATCTCCATGCCGACCGTGCCCTGCCCGGCAATGACGTCGGGGTCGTCAAAGGGATGCACGAATATCAGGCGCCGTGATTTCTCCAGCTCACGCGCTTTCGCCGCGGCCTCGTCGAAGGAATCGCCGTGCAGCTGTACTTTCGCGCCCAGCCTGCGCACGGCGTCCACCTTGATCTGCGGTGTGGTGCGGGGCATGACGATCGTCGCCTTGATGCCCATTACCCGCGCCGCCATGGCCACGCCCTGGGCGTGGTTGCCCGCCGAGGCCGCCACCACGCCGCGCTTGCGCTCGGCCGCGCTGAGGTTGTGCATCTTGCAGTACGCGCCGCGCAGCTTGAAGGAGAACACGCTCTGCAGGTCTTCGCGCTTGAGCCACACGCGGTTGCCCAGGCGCCGCGACATCAGTGTGGCCTCGTGCACCGGGGTCTCGCGGGCCACCTCGTAGACGCGGGCGTCCAGGATGCGTTTTATGTAGGACTGCGGCATGGGTGGCCCGGTGCTCCGTTGTGGTGAATGGTAATGGACGCGCGACCGATTTACAGCAACGGGTCATTTTGTCAGAAATTCGATGTCTGGATGTTCTTTAGTTGCGGAGCGACTGCAGGTGCCGGCTACCGGGGACCGCCAAAAAGCGTACATCCCTGTACAGGCTCGGCTGGCGACGTCCTGTCGCCAGACGCCCCCGGTAGCCGGCACCTGCAATCGCTCCTTAGCTCTGACCTCAACCAATCGGCGTTCCCAGCAATCAACACTCCTGTCTGTCCGCCTCGCTCCAATTGCTTCGGTGGTCAGGCGCTGCTTTAATGACTGCGCTTCCCCATCCTCTCGCAAGGACCGTTGATGAACCAGGACGAGCTGAAACAGGCGGTCGCCGACGCTGCGCTTGCTTATGTCGAGCCGAAGCTGGAGAACGACACGGTGCTGGGTATCGGCACGGGGTCGACTGCCAACCTGTTCATCGATGCGCTCGGCGCCATCAAGGGGAAGGTCAACGCGACCGTCGCGAGTTCACAGGCCTCCGCCGAACGTCTGAAGGGGCACGGCATTCCGGTGTATGACCTCAACAGCGTGGACAAGGTCGACTTCTACATCGACGGCGCCG
>JAUIEP010000006.1 GCA_030428835.1 Gammaproteobacteria bacterium | reverse complement strand
TCACAGCATCGACCCGCGCTTCAACGAGATCCAGAACGACGAGCAGATCGAGCACCTGCTGCCGGCGGTGGTGCAGCGCAACCCGGCAATACAGGCGCTCGTCGACAAGGGTCTGCGCGAGAGCAAGGACTACCAGAAGGTGATAGACGCGGTGTTCAACTTCTGGGTGTCGCCCGAGTGCAGGGATGACCGCATACAGAGTTGGGCGGACTACTCCGGGGGCACGCGCGCCGCACTGGCTGACGTGATCGCGGCGCAGGGCAGCGGCAAGACCGTGGGCATCTTCTCCTCCGGAGGGACCATTGCGACCATTACTGCGCAGGTGCTCGGCCTTGGCGGCGACAAGACCTACCCGTTCTACGAGCCGATGATGAACTGTTCCATTACCCAACTGTTTTACAGCCGTGAGCGTGTGTCGCTGTCGTACTTCAATGACTGCTCTTTCCTGCGCGTGCTGGAAGCGCAGCGGGGCGAGAAACTGGTGACGTACCGCTAGATGGACATCTACCTGGTGCGCCACGGTGAGGCCGCGGCCAGCTGGAGTGAAGCACCCGACCCGGGCCTGAGCGAGCTCGGCCGGCGGCAGGCGGCAAATGCCGCCGCGCTGCTTGAGTCGCGCCTGCCCGCCGGTGCCCGCCTGGTTTCCAGCCCGTTGCAGCGGGCGCGCGAGACCGCGCAGCCGCTGGCGGCGATGCTTGGCGTTGATGTGGCGATCGACCCTGTATTTCGCGAGGTGCCGTCACCGGTGCCGCTGGAGGAGCGCCAGGCGTGGCTGCGCCGGTTCATGCAGCAGGCGTGGTGTGAGCAGGGTGAAGACCTGGTTGCCTGGCGCCACGCTGCCTACGACGCAGTGCTCGCGTTCGACGCGCCCACGGTCGTCTTTACGCACTTCCTGGTGCTTAACGCGGTGGTGGGAGTAATCGAGGACTGCCCTGATGTATTGCGCTTCTGGCCCGACAACGGCTCGGTGACGCACCTGCGGCGTGAAGGCGCAGCGCTGCGCCTTGTCGAACTCGGCGAGCAGATGCAGACGCGCGTCAACTAGTGCGCGGCGCGCGCTATGGCTTTTCCTCTTTCCTCTCGATCAACCGCAGCAGTGACTCCTGTGCGGTGGAGGCGACGAGTTCCCCGTCGCGCGTCCAGAAGCTGCCGCGACTGAATCCGCGGGCCCCGGAGGTGATGGGGCTGTCGATTTCGTACAACAGGTACTCGTCCGCCCGAAACGGCCGGTGGAACCAGATGGCGTGGTCCAGGCTGGCACCCTGGATCCTCGGGCTCATGCCGCCGTAGGGGTGCGGGTACAGGGCGGTGCCCAGCAGGGCGAAGTCCGACATGAATGCCATGACGGTCTGGTGCTTGCAGGGGTCGTCACCCAGATCGCCGCGTGCCCGGAACCAGGACTGCTGGCGCGGCGGCGAGGGTTGCGGCCTCTTGGGGTCGCGCCGGTGTACCGAGCGCCGCTCGATCGCGTGCGCCTGCGGTGGGGTGAACCTGGCATCGGGGTTCTCCTTCGCCCAGCGGTGCCAGAAGTCGTAGTCGGTTTCGACCTCCTCGGGAGGCGTGGTTGCGACAGGTTCGAACTGGTGTTCCAGGCCCTCCTCGTGCCGCTGGAAGGATACCGTGGTGTTGAAGATGGGTATGCCGTCCTGCTTGGCGACGACGCGCCGGGTGGTGAAGCTCTTCCCGTCGCGGATCGGGTCCACCTCGTAAACGATCTGCTTGTCGGGATTGCCGGGACGCAGGAAGTAGGCGTGCTGTGAATGGGCGCGGCGCTCGCTGTCGACTGTGCGTATCGCCGCGTTCAGCGACTGCGCAAGTACCTGCCCGCCGAAAACCCGCGGCGGCTGGTCGGGGCTGTCGCCGATAAACAGGTACTTGTCTATGCGTTGCACCTCGAGATAATCGAGGAGTCTGTCGAGATCACTGCTCATTAAATGTCCTTACTGCCCGGCGCTGTACGGGACAGGCCTTGAAATAGCACGCGAAAGTACTCGTTGGCGGCGGTGTCGAGGTCATCCATCTTGTACCACAGGTCGATTTCCATGGCGGCATTCATGGCGCCGGCGATGAGTTGCTGGGCGACGAATGTGTTGACCTCGCGCACGCTGCCGTCGTCGATGCCCTGCTGCAACAAGTCGCCGAAAAGCGCATTGGAGGCGTCGGTGCGTTTGAGGATTTCCTGCCGCCTGTCCATGGGTAGCGCGGTAATCGAGTTGTAGCGGATCAGTGGCCCTTCCTGGGAGTTCTGCGCGAGGAAGGTGCGGCGACAGGTAAAGCCTGCCCGCTCGAGGCCGGTGTCCTGGGTGGCGATCGCCTGCTCGTGAATGCGCTCGATGATGTCCAGCGAACGCTCGTAACAGTTGTACAGCAGGTCTTCCTTGTTCTTGATGTGGTAGTAAAAAGCGCCCTTGGATACGTTCAGGTGTTCCGCGATCTCGTCCAGTGAGGTGCCGTTGAAGCCTTTCTTGTTGAAGAACCATGTGCCTGTTTTGAAAAACGCCTCCTGCTTGAGGCGATTTTGCTCCTTGCGGTCGAAGCCGAGCACTGAGCTGGCGTTTACCGCCTCGGGCAGGGGGCCGGCAGGCACCCCGGCGTCGGGTGAACTGGCAATCCCGTGCAGCAGGAGGTCGACTGCTTCGCTGGCGGTGGCCAGTACCTCGTCGCGCGGAATACTGTGCAACCAGGAAAACGCCCAGTCCACCGAGCCCAGTATGGCGAGCGTGGTAAGAGTCGGTTCGCAGTCGCGGAACTCACCCGACTCGATGCCAGTCCGGAGGTACCCGCGCAGACGCTTGAACATGGCGATGTACTCCGCTTCCACCCGCTCGCGGTGCTCGCCCTTGAGACCCGCAATTTCCAGCAGTACGGCGAAGTGCGGAGCACGGCCCTCGGTCGCCTCGAGCCAGTTGACGAAGTTGCGTTGGTAGAAGGCGCACACCCGCTCGGTAGGGGAGGCGAACTGCTGCTCGATTTCGTCGAGGGTCTTGTGGTGATGGGCCAGAGTGGCCATGTAACACTGGAAGATCAGCTCTTCCTTGGTTTTGACGTAGTAGTAGAGACTGGTCTTGGTGAGACCGAGACTTTCGGCGATATCGCGCAGGGTGGTGGCCCTGGAGCCCTTGTAGTTGAAGAGCCGGGCGGCCTGGGACAGGATCGCCGCCCGCTTGGCGTCATGCTGCGCGGTGCGATTGAAGGGCGACGAACCGCCGCCCCGGCTCTGCGAATTGCCGGTCTTCATGGCCTGGGAGTCCTGGAGATAGCGGTTAACCTACCGCCGAATCACTATTTCGAACTTTAAGTATTTTTTTTGTCGCTGTCTACGGAAATCGGTCAGGCGGGGGCGGCAGCGTGCTCGATTTTTACGTCCAGCCACTTGCGCGAGCGGAAGCGGTAGAGCAGCAGCACCGCCTTGAGCGAGAAATCGAAGAGCATGACCGAGAATATCCAGTAGATGGACAGGCCGAGTTTGTAGAAGGTCAGGGCGGGTAGCAGGCGGCCCAACAGGATGCCGCAGAACGTCGCGACCAGGGGGAAGCGGGTGTCACCGGCGCCCCGGAAGGCACCGGCGAGAGTGAATTCCACCGCCATGATGGGTTGCGCGAGAGCGATGAAATAGATGAACGCGACGGTGAGCCGGTTGACCTCCGGGTCGTCGATCATGAACACCGCGAGATCCTCTGCGGCCCAGGCCACCAGCACTGACAACGTCGCCATTATGAGGATGGCCATGACCAGTGCACGCCCGACCACGCGCACCGCCTGCTCGCGGTCTCCCGCGCCGAGTTGTTGCCCGGCCAGTGTCGCGGTGGCGATACCGAAGCCGAAGCCGATCACGATCGAGAACGACACCAGGCTCATGCCGATGCCGTAGGCGGCGAAGGCCACCGTGCCGTACTTGGCCACGATACCGAAGAAGACGAGGAACGAGAGCTGGATGATGCCCTGTTCCACCACGGCGGGTGCGCCGATGCTCACCATCTGCCGGGCGACGTGCCAGTCAAGCGCCAGGCGCTTGATGGGCTTCAAGTTGAACTTGCCGCGCCACCAGAACGCGAAGAAGGTCATGGTAATCACGGACGCGCCGGCGCTCCCCCCGAAGGCCACGCCGGCAATCCCGAGCTGCGGGAACGGCCCGATGCCGAAGGCGAGGTGGTAGGCCAGGATGACATTGAGTGTGGAACTGGCCAGCAGGAACCACAGCGGTGTGATGACATCGCCGGTGGCGCGCAGCGCCGTGGCCAGCATCATGCTGATGGCTGTGAACACGTAGAAGATCCCCAGCCAGAAGATGAAGGTAGCCGCGAGCCGGGTGGTTTCGGCATCCAGGCCGAACAGGCCGGCGATCCACGCGGGCGCCAGCAACACCGGAATGCTGAGCACGGCCGCCAGTGCGACGGACATAAACAGGGAGGTCCAGCTCACCATCTCCGCCTGGCGAATCTCTCCGGCTCCCCAGAAGCGGGCGATCATCGCGGTGGCGGCCACGGAGACGCCCATGAGGATTGCCTGCAGAAGGAAGAACACGCGGTGCCCGGTGGTGACAGCCGCCACGGAGGTGGTGCCGAGTTCCGCCACGATCTTGATATGCAGGAACCCCACCGTGGTAAACAGCAGGTTCGCGATGATGGTCGGCCAGGCAAGCTGCCAAACGCGCCGCGTGGTGGACACGGGCTTCTGTGGAGCGGGTGCGGACAAGTGAGGGTCTCTTCAGCGAGGCCCCATTATACACATGGAGGGGTCATGCCCTCACGCCAGTGCGCGGCACTCCCTGTGGCGAAAGCAGTCGGTGGTATGGTCGTTGACCATGCCGGTGGCCTGCATGTGGGCGTACATGATGGTAGAGCCGACGAAGGTAAAGCCGCGTTTCTTCATGTCTTTACTGAGTTTGTCCGAAATATCGGTGCGTGCCGGAATCTCCTTGAGTGACTTGAAGCGGTTCTGGACAGGTTTGCCGTCAACGAAGTCCCAGATGTAGTTGGCAAAGCTGCCTTTCTCTGCCTGCACTTCGAGGAATGCCCGCGCGTTCTTGCGCGCGCCGTACACCTTGAGTCTGTTGCGGATTACCGCAGGGTCGGTGAGGATTTTGTCGAGCCGCTTGTCCGTAAAGCGCGCGACCTTCTCTGCGCTGAATTCGGCGAACAGTTTGCGGTACCCCTCCCGTTTGCGCAGCACCGTGATCCATGCGAGACCGGCCTGGGCGCCCTCCAGGATCAGGAATTCGAAGAGGGTGCCGTCGTCCCACACGGGTACACCCCACTCCTTGTCGTGGTACTCGACGTACAGCGGGTCGGCCCCGCACCAGCCACAGCGTGCTTTCATACCGCCTCCTTTATCGACCGAGTATGGTGACGACTAGGCTGGGAGTCTACATCCAAAGCGGCTGTGGTCCGCTTTTGATTCCTGTGACACACTGGCGCTTTCTCCAAGAACGATAACGATGACTGATACGGTACGTTTTGTCTCCTACGGACACATTGCCACCCTCACGCTGAACCAGCCCGAGCGACACAATGCCCTGGGCGCCGAACAACTTGCCGCGATCGCCACAATACTGGACGAGGTGCGGGCCGACGACAGTGTTCGCGTACTGGTAGTGACCGGCGCGGGTGGGAAGACCTTCTGTGCCGGCGCCGCGCTTGACGAGTTGGGCGGCGACGAGCTGACCCAGAACAATTTCCAGGGCACGACCGCCCGCGTCGCCGCATTACCGATCCCCACTGTCTGTGCGCTCAACGGCAACGTGTTCGGTGGCGGTGTGGAGTTGGCACTGGCCTGCGATTTCCGCATCGGGGTGGAGGGCTCGCGGATGCAGGTGCCCGCCGCGGCGATCGGCCTGTGTTACCCGTTGGAAGGCATTCGCCGGTTCCTAGAGGTACTGGGCCCCCAGGTTGCGCGCAGGCTGCTGGTCGGCGCCGAGACCTTCCATGGCGAGGACATGCACCGGATCGGCTTCCTTGACAAGCTGGTAGCACCCACCGAACTGGAACCCGAATCGCGGGCGCTGGCCACGCATCTGGCCAGCCTGGCGCCGTTGGCGGTGCAAGCGATGAAACAGGTACTGCGCCAGGCCACCACGGACCAGGTGGACGAGGGCCGCGCCCGTGAACTTACGGAGCAATGCCTGCGATCGGCTGACCTGCAGGAGGGCCTGCGGGCAAAAGGGGAGAAGCGCGCGCCCCGGTTCAATGGGCGCTAGCCCGATTGCATTCCCGCTGCCATCGGGCCGTGACAGTTCAGGTCGCGGTCTATCGCCACCCAGGGCAGGCCCAGCGAGGCCAGCCAGTTGAGGGCGGCCGGTTCGGCCCTGGTCATCGCCATGCCCGCGGCGCTGCATGCGGCAAGGCAGTTGTCGGCGGTGACCGCCACGGCGAGCAAGCCGGGAATGGGCTGCCCGTCTACCGGGCTCAGTGACTGGCTGAAACGCTCGCCGTTCACACGCATGGCGCGCTCAAAATCACCCCGCAGGGCAAAGCTGGCGTCGTTCAGTTTGAGCCGGTGAATGGCGGCGCTGCTGCCCTTGGGAAAACGCACACCGATCAGCCAATTCGCGCCGTCCGGCTGCTTGCCGATGGTGGCGATGTCCTGCTCCAGTTCGATCAGTGCGTGCTTCGCTCCTTCCCTGATCAATATTTTCTTAATTGAATCAATCAGATAGGGTCGAACGCACGAGTTCAGGTCCACAACCATGCCCTTGCGGGCAAGATGGGCGCCCTGGTCCGTCACCTCCAGTTGTCCCCAGCCCACCAGGCGCAGCATGCCCTTGAGTTGCTCAGGAGAGGCGAGCAGTGCGCCGTCCGCGGTGTAGCACTCCCGCAGGATGCGGGTGGTTGGGTCGAAGACGTGCATACTCCTGGTCCACAGGGCCGTCACGAACTTGATGAGGCTGCGGGATTCGGGGTCGAGTGGCGTAAAGACGCCGGTGCCAGCGCCCTGGTTAATGCGGCTTATGACACTGTCGGGTTGGAAAGTGCCGAACTTGTGTTCCAGTCGGCTGATTTCTGCCTTACAGAGCTCCAAGAGCTCCGGACCACGCCCCGTCAGGTTATCAACGACCAGATGGCATGCCTTGCCGAAAGCATGCAACCGGACCTCTGATTTTTGCACTATGGTTGCCGGTTTATTGTTCTATAGAACCCGCTACCACGGTGCGAGCTCTGCTACAGGTGTAATGTTCGTCCCGGCTAGGAATTTACATCAGGGAGCGCGTATTGGCCAGATTTTAGGCGAGATTCACGCGAAGATGGGGTTGCTCTGGGAGTCCTTCAGGGTGATCTTCGCCATGGTGCCTTTGCTGTAGGAGTAGCTGAACTCCGCCCCGATGTTGGCTGCCAGCGATTGCACGAGCGCGATGCCAGAACCTGGGGCGGCTGTTTCGATGGCGTCATCAGGAATTCCTTCCCCACTATCCCTTACGATTATCACCAGAGACTCGGAATCCGTCTCCTTGTCATACTCGACGCGTGAAATTACACGCAGGTAGTTTGCGGGTGAGTTTTGAGGATAGGCATGGGTGATAGCGTTTCTCGCCAACTCATAAATAATGACTCCGAGCGTTGTACCTATCTCCAGAGTGATGGGGTCGGCCTTTACCTCATTGACTGTAATGATCGTGGCGGGATCGACTCGGCAATAGGGCATGATGGAGGGAAAGAGTTTCTCAACGAACACCCTGAGATTGATAGACACTTCTCCCTCATCGTAAATCGTGCAGTCCTCCAGGAGAGACAGGGCCTGCAGATAGTTGGGAGATGCCTGGACTGATTCCGGTGATGGTGCGTTCTCAGATCCGCTCAGAGTTTCGTTTAGACAGCGTTGCAGTAGTTTCAGGATACTACCGTGGTGTTGATGCGCCGCTCTGGCGAGCTCATCGTGGAACTCCAGCTGCTCCTGGATCTCATCCTCGGCCCTGTTACGGGTTTCTTCGATCTCTATTGTGAGCTCTTGGGAGCGGCGTTCGGCTATGTAGCTGTAGTAGATTCTGTGCGCTCCCCAAAAAGAAAACGCGATGGCCAATGAGTAAAGAGCGTATGCCCACCAAGTATTCCATGGAGAACGATGGACAAAAATCTGTAATGTTAGCTGCTCGTCGCTCCATACTCCCTGAGAGTTGGCAGCCTGTATATAAATGGACTGGAGGCCCAAAGACAAGTGATCCAAGCGCAACTGATTTGAACCTTTGTGGTATACCCAATCGTTTTTTTGCGAGGACACACGGTAGCGATACTCGACGTAGTTAGGATCTAGATAGTCAGACACGGCCAGATTAATCTCGAGAGGCAGTTCATGTGCTGCTATCGAAATGCGATTTGGAGCGGGTGAAGGGAAACTCGAAACCACACTCTTTCCATCAATTTGTAAATCTACGAGGCTAATCCGAAAACGCTCCTTCCTGAAACTGGGAGTTCTAGCCGAATGGCTATATCCCTTACCACTGCCATAGAAGAGCGCACCCGTCGTAGAGCAAAGAGCGGAACCAATCGAAATATTTGTTTTCGGAAGGCCGTCATTGCTATCGAAGAATTTCAATTCTTTGTCAAACGGAAAAAAACTTGCGACTCGATTTCCCGCCGAAATCCAAAATTCACCAGATTCTACGCTACAGATATTTGTGATGTGGTCGAAATCTAGACTTGAATCAAAGCGGTACTTTTCCGCAGTCGGAGTGCCACTAGCCAAACTTTCTCTCCCGGCCAAGTAAAGACCATCACCAGCGGTACCTATCCAAACGTTCCCAGCTTTGTCTTCGAAAATATCGAGTATATCTGGCGTAGGCAGATCGGAACTCGTTTCTAGGGAAATTTCGATATAGTCGTGTCTATTTTCTTCTAGAATAAACGCTCTATCGATTGTGGCCAGCGCGATCCTTCCATCCTGTAGCGGAACAATTTCGTTAACCGAGGAATAGGGAAAAATTTTAGAATCTAAATACCTCGTTGTGCTGGCTTGGCTATGGCGTATCAAGCCTTGTCCATGGGTTCCAATCCAAAGCTCAGACTCATGCTTTTTTAGTTCCAATACGTTTAAGTACTGCTTGTCGAAAGTGGCTAGTGGCTGCGCCTTAAGCGAGTCCAAATCGATACGCAGAATTCCATGTCCCTGTATAAATCCAACCAGAAGCTGCCGCTCAGAGAATTCTAAGGCGCTAATTCTCTTAGGATATGTTTCTGGCCAACTAGCATTTTGGTCCACTCTGGTATGAGTTCGATTAATGGAGTCGTAATAGTAAAGACCGTTAAATGTTCCGAGCCATATACCACCACTATCATCTTCTTCAATGTGAAGTACATCATCGCTCTCTAGGCCATCAACAGATGTATATAATCGAAACGCCGGGGCCCTGATAAGCTGGACTCCAGATAGAGTGCCAATCCATAGATTGATATCATCTACAAGTAAGGTAGAGATGTAGGTGCTGGAACTAAAATGATTGCCCGAAACGATCTCTCGTGTGCGTGTAAGCTCCTCGTTATATATAACAACGCCATAGTCAGTTGATATCGCGAGATTCTTGCCGTAATTTTTAATCTCCAATATTCGAGGATTGCCGACGAGTTGTGCCTCGGAAGGGCTAGTGATTTCGCCATTTTCGATATCGTACCAACCAAGGCGACCAGTGCTCGTTCCGAAAAACACCTTCTGATCACTAAACATAAGAGAGGACGTGATTTTAGCCTGAGAGTTCTCTATGTCATTGCTTAATACGTTAGTAGTTAGCCCCTTTGTATTTAAATCTATAGACACGATAGCGTTTTCACCTCCGACTACAAATCGACCGTCAGATATTCTATCGACGCTGTGAACTAATCCTACGATTTCACGCACACGCTCAGCAGATTCATCTAGAAGTAATTCTTGATGATATGACTTTACGATGTGAACTCCGTCTCGGGTGACGAGCCATAAAAGACCGTTTGAGAATGCGAAGATTCGTTGAGTATGAGAAACATCGACTTGTGCGATTTGCCTCTTTTGAGACAAATGGCCAGAAGAGGGATTGAATTCTATGATGCCGTTTCCAAATGTCGAAACGAAGACGTTTCCATATTCGTCTTCCGCGATATCGGTCACGCCTCGACTTAGAGCGGTTCTTACTCTTGGATCGAGTTGTCTTCTGTCGACGGAACTTGGTCCTCGTAATATAAAAAGGTTGTCCTCCGTTCCAACCCAGAAGTTATCAAAACGATCAAGGTGCAAAGCCGTGATAAGGATGTTTCCAAGGTGATTTGTTATCCAGGTTTCGTATTGCGCGTAGTGGTCCTCATCGCTGTTGGTCTTCACTGTAGTAGTCAAACAAACTAGCGCGCACAGGGCAGCGGAAATGACGGCCCCCATTCTCTTGAGGGCACCATCTTTCAGATTTTGCAAATAAAAGCTGTGATCTAAGGTTATGGCCATGCAGCATACCCAGTAATGCTAGGTATGACTTTAGTGCATCAGCGGCCGGAAGCAAGCCTATGGAAAATGTGCTCGAATTTGATGCTCATTTAGTGGAAATACACTGGAAGTAAATCCTCGAAGTAATGCAAATACTAGTCCGAAAAGTTGGGTAGTTACTTCCAAAAAATATTGGCTAGGTGTTCTCGATCACCTCCGATCGGAATGATTCAACGAATTGATTGTATGCGCTTTCTAGTTCGTTGAATAACTCAGCCAGGGCCGTGCCTCTCTTTTTTCTACCTTCAAGTTCGATTTGCGCACTTATTTCTTTGACATGTTCTGCGCCAAGATTTGCACTCATTGATTTAATGGCATGCGAGTGCTGGTAGATTAATTCGTAGTTCATTTGATTTATCGAGGAATGCAACTCCTCTAGCTTGCCGATCATTTGTTCTATATAACCATCTAACAATTCAGGGATGAGCAGTTTTCCCGTTTGGCGCTCGATATCGCGTAGCCCATCGAGAATGTTGCGGTCCACTATTGCTACTTCGCTTATATCTGTTTTGGAATGAATTTCGTTTCTATCTGGTGATTCGGTTTCCCTTTGGTCGATGCTTTTTGCGTATGTTTCGATACTGGCAGCGATTTCATCAATGCTGAAGGGCTTTGCGATATAATCGTTCATTCCGGCGATCTTGCACCTTTCTCGATCTTGAACATCTGAACCAGCCGTGAGCGCTATAATTGGGGTCATCGACAAATCATTACAGTGCTCGTGCTCACGAATTCTGCGGGTAGCCGTATATCCGTCCACAATCGGCATTTGGCAGTCCATAAAAATAAGGTCGTAGCTGCCAGAAAAGTACTTGCCAAGAGCAGACTCTCCGTTCTCTGCAATATCTACACTATGCCCAAGGATTTGAAGCATCTCTCTGATTATTGCCTGATTCGTACTGACGTCCTCCGCTACGAGAATGCTCGCTTTTCTCTCGTTTTTGCCTGACAAACTGTGATTGGTGTTGGCACCACGTACTGAACGATTTTTATTACAACTCGTTGAGCTTAGACAATCATACAAAGAAAGGCTCGTAATAGGTTTAGTGGTTGTCGCCCACTTCGCAGTAACGTCTACTGTAGGCTTATTGTGCAAACCTACTAGCAGAACTGTCTGTTCTCGAAGCGACTCTGATCTGGGGTTTCGGCTTATCAAGTCAATTAGCTCTTCGTCGTAGTCGACGAAAATAATTTCCTCATCGGGGGGGGCAAAAACAGGCAACTCCTCCTGCAGTCCTCGCGCGCAGGAAATTCCAAATCGACGCAGGTGTGACTCTATCATTTCGAAAGTGTAAAGGTTGTTCGTATACGCCCTTGCCGTCTTGTATACGAGCTTTGAAACACTTCTTTTAGGAGAAGGAGCGATTTGAAATGGAAGTGTCACCGTGATTTTTGTACCCTTTCCTGGGGACGACCGCACAGCAATATCTCCGCCCATTAGCTCAATGTATTTTCTCGATATAGAAAGCCCTAAGCCTGTGCCCCCGTATTTCCTTGTAGTGCTTGCATCTGCCTGAGTAAAAGGCTCAAAGACTCGTGACTGAGTAGCACTGTCCATCCCTATCCCAGTGTCCTCAACAGTGATTATTGCAACACACTTTGTCCTATCTGCTGGTGGAAAGGTTGGCTCGACACGTACATTCACGTTTCCTTCTGGGGTAAACTTGATGGCGTTAGTGACTAGGTTCATTACGACCTGTCTAGTTTTTGTTGGGTCTCCAATAAGGCTCTTTGGCGTTGCTGGATGACAAATATTGTTCAGATCAATTCCGCTCTTGCTTGCAGGCTCACTTTGTAAATAGCAGATATCATCCATTAAATTAGTCAAGTCAAATTCGACATTTTCGATATCGACCTTTGCTGCTTCAATTTTTGAGAAGTCGAGTATTTCATTTATCAGACTCAGTAATGATTCGCCGCTACTCTTAGCTGCGTTAGCGAATTGCTTTTGCTGATTACTCAGGTTGGTGTGCAGCAACAGTTGGGTCATGCCAATGATGCCGTGCATTGGAGTTCTGATTTCATGGCTCATTGTTGCTAGGAAATCTGATTTTGCCTTAGTTGCGTCTTCGGCAATATTTCTTGCGATCTCAAGATCTCGGGTGCGCTCCTCTACTTTTTCTTCAAGTTCGCGTTGCCTTTCGATTGCCTCCAGTTCCTTGCGGCGCTGTCTGCTCCAATAGTAATAGATAGAAAATGCGACGAAGACCATGTAGAGAGCATAAGCCGCGGGACTCTGCCAAGGCGGAGGCGCAACGTTAATATCAATGCTTGCGCCGTCCCAATTCCAAGTCCCGTCAGGGCTGGCCGCTGCAAGTCTCAGTGTATAGGAACCTGGCGGAAGAGTTGTAAAACGGGCAATTCTTGAGTCCGGCGAAATCAGCCAGTCAGGATTAAGACCTTCTAATTTATAAGCGTAATTGAGTAGGTCTGGGTTTGCATAGTCTGCCGCAAAAAACTCTATGGATACCATCTGGTCTTGGTACTCTAGATCTATAGACTTTAGCTGATTATATGGAGCGCCAAAGTCGCGACGTTCGTCCATGACTAGAATTTGCGAGATCGAAACTTTCGGCGGAACGCGATCTGCTTTTATTTGAGATGGATAGAAGCCGTTATAACCGCGCACGCTTCCAAAAAGCAGTTTTCCGTCACTCATCTTGTACGATGCACCCAATGTAAATTCGTTTGCCTGCAAGCCGTCGCGAATTCCATAATGGTGCACCTCGAATGTATCAAGTTGAACGCTAGTTATTCCTTTTCCGTGAGATATCCATACTCGCCTAGTCGAGTCTTCCTGAATGCCGTAAATATTGGCGCTGGGCAGCGATATATAGTCAGAAAGCTGCACTATATTTACTTTGTTTGACTTTCTATCTTCCAGTTTCCATAGATTAACTCCACCACCAGACGTTCCAATCCATAGAGTCCCGTCACTGTCTTCTAGGAAAGCCCAGGGTATGTTGCTGGAAAAAGTATTGTGCTTCTCACGACTCCCGAAGTAACGGGTAAATGTCCGGCTCTGTAGATCAAAACGGTTAAGACCATTTTCCGTTCCAATCCAAACTAGCCCAAGTGAATCTTCGAATATATCAAGCACGAAATTACTACTAATTGAGTTCTGGTTGATCGTGTCCCTTTGGTAATTGGTGAAGTACTCTTCTCCCTCGTGATACACGCTAACCCCGCCTCCATAGGTTCCTATTAGTAGTTCTCCGCTTGACGTTCGATAGATGTCGGTAATGCCATTCGCGCTTATAGAGTTTCCATCCAGATTGCTATGCTTAAATACTTTAGTTTCGCTGGTAGAGAGAGACAATTTGTTTAAGCCGCCTGAGTATGTGCCAACCCAGAGCGTATCCTGCTCTCCTAGGAGGCTCATTACACGGCTATCTGATAGATATGGAGAAGTGGATTCGTTTATCCAGGTAAAGTCAGTTTCGTTGTATGCCTGTACGTTTAGGCCGTCATCTGTTCCAACCCATAGTGACCCATCTGGCGTTTCAGTAAATGCATTTACAGAGTTGTTCGAGAGCGAAGACCGCGTTTGATCATATTTCTCAAAGTTTGTTTTCATCCCAGATGCAAGTTCTGACATGGTTCCAACCCAATATTTCCCCTCGCGCGATTGATAGATGCTTATAACGAGGTCCTCGGGCAAATTGGTGTTAAAGGTCGAGTATCGATAGAAATTTTTGCCGGCTTCGCTAAATAGGCTTAAGCCGCTCTCAGTTGCGATCCAAATGTTCAGGTCATTGTCTTGGTAAATGTTGGTAACACGGTCGGAAGAAAGGGAGTTTCTATCCTCAGCGGAGTGTCGGAACGATTCTAAATTGAACGTATTGATGTCCAGGAAATAGACGCCTCGTTCTCGAGTTCCAATCCACAAACGGCCCTTTTTGTCCACCTTTAGGTCAGTGATCCAGCCTAGGTCCGAAAAAGATTCCAACTCATTCGGAGGTGTGGCTAACTCCCAATTATTGGTGGTGGGGTTTAATCGAATCAGGCCACTTTGTTGTGTGGCGATCCAAATGTTCCCATCTTCTGTCTCCGCAAATGCGCTGATTTCTCCAGTTGGCGGCAAGTCCATATTTGAAGGAACATAATGATGAAATTTGCTTTCCTTTGATGAAAAACTGCTGAAAGCACCGTTATAACCTAACCACAGGACGCCTCGAGAATCGGTAAATATGCTTCTTACGTCATTGCTATAGGGTGTATTCCGATCGTTTGGATTGGACAAAAATGCCTTAAAAGATTCGTCGATCGGGTCGTAGAAGACGATTCCTGCTTCTCTTGTAGCGAGCCAGATTCGCCCTGAGTGGTCTTCAGTAAGCTCAGAAATTGTATTTGTGGGCAGGGAGTTTGGATTGTTCGAGCTGTAACGAAAGTTTTCTAGCTCATTTCCCGTGTACCTGTTTAAGCCTTCCTGGGTAACGAACCACATAGCGCCTTGCGAGTCTTGGAAGACTTGCAAAACAGAATGCTGGGTCAGCTTGTCGGAAAATGCCGTTGGATAGAGTTCTAAGTTTAAAGGCGGCTTGTCCGCGACGACTGCATGGATTGGAGCGGAGGCCATCACCGACAACGTGATGAGAATAATGAGGCGCACCGTCACGGAATTTCGTCTAACTCATTGAATCATAAGAAAGATACGCTGGAGTGTAATTGATCCAATGGAAAGCATCTATTGAATTTAGTGTAAATAATCAGGCAACAAAAAGCCGTGCCGGGGAAGGCTTCCCAGCGCGGCTTTTTCATCGATGGCCGAAATTCGTTCGCCTAGATAAGCTCAGAATTTGCGTTAAGGCCCGAGGCTAATGCTGCAGACTACCTATCTACGCCAGCGATTGCCGGCTTGCTCCGCAAAATCACTGCGACGCCAGCGGTTGCCGGCTTGCTCAGCGATGTCACTGCGACGCCAGCGGTTGCCGGCTTGCTCAGCGATGTCGCTGCGACGCCAGCGGTTGCCGGCTTGCTCAGCGATGTCGCTGCGACGCCAGCGGTTGCCGGCCTGCTCAGCATTGTCGCTGCGACGCCAGCGGTTGCCTGACTTCTTGGCAAAGTCTGAGCTACTCGCTTGACTCGTCTCTGACGGAGTATGACTCCAACGGTTTCCACCTTGAGCACGGGCTTCAGTAGCCCAGCTGGAATCCCGAAGAGTAGGCACCGCCTCTTTACCCCAACGATTCCCTGAAGCAGATGTCAGCGTGTAGCTTTCATTCATGGCCAGGTCATGGCTAATGCGATGAACCGTACTCCCTTCCGAGCTTCCCGATCGATCAAAAGCACTATCGGCCATGCTCAGGGAAGGGGTGAGCAGTGCAAGCGCAAGGCCTGCAATACTAGCGTACCCAACCTTTTTCATGGTTTTCATGATTTTCCTGCCTTCTTTTTTACAAAGCCATGCTCGCGCATGGTGTGACACAAGTCTCCTAATGTGTCCCTGCGGGGGACGGAGTTCGCATTCTTCTCCGAGAATGCTTGACACCATTACACTACTTTGGTGACCGAAATTGAAGAAAAATATGTGCCCTGTTTTGGGCAGGCCCGGGAGGGGGTGTGAAGGCGCTGCGGGGTGCGCGTGATGAGCGGGCTAACTCATTGTTTTAAAGCTTAATTCCAGAAGCAGTGTGGCGCCAGCATTGCACTGCCCCAGGAAGGTTAGAGTGGAGCTCTACGACGTCAGGATCGGGCTATTTTTTGACCTATTTTGATGGCTGGCGGGCCAGGTTTTCGATGCGCTCCTTCTCCATCAGATACAGCCTGTACCAGTCGTAAGGGTTTTTTGTTGATTGTGGTAGTTCTTTATTGGAATCCAGTCGCTCGATATGGCCTTTAACCCCCCACACGCGGTTGTCGCTGTAGCCCTCCTCGCTGGGGTGGGGGTCCACGAAGTCAGTCATGCCAGGCAGGCTGGCACTGCCATCTTCCGCCATGATAGCGGGCCCGCTGTAGTGCCCGCCGCCGTTCCATTCGGTTGTGATGTCCCATTCCTCGTTCCCACAGCCTGTTCGGCCGAGGGTAATCGCCCTGACTGGGTTGAGGTAGCCGTAGCCCTGCTGGAAGGGGCTGTAGGCCAGGCGGCCATCGCGATTTATCGCCGGCTCGGCGCTAGAGATCAGTTTGCACTTGATGTCATCCGGTGTGAGCCCCGGTTCCAACTGCAGCAGCAGGGCCACCACGCCGGAGGCGAAGGCGGTCGCCTGTGAGGAACCCGTGGAAACGAACTCGCCACCACGCAATATGTCCTCCGGCTGCTCGATCGCCATGGCCGAATCGGGATTGATCAAGCCTGTCATGTGCCCGCCGAGCGCTACCAGGTCCGGCTTGATGTGGCCGCTGTTGGTAGGGCCTCGCGATGAGAAGTCGGGCACGTAGTCATCCGCGCGGGTTTCCGGTGTCCACGAATCGGTTACCGCGCCGACCGTGATGACATAGGGGGTATTGCCGGGAGAGCCCACGCTGCCGTCATCCGGGCCCTCGTTGCCCGCCGCCGCGAGCACTGTAATGCCGGCATCCCAGGCGCGCATAACAGACTGGTTTACGGGATCTTCCCAGTACAACCATCCAGGGGTCCGCGCAAATGACAGGTTGAGTACGCGTATGTTCAGTGCCTCGCGTTGCTCCACTACCCATTGGACCGCGCGCACGATCTCAAGGAGGTGTGCCAGGCCGCCCTTGTCAAGCACCTTCACCGCCACGAGGTTGGCATCGGGTGCGACGCCGCGGTAGCTGCCGTTGGCTTTGCCCGCAACGAGCGTGCTCGCGCTGTTGGCGATAATGCTGGTCATGTGGGTGCCGTGGCCGCTCTCATCGCGGGCGGTCTTGCCCGCCACGTCGTGGATAGCGTCGTAACGCCCGACGATGCGGGGTTTGCCCGTGGTATCGAGCGCCAGGGCGTCGTGCTCCCACAGGCCCGAGTCGATCACCGCCACGGTCACTCCCTTGCCGGTGATTCCCTGTTGGTGCAGTCGCTCCACGCCAGAGACGCGGTTGTAGTAATAGTCGTGGGCGTTGTCATCGTATGCGGGCACGAGTTTGTCGCCGCATCCAGCGGCAAAGCCGAGTTCAATGCCGAAGTCGCGTTGGTGGGCATTGAATCCGTCCTGCGCCGTGGGTTTGGAGAAGCGCGCAACCAGTTCGGCGCGTTGCCTGATAACGGGGAGCCGTCCGGTCGGCACCTCCACGGTCATCCCGGTATGCTTGTCGCGTTGCGTTGGTTCCAAGTGCAGTACCTGCCGGTCGAGGCGCAACTCTTCGAGGGCGCCGAGCTGAGCGGGCCAGTTGAGTGCAATGCGCTCCAGGTGCGCGGGTTCGGCACGCTTGTTGTAGAGCCGCCAGCGGAATCCGTCCTCAGTGAGGTCGAGTTCGATATGCCCGCGCACGCGGCATGTTTGCGTGTCCTCACGTGGCGCCCTCTCGTCGAGGTGTGCGAGGTCGTCTATGGTGCGGCTGATCAATGTGGAGCGTTTCAGCTCCGCCAACTGCGCTGCAGTGACCAGTGCGCCGACGGCGTTGATGATATGCAGGTCATGGGTGACCTCGCCGCCCGTATCGCGCACGAGCGCCGCAATGTCGCTCGCGGACTCGCCCTGCAGCAACACCTGCAGCCGCGCGTCGCCGGCGCTTACAGCGATGTCAACTGACAGGAGAAGGAGGGCGGCGAGCGCAGTCAGCCTGCGGCGGGTCATCGCGGCAATCAGGAAACGGTGGCGGACCTCAGCACCTGCTGAATCTGCCTTGAGTAGTTCTCGCGCAGCATGGAGGGTACGTCCTCCGGGTACAGCGGGCGGGCGAAGTAAAAGCCCTGCAGCAGGTCGCAACCCCTGCGCACGAGGTGGGCGAGGTGGTACTCGTTTTCGATGCCTTCCGCAATCACGCGCAGGTTAAGGGTCTTGGCCAGCGCGAGTATGGCGTCCACGATCGCGGCGCCGTCGGGTGTTTCCAGGTCGGAAACGAAACTCTGGTCGATCTTCAGCGTGTCAATGGGGAAGCGCTTGAGATAGCTGAGCGACGAGTAACCGGTGCCGAAGTCGTCGACGGCGAGGTCTACACCCAGATTCTTGAGGTCGCGAAGCTTGGCAATGTTGGTTTCCGCGTCCGTCATAATGGCGCTCTCGGTCAGCTCCAGCTCGAGGCGTTCGGGCGGCAGGCCGGAGCGCTCGAGGAAGTCGGAGACCCAGTCCGCCAGGTGCCTCTGGTTGAACTGCAGCGGCGAGATATTCACGCACACGCGGAATGACTTCAGGCCGAGCGAATCCCAGTACAGGCAGTGCCTGGCCACCTCGTCCATCACCCACTCGCCGAGCTCTATGATCAGGCCGGTGCTCTCGGCCACCGGGATGAATTCCTGCGGAGACACCATGCCGCGGGTGGGGTGCTTCCAGCGAACCAGTGCCTCCATGCTGATCACTGTGCCACTGTTCGAATCGATCTGCGGTTGGTAACGCAGCTCCAGCTCGTGGTTGCGCATGGCGTCGCGCAACTCTTCCTCCATCTTGAGCTGTTCCACCGCCTGGGCGTTCATCTCCTCGTTGTAGAAGCGGAAACAGGCGCGGCCCTCCGCCTTGGCCACGTACATTGCCGTGTCGGCGTTGCGGATCAGCGTGTCGGGGTCGCGACCGTCCTGCGGATAGATCGCTATGCCGATACTCGGTGTGACCACCGGGTTGTGTGACTGTAGCGCGATCGGTTCCGACAGGCTGTTGAGAATGCGGCGCGCCACCTTCTCGATGTCACCGGCGCTCTCTACGTCTGACAGCACCACTGTGAACTCATCGCCACCCAGGCGCGCAATTTCGGTTCCAACGCCCTGCAACTCTTCTTCCGCGCTGTTGTCGGTGAAGTAATTGATGGCGTCGTCTTCACGCAGCTCGTTCGTCAGGCGCTTGGCGATCTCCACCAACAGGCTGTCGCCGCGTGCGTGACCGATCGAGTCGTTGATGCGCTTGAAGTGATCGAGGTCGATAAACATGAGCGCCGCGGAGGTGCGATGGCGCGCAGCGCGCTTCAGTATCCGGTTGAGTTGCTCGTTGAAGCTGCGGCGATTGGGCAGGCTGGTAAGCGGATCGTAGTACGCCAGGTAGCGCAGCCGGTCTTCCTGCCGCTTAAGGGAGTTGAACGCGTTGCTTGCGCGCAGCATGTACTGCACGTCGCGGCCCAGTAACGACCAGTTTACCGGCTTGGTCTTGTACTGCGTGGCGCCCGCCTGGAATCCGGCGTCGATAGAGTCGCGATCGTCCGAGCCCGTCACGATCATGATCGGAATGGACTCGCCCTGTGGCATCTCCCGGATGCGCTTACAGGCTTCCAGACCGGACATGCCGGGCATCTCAACATCGAGGAAAACGAGGTCCGGCCGCTCGCGCGTGAAAATATCCAGCGCCTCGAGCCCGTTGGACGCTTCCACCACCGTCATGCTTTCGGCTTCGAGACATTGGCGGGTCAGCAAACGGACGTTCTGGTCGTCGTCCACTACGAGGATTTTTGCCCGATGGCGAATGGAGTCGTTCGTCGACATTTGTAGGGATGGATACTGCTTATAATCGTCTTTGTAGGCTATCATTACTGCGACCTCGCGCCTAGTCAAAATAAGACCTTTCAACCGCACAGGCGCAGCCCGGAGCGTGAATATTCCGGCATTTTTCAGGGGAGAATGCTACCGCGCGATGCTCTGGTATCCGACCGCATTGCTGAAGTTGTCCGTGCCGCTCGCGCTCATCGTGGCGGCGTATTTCAGTCGCGCTCGCGCGGCAACCCTCGGGCCAGAGTTCACGGTGCTCATCGACAATCTGCCCTACCTCTTCTGCTTCATCGCCGTGCTCATGGCGTACCAGTTCAATCGCTGCCGCCTGATGCTTGCCGCGTTCGCCGTGGGCGCTTTCTACTGGGTTGTGCGCACGCACCTGCAGGTGAGCCTGTCCGATCCTGCCGCGTGGTACGCCTACCTCGCCGTGAGCCTCGCGTTGCCCGTGTTGTGTTTCTACCTACTGTTGCTACCCGAGCGCGGGATCTGGAACTTCTACGGCTTTGTCTGTTCCCTCGCGTTTATCATGCTGGCGCTGATCTGCGTGCAGTTGGGTCCGTGGCTGCCCGAGGTCAACCAGGTGGCGTTCGACTACTACACGCCGCGGCCGGTGGAGGGCTATGTCATGTCGCGCGGCGCCACCCTGCTGGTGTCGCTGGTTGCGGTCGTTGGCCTGGTGCTGTTGTGCCTGCGCGACGACGAGGTGGAGGTGGCTATCCTGGGGCCGTTCTTTGCGCTGTATCTCACGCTCGCATTTCTCCACCTGGACAACATGTCGGTGGTCATGTGCAGCGCGGCGGGGTTGTGCCTGCTTTGGGGGCTGCTGCGCAGCTCCCACGCCATGGCCTACAAGGACGACCTCACGGGCCTGCCCGGGCGTCGAGCGCTCAACGAACGGCTGAAGATGCTGGGCCGGCAATACGCGATCGCCATGCTGGACGTCGATCATTTCAAGAAATTCAACGACACCTACGGCCATGACGTGGGTGACGAGGTGCTCCGGTTGGTCGCCTCGCGCATACGCCGTGTCGGCGCCGGTGGTACCGCCTACCGCTACGGTGGGGAGGAATTCTGTATTGTGTTCCCGCGGCGCGAGGTGGGCGACTGTGTGCCGGCCCTGGAGGCTGTGCGCAAGGAGATCGCCGACTATCGCATGTCGCTGCGCGACAGGACGCTGCGTCCCGCCAGGGCGAGGGAGGGCAGCAAGCGCCGGGGTGCCACGCGGCTGCGAACCGACCAGGTGTCGGTCACCGTGAGTGCGGGACTCGCAGGGCGCGGCCCCGGCGCGCCCGATGCCGAGGCGGTCATCGCCGCGGCGGACCAGCAGCTCTACAGGGCAAAGAAGGCGGGCCGCAATCGCGTGGCCCATGCGTAAATTGGCGCGGTGTCAGGAGAGCAGCTTGCCCTGCCGCTTGTGGCGCAGGTCCTGCACGAAACGGGGCAGCTGCTGGAGGGGAATGGCGGGGCTGTAGTAGTAGCCCTGCACCTGGTGGCAGTTGTTCTCACGCAGGAACTGGATCTGCTCGTGCGTTTCGGCGCCCTCCGCGATCACGGTCATCCCGAGGCGTCGACCCATCTCGATCATCATGCAGCAGACCGTTTCCTGGTGTTCGTTGCTGGTCAGGTCACGCACAAACACAGCATCGATCTTGAGCGCCGATATCGGCAGTTCCGTGAGGTGCGTGAGCTGCGAGAAACCGGTACCGAAGTCATCCAGTGAAAACGAGATGCCGGTTTCGCGCAGCTCGTCCATCCGGGCCTTGATGCCGGCGGGGCTTTTCAGGATCGTCGACTCGGTGAGCTCGAACTCCAGGCGCGAGGCGTCGGCGCCGCTGCGCTGGACGATGTCCTTCACGATTTCCACGAAGCGGTCGTCCTGGATCTGCGAGAAGGAGATGTTCACGGCGACGTCCACGCCCTGCAGCTTCTGTTCTTCCAGCCACACCTGTGCGTTACAGGCGTGCTGGATGACCTGGTAGCCGATGGTCTTCATCAGCCCCATGTCCTCGCAGGCCACCAGGAACTCGCCCGGTGCCACCAGGCCCCTCTCGGGATGGTTCCAGCGCAGCAGTGCTTCCAGGCCCACAAGGTGGCCGGTGCCGAGGTCGATGCGCGGCTGGTAGTGCAGTTCGAACTGGTTTTTGCGCACCGCGGTACGCAGTTCGGCGGCGAGTGAATTACCGCCGGCGATGTCGAAGGTCAGCTTTTCGGAGTAGCGGATGAACTGGCCGCCCTGGATCGTCTTGGCCTGTTGCATCGCCGAGCGTGCGTGCTCCACGAGGTCGGCGAACTCCTTGCCGTCCTCCGGGTAGATCGCGGCGCCGATACTGGCCTCCACGGCGACCTGCTGGTCGGAGAGGATCATCGGGGCGGCGATCGACTTGAGCATTTTCTCGGCGATCTGCTCCACGTCCTGGGCGGAATTGACATCCTCCAGCACGACGGCGAACTCGTCGCCACCGAGGCGGGCGATGCTGTCGGTACTGCGCATCTTGTTGATCAGCCGCCGCGAGATGGACTTGATCATCACGTCGCCGTCCGCTTCGCCGTAGTGATCGTTGACGTTGGCGAACTGGTCGATGTTGATATACAGCAACGCGGTGTTGAACCCGTAGCGCGCGGAGCGGCCCATCGCGCGTTCCAGGTGCGCGCGGAAGCCGACGCGGTTCAGCGCACCGGTCAGTGGGTCACGGTTGGACAGTTGCTGGATTTTTTCCCGGGCGCGCTTGAGCTGCGCGTTGTAGTCGAGGATGCGGTGCAGCAGGGCGTCCTGGAACTGGCCGCGCACGAGGTAGTCCTGTGCGCCGAGGTCACGCAACTGCTTCCCTGTCTGGTCGTTCGCCTCATCCAGCAGCACGATGATGGGCGCAGCGGCCTCGTTCTTGGCGGCGAGGCGCAACAGGTACTCGGTCTGTGGGCCATGGGCCATGATCACGACGTCGATTGCGGGATCGAGCAGTGCGTCGAGGGGGCGTTCCATCGACTCCGCGGTCGCCATCTGGAAACGCTGTGGGCGGGCGCGTTCGAGACTGGCGGCGAGGATCAGGTGGTCCGTCTGCTCCTCGGAAATGATCAGAATTGTTTGTTTTTCCACCAAATGTCCCTGATGTTGCGACCGTTGCCTGCGGGCGCCTGTGGCGCAATCGTGTGCTTGGCGGCCTGGGGGCCTGAAAAACGTTACACACTTATTCTTTTGATTACAGGGATTTATACGAGATAACCTAGAAAATTTCTAGTAAATGTTTATCGAAAAATACCAAACCGGGGCGGGGAATAGGGTCTACACGGCGCGCGCGTGCGCAAAGACGTTACCCGATAGTGGCCCTCGGCATCATTGTGCGGGCCGGCCGCATCGGTAGTCTGGCCGCTGATGTGGCGTGGGCCCGAAGACGAGGTGATCTTCATGCGTGGACGGAGATTCGGCGGCGCGGCGCTCGCCCTGGCGATGGCCCTTGCCGCGTGCGACCGCCTGGAACCGCCACCCGAATCGGCCTGGGCCGCACGCGATTTCGGCGGGCCCCGGCCCGCGCCCTGCAGTCACTCGGTACCGGAACGGCAGGCGCTGTTCGGCGACCTTCACATCCACACCGCGTTGTCCAACGACGCGTGGAATTTCGGCCTGCGCATGGGGCCGGACGACGCCTATCGATACGCCTTCGGCGGTTCCCTCAAGCTGCCCCTGGGCGATGATTTCGAGGCGCGCACCGCAACCATCGACCGGCCGCTCGATTTTGCTGCGGTGACCGACCACGCCGAATTCCTGGGCGAGCAGTCCGTGTGTTTTGACGAGCAGGCGGCGGGTTACGACTCACGTTTCTGTGCGGTCATGCGCAGCGGCGAGGGCAGGGCGCCCGCGCTGGTGCTGCAGATCATGTCGCCCGTTTCCGCGCGCACGGAGGAGGTCTGTGGCACGAACGGCGAGGATTGCGCGCGGCGCGCACAGGCCACCTGGCGGCGCAACATCGAAGCCGCGCAGCGCTGGCAGGACGCGACGCCGGCGTGTGAGCGCACCACGTTTATCGCGTACGAGTACAGCTCCTACCGCATGGGCTCGAACCTGCACCGCAATGTCATTTTTCGCAATACCGCCGTCGTGCAGCGACCGCCGTCGTATATCGATATTCACCGCGAGTGGGACCTGTGGCGCGTGCTGCAGGAACAGTGCATCGATTCCGCCACCGGTTGCGACGTGCTGGCCATCCCGCATAACTCGAACATCAGCAACGGGCGCATGTTCGCGGTCGACTATCCGGGCGCGGGCAGCAGGGAAGCGAAGGCGGAGCGCGCGCGGTTGCGGGCGCGGATGGAGCCTGTCGTCGAGATCATGCAGCACAAGGGCGACTCGGAATGCCGCAACGGCCTTCCGGGCGTGCTGGGCGCGGTGGACGAGCTCTGCGATTTCGAAAAGTTTGAGAACCAGGCGTTCCGCCGTTCGGGCGACGCGGTCGAAGCCCCTGGCCCCTGCTACGCCGGACCGTTCGCAGACTGGGTGCCGCACCTCGGTCCCGACTGCCTGGACCGCAAGAGCTACATCCGCCACGCCCTGGTGCAGGGCCTGGTGGAAGAGCGGAAACTCGGCGCCAATCCCTTCAAGTTCGGTCTCATGGCCAGCACCGACACACACAATGCCATGGGTGGGGGCGTGCAGGAGGCGAACTTCCCCGGGCACCTCGGCATTGGCGACGAGCGGCCGGAGCAGCGCGTGCAATTCACTTCCGAGTTCGCGGGCAATGCCTCGAACAATCCCGGCGGCCTGATCGGCGTGTGGGCGCAGGAGAATTCGCGCGACGCGATCTTCGACGCCCTGCAGCGCCGCGAGGTGTTCGGCACCAGCGGACCGCGTATCCAACCGCGGTTCTTCGGCGGCTGGGAGCTGGCCGCGGACCTGTGCGGGCGGGCGGACATGCTGCAGGCTGCTTACGCCGCCGGTGTGCCCATGGGCGCCGACCTGCCGCCGGCGCCCGGTGACGCCGCGCCGGCGTTCCTGGTGGCGGCCACGGCGGACGCGGGCACGGCGGACTTTCCCGGCGCTCCTTTGCAGCGCCTGCAGGTGATCAAGGGCTGGGCCGATGCACAGGGCAACCATCACCAGCGCGTGTTCGACGTGGCCGGCCAGGCGGGTAACGGCGCAGGTGTTGACCCGGCAACCTGCGCGCCGCGCGGTGCGGGTTTCGACCAGTTGTGCAGTGTGTGGACGGACCCCGACTTCGATGCGTCGGTTGCCGCCGTGTACTACCTGCGCGCGGTGGAAAACCCTACCTGCCGGTACTCGGCGCGCCAGTGTCTCGAGATGCCGAGGGCGGAGCGCCCCGCGGACTGTGCGGACACGCTGTTCGACCCCGTGATACAGGAAAGGGCGTGGAGTTCGCCGATCTGGTACAGCCCGGGGACCGCGGGGCGTAGTGCGGACTAAACCGGCTCGCAGCTGAACACGGGTATATTGCGGTCCGTGCGCGCCTGGTACTCGTCGAAGTCCGGGTACAGTGATACCAGGTGCGGCCAGAGCGCGGCCTTCTCTTCGTCGCTCACCTGCCGCGCCCGGTAAGCCTTCTCCTGCCCATCCACCATGATCTGCACGTCGGGGTGCGCCTTGATGTTGTAATACCACACCGGGTTCTTCGGCATGCCGCCCTGCGAGGCGACCAGCAGCTTGTTGTCGCCGTGCGGCAGGTGAATGAGCGCGATGCGGCGGGTCTTGCCGGTCCTGGCGCCCTTCGTGGTGACGATGCACACGGGATAACCGCCGATGAACCTGTTCATCATGCGGCCTTTGGTGGCGCGAAACGCCGCAACGTTCAGTTTGGTCGCCCAGCGCATGATGAACCGCGCGAACGGGATGGACTTCTCCGGTATCGGCTGCACATCCTCGCGCCGCGTCTTTACGTAGTCGTACTGCACCATGGTTTTTCCCCGCTCTTTCCAGGCCCGCCTCGAGGTCGTAGCCCACCGTCGCCTAAGATAATCGAGAATTCCGGGCCTGCCAATGTGTGCTATATTTGCCGTCCCTTTTTGCCCGACCCGCTGTTATGAGCCTGGCAACCGACAAGCTGGAAATCATTCGCGAACAGGTGCAGTACCACCTGGATCACGCCGAGCAGAAGAAGCTCAGTCCCGCCCAGGAAGAAGCGCTGAAGGATGAGATCAAGGCGCGTCTCGTAAAAGAGAACGCCGTCATCGTGGCGCACTACTACACGGCGCCCGCTATCCAGGCGCTGGCGGAAGAGACCGGCGGCTGTGTGTCGGATTCACTCCAGATGGCCCGCTTCGGCCACGACCACCCGGCGCAGACGCTGATCGTCGCGGGCGTCAAGTTCATGGGCGAGACTGCCAAGATCCTCACCCCGGAAAAGCGCGTGCTGATGCCCACGCTGGAGGCCACGTGCTCGCTGGACGTGGGCTGCCCGATCGAGGAGTTCTCCGCTTTTTGCGATGAGCATCCCGACCGCAAGGTCGTGGTGTACGCGAACACGTCGGCCGCCGTGAAGGCGCGGGCGGACTGGGTGGTGACGTCCAGCATCGCGCTGGACGTGGCGGAACACCTGGCGGAGCAGGGCGAGAAGATCATCTGGGCGCCGGACCAGCACCTGGGCAACTACGTCAAGCGGGAAACGGGCGCCGACATCATCATGTGGGACGGCGCGTGCATCGTGCACGAGGAGTTCAAGGCCCGCGGCATTGCCGACCTCAAGCGCGTGTACCCCGGGGCGGCGGTGCTGGTGCACCCGGAATCGCCGCAGGCGGTGCTGGAACTGGCCGACCGCGTGGGCTCTACCACGCAGATCATCGACGCGGCCAAGACGATGGACAACAAACAGTTCATCGTTGCCACCGACCAGGGCATCTTCTACCAACTGCAGCAGCAGGCCCCCGGCAAGGAATTCATCATCGCGCCGACGGCGGGTGAGGGCGCCACCTGCCGCAGTTGCGCCAATTGCCCGTGGATGGCAATGAACGACCTGGAGGCGTTGGCGGCCACCTTCGATCGCGGTGACAACGAGATCTTCGTGGACCCGGAACTGGGCAGGCAGGCGATGGTGCCGCTGAAGCGCATGCTCGACTTCGCCGCCGAGATCGGCATGACTGTGAAAGGCAACGCCTGAACAGGGTCCCTGCGCGGCGCGGGCGCGCTACAACTCTTCCATCCGCTGGTGTAACTCCTCCACCTCCCGCAGGCGTTCGCTGATCGTTGCCGTGGCAACGTAGTCGCCGCGGGTCAGGTTGCGGGCGTAGCTGAGCTGTTTCTTCGCCTCGTCCAGGTTGCCGTGGAGAATGAAGTACTCCGCGCGGGACTGGTGCAGGCCGGCGATGTTACCCGACAGCCCCTGCACCTCGGCGAGCAGGTACCACAGCCCGGGGTCGTGCGGCCGGTTCTTGCTCTGCGCGACCAGCACCTCTTCGGCGATGTGTGCTTGCCGGTTGTTCATCAGCGCCCGTGCATAGGCCATGGTGAGCGGCTGGTTCCCGGGGTTGACCGCGAGCTGCGCCGACAGTTTTTTCACCGCTGCCGCGGCCCGGTTGGTCGCGATGTCGATCTCGGCATCTGCCAGGATGTACTCGAGCCGATCCGGGTCCTTTTTCAGTAGCGGTTGCAATTCCTCGCGCGCCTCGTCGCCGCGGCCAGCGGCGGTTAGGGCCAGCACCAGTCCATACATGGCGGCGTCGCGGGAGCGGGGTGTGCCGTCGAGCTCGCCGTGGAACTGCTGCACGGCTTCCTCCGGGGTGCCGGCAAGGGACACACTCACGCGGGCGCGCATCAGCTGGTAGGCCAGGCTCTGTGGCCGGTCTTCCTTCGGGTACTGCCGCGCGCGGTTGCGGGTATCGGCGATGCGATTCTCGGACAGCGGGTGGGAACGCAGGAACTCCGGCACGTTCTCGCTCCCCGAATAACGCGTGGCCTTGAGCATGCGTTCGAACATGGCCGGCGCGGCGTGGGGATCCATGCCCGCGGCCACCAGCGTCTGCATGCCGATGCGGTCGGCCTCCTGTTCGTTGCTGCGGCTGTAGCGCAGCGCCGACTGTTGCGCCGCCGCCTGGGTCGCGGAGAGGGCCGCCATGCCGGCGTCGCCACCGGCCGTCGCCAGCAGGACGAAGCTCGCCAGCATGGCCGCCAGGGTGAGGGGTTGCTGCCGCTGCTGGAATTCCACGCCACGGGAGAAGTGGCGCTGGCTCAGGTGGGCGATTTCGTGGGCGAGTACGGTGGCGAGCTCGTCCTCGGTCTGCGCCCACAGTAACAGGCCGTTGTGCACGCCGATGACGCCGCCGGGCACCGCGAAGGCGTTCATGGTCGGGTTTTCCACGACCACAAGTTCGATGCGGCGGTCCTCGAGCTGGCTGTGCGTCACGAGCTGGTAAATGAGGTTTTCCAGGTAGTCGAACAGCAGGGGGTCTTCCACCGTGGGAGCGCGACTGCGGAAGACGCTCAGCCAGGCGCGGCCGAGCTGGTGTTCGTACTCGGCCGAAAACATGCTGGTGCTGGCCTCGCCGAGATTGGGCAGCTTCAGCGCCTCCATGTTCGCTCGCGACGCGCTCGCGACGAGCGTGAGGCTGGACAGGAGGAGGAGAAGGACTGCGCGGGTCGGCGCGGCGAGCCTTTTTGTCCCTGGCACTATCGGCTTCCAAGAGAGTGGTGACTACAGGCCGCATTGTACTGTAAGCGGCGCGGCTTTTGGGTTTGGCAGGCAGCAACGGTGAAAGTTCAGCTGGACCGGGGCATCCCGTATACTCAGGCGCTCCGCCAGTACAGGTCCCAAGCATGACTGACAGCCAACCCATCGAGGTGGACGCCCGCGGCCGGGACTGCCCCATGCCCCTGCTCATGGCCAAGCGCGCGCTGAACGGCATGCAGGTCGGCCAGTCGGTGACGGTGCTGGCTACCGACCAGGGCTCGGTGCGCGATTTCGCCGTGTTTGCGCAGCAGTCGGGGCATCGCCTGCTGCGCAGCGAGGAGCGGGACGGCGTCTTCATCCACGTGCTGGAGAAGGTATGAACGGCGCCGGCCGGCGCAGCGGGTGCGGTACGCGCGGTTTTCATGGCTCGCCCTGAGGCGCACAGCCTCCCCGCCCTGACGGGGCTGCGCGGTCTCGCGGCGCTCTGGGTGCTGGTCTACCACGCGTGGGTCTACAGCGTGCCGCGGGAGATTCTCCTGCCGCTGCCGGGCGACGATCTGCGGGTACACGTGTTTTTTTCCATCGGGTGGGCCGGCGTGCACGTGTTGTTCGTGCTGTCGGGCTTCCTGCTCACCTTGCCCTACGCGCGGTACAACCTGGGCCTGGGCGCGCGCCCTGTGCTGGGTGCCTACCTGCGCAAGCGCATCGCGCGCGTGTTCCCGGCCTACTACCTGCAGCTCACGTTGCTTGTGCTCCTCGGGCTGTACCTGGGCGGCGAGATGTTGTTCGGCTGGGACGAACTGCTCAAGTACCTGCTGATGCTCTTCGTGCCGCCGCCCGTCGGGGTCGGCTCGCCGTACCTTGTCAACGGGGTCTGGTGGACGCTGCCGATAGAGTTGTCGTTCTACCTGGTGCTGCCCGTGTTGTCCGCGCTTGCGGCGCCGCGGCGCCTGTGGCTGCTGCTCGGGTTCTGCTTCATCGCGAGCGCCTCCTGGCGTTACTTCGTGGTCAGCTCGGTCGGTGGCGCTGGGCCCACGCCGATGTTGTCCTACCAGTTGCCCGGGTCGCTCGACACGTTCGGATTGGGCATGGCCGGCGCGGTGCTGCATGTTTACTTTGTCGAGCTGCGCGCCAGTGCCGCCTATCGCCGCGTGGTGGGGGCGCTGGTGTGGCTGGCGCCCCCGCTGTTCTTCGCCCTGGGCAGCTGGATGGCGGCGCAGTTCATGGTCTACTGGCAGGGCGCGGCCATACACTACCTGTGGACACCGCTGTTCGGCCTGGGTGTGCTCGTGTTGCTGCTGGGCTGCGCGCTCGGCTGGCGCGTGCTGGACGCGCTGCTTGCCAACCGCGCGGTGTTCTACCTGGGCACCGTCAGCTACGGCGTCTACCTGTGGCACTACCCGGCGGGGCGGTGGCTGCTGGACTCGGCCCTGTTTCGCGACTACGAGGGCTATCCCTTCTTCTGGTTGACGCTCGCCATGCTCGCTGCCAGCCTCGTGTTCGCCAGCCTGTCCTGGTACGGGGTCGAGCGGCGCGCTATCGCGGCGGCGCGCGGCCGGCGCCCTCCACGGGCATCCTGACCGTCGCAAGTGGCAATTGTGGGCAGGCGCGGCGCGCCTCGCTTTCATTATCATGGCCGTTGGCGATAATAGGCAGGCAGCGGGCCCCGGGGGAATCAGGGTCCAGGGTCTGATGGGGGCTTCATCACGTGCTGGAAATTTTCAACAAGTGGTACCGGCGCTACCTCTTCGAAGAGGAGTCCGTGCTCCTGTTGGTGCTGCTGGCCGCCGCGGTCCTGTTGCTCATCACCATCGGCGACATCCTGACACCCGTGCTCGCCGCCATCGTGCTCGCGTACCTCGCCCAGGGGTTGTCGAACCAGCTGCAGACGCTGGGGCTGCCAAAGTTGCTGGCGGTGCTGGTTGCCTTCCTCGTCTTTATCGGTGTTTTCTTCGGCGTGTCCCTGGGCCTGCTGCCGCTGGTCTGGCGCCAGACCGTGAGCCTGGTCGGCGAGATGCCGCGCATGCTGGACGAGCTGCGCCAGCTGCTCGTCGTCCTGCCCGAGCGCTACCCGGATGTGGTGTCCAAGCAGCAGGTCAGCGAGATCGTCGGCCTCGCGCAGGCGGAGCTGGCGAGTTTCGGCCAGCGCATCGTCACCACCACGCTGGCGTCTATTCCCGGGATTCTCACGGTCCTCGTCTACCTCATCCTGATACCGCTGCTGGTGTTCTTTTTCATGAAGGACCGCGACCAGATTCTCGACTGGCTGGGTGGCTTCCTGCCCGACAACCGGCCCCTGTTGCGCCGCATCTGGACGGAGATGAACCAGCAGTTCGCGAACTACGCCCGCGGCAAGGTGCTGGAGGTGTTGATCGTCGGCGGCGTATCCTATTTCGCCTTCGTCTGGCTCGGCCTCAACTACGCCGCCCTGCTCGGTCTGCTGGTGGGCCTGTCGGTGATCATTCCCTACATCGGTGCGGCGCTGGTCACCATACCGGTGGTTGTCGTGGCGGTTTTCCAGTGGGGATTCTCCGCGGATTTTTACTGGTTGTTCGGTGTCTACCTTGTCATCCAGGCGCTGGACGGCAACGTACTCGTACCACTGTTGTTTTCCGAGGCGGTGAACCTGCATCCCGTTGCGATCATCCTCGCGGTGTTGTTTTTCGGGGGCATCTGGGGCATGTGGGGCGTGTTTTTCGCCATCCCCCTCGCCACCCTGGTAAAGGCAATTATCAACGCCTGGCCGACGCGGGACGATCCGCCGCCGGAGCTCGCCGAGCAACCTTGAACTTGATGGAGTAATTGATGTCACCCGAGTTGAACCGACGGGCCGCGCGCGCCCTCGCTGGCCTGCTGTTCGCTGTATTGGTCGCGTCCTGCGCCGTACTGCGTGGTCCCGACCAGCAACCGGTGCAGAGTCCCAGCGACGACTACGCCTACCGCATGCTGACACTGGACAATGGCCTGCAGGTGCTGCTGGTGTCAGATCCGGACACGCCCAAGGCGGCAGCGGCGCTGGATGTCATGGTGGGCAGCGGCGACAACCCGCCCGGGCGCGCCGGCCTGGCGCATTTCCTCGAGCACATGCTCTTCCTGGGGACCGACAAGTACCCGGACGCGGCCGACTATACCGACTTCCTCGCGCAGCACGGCGGCAACCACAACGCGTATACGAGCCTCGAGAACACCAATTATTTCTTCTCCGTGACGGCGGAGTTCCTGCCGGGCGCACTCGACCGGTTCGCGCAGTTCTTCATTGCGCCGCGCTTCGACGCCGAATACGTGGACCGCGAGAAAAACGCGGTCGAGGCGGAATACCAGATGGGCCTGAAGAGCGACCCGCGCCGCGGCCTCGATGTGCTGCAGGCGGTGATGAACCCGGAGCACCCCTTCAGCCAGTTCACCGTGGGCAGCCTCGAAACGCTGGCCGATCGCGAGGACTCCCCGGTGCGCGACGAACTGCTCGCGTTCTACGACAAACACTATTCCGCCAACGTGATGCGCCTCGCGGTGCTCGGCGCGGAATCGCTCGACGAACTGGAGAGTCTCGTGGTGCCGATGTTCAGCCCGGTGCCCAATCGCCGGTTGCAGCCCGCGCCGATCGATGAGCCCATGTTCGCCCCCGGCAGCCTGCCGCTGTTCGTGCAGGTCAAGCCGCTGGCAACGGAGCGCCAGCTCGACCTGTCCTTCCCGGTGCCGGAGTATCGCAAGGACTACCGCGCCAAGCCGCTGGGCTACCTCGGCAACCTTGTGGGCCACGAGGGGGAGGGCAGTCTCCTGTCGCAGCTCAAGGCCGAGGGCCTCGCCGAGAGCCTGTCGGCCGGCACGGGTATCGCCTGGCGCGGCGGTTCGCTGTTCAGCGTCGGTATCGCGCTCACCGAAAAGGGCGCCGCGAACCCCGACCGCGTGATGCAGTTGTTTTTCGCCTACATCGACCTGCTGCGCGACGCGGGTCCGCAGCGCTGGCTGTTCGACGAGCAGGCGCAGCTGGCGGAACTCAGCTTCCGCTTCAAGGAAGAGCGGAGCCCGATGGGCTACGTGTCGCAACTCGCGAGCGTCATGCACCACTACCCACCCGTTGACACGCTGCGCGGCCCCTACCGGATGGACAGGTACGATGCGGAGCAGTTGGCCGACCTCATCGAGCGCATCAATCCGGACAACGTCCTGGTAACGCTGAGCGACGCGAGCGTCCAGGGCGACCTGGAGTCACCGTTCTACGCCGTGCCTTACTCGGTGGCGCCGCTGGCCACAGAGCGCACCGTCATCGGGGCGAATGATCCCGCGCTCGCGGCCCTGCACCTGCCCGCCGCCAACGAGTTCATCGCCGACGACCTCGCGCTGGCGGAGCTTCCGGATGACAGCCCGGCGGTGCCCGTGCTCGCGCACGCATCGGCCAGCCAGGAAATCTGGTTCCGCCAGGACGACGAGTTCCGGCTGCCCAAGGGCGTGATCCAGATCGGGTTTCGCGCGCCGGGGGTGAACTCGAGTGTGGACGCGAGCGCGAAGGCGGCGCTGTATGCCGCGCTCCTGACGGACAAGGTCAACGAGTTCGCCTACCCGGCGCAACTCGCGGGGCTCGGTTTCAGCATCCACAAGTTGCCGCGCGGCCTGTCGGTGCGCGTGTCCGGGTACAACGACAAGCAGCAACTCCTGCTGTCGCGGCTGCTGGCGGCGGTAAAGGCGCCCGCCTTCGATCCCGGGCGCTTCGAGAACGTGCGTCTCGACATGATCCGCGGCCTCCGGAACAGCGTGGCCCAGCGCCCCAGCTCACAGGTGATGGCGGACCTGTCCGAAGCGCTGCACTACGGTCGCTGGGATGAACCCGCGCATATCGCGGCTCTGGAACAGATCGACCTCGACGCGCTGAACGCCTGGGTGAACGAATTCTGGCAGCACGCCTCGGCCGAGGCGCTGGTGTTCGGCAACTACGAAGCGGCGGAGGTCGACGCCCTGGCGGGGCTGCTGGCACAGGTCCTGCCGGCCGCGCCCGCCGACGTACCCGCGGAGCAGTTGTTGCGCATCGCGCCGGGTGAATCGCTGCAGTACCGCGTCGCCGTGCCCCACGACGATTCGGTCTTCGCGTGGTACCTGCAGGGGCGCGGCACGAGCTGGACCGACCGCGCGGCCACCGCGCTTACCGGCCAGGTGATGAAGTCCGGGTTCTTCCAGGAATTGCGTACCGAGCAGCAACTCGGCTATGTGGTCACCGCGGTCTCCTGGACGCAGCTCAATGTGCCCGGTCTGGTCATGCTGATCCAGTCGCCCGTGGCCGACACCCCCGCGCTCGAAGACGCCATGGCAACCTACATGCAGGGCGTGCTGCCGTCCCTCGACGAGGCGGAGTTCGCGCGGCACAAGGAGGCGCTCGTCAGCGACATCCTGCGTCCCGACAAGAACATCCGCGAGCGCGCCGACTACTACTGGCGCGCGATCAACTTGCGCAGGCTGGATTTCGACAGCCGCAACCACCTCGCCGAGGCGGTGCGCGCCCTGTCGCTCGAAGACTGGAGCGCCTACTACCGGCAGACCTTCCTCGAGCAGCGGCGATCGCTGCAGGTGCTCGCTCCCGGCCGCTGGGGCACGTTTCCCGACACCAGCGGCGCGATCTTCGACAACGCCGAAGACCTCAAGTCCGGACACAGCACCTATACTGTGGAGTGGTAACGGCGGGGCGACGGGCAAACCGGGGGTGACGGTGGAGTTCGCACGTATTAAGTTCGCTTTTGGAACTGCATAGCAACACTCCCACCCCTGGAGTACACTGGCTGTGTGCCGCACCCGCAATCCGGCCCCTGGAAGTCAGCCTGATTCCAGTAACGTATTGTATTAAATGGATTTGTGGTGAATTTTCGCTGGTGAGTTGCATTAAAGAACTATAAGGACGACAGCGCGAATGCCACGTTCTCGCAGGAGCTGAGGAAGGCATGAACGAAGATACCAACCCTGTTGAAACCCGGGAGTGGCTCGACGCGCTCGACGAGGTCGTGCGCTACGAGGGCAGGGCGCGCGCCTCTTTCCTGCTGCTGGAGTTGGCCAAGCACGCGATGAGTTCCCGGCTGCGCCTGCCCAGCGCGACCGTCACCCCATTCCGCAACACCATCCCCGCGGAGGAGGAGAAGATGATGCCCGGCGACCTGTTCATGGAACGCCGGATTCGCTCGATCGTGCGCTGGAACGCCATGGCCATGGTCATGCGCGCCAACGAGAACGAGGAGGGCCTGGGCGGGCACATCTCCAGCTTTTCCTCCAGCGCGATGCTCTATGACATCGGCTACAACCACTTCTTTCGCGGCACCGAGGACGGCCACCCCGGCGACCTGGTGTTCTACCAGGGCCACAGTGCGCCGGGCATGTACTCGCGCTCGTTCCTGGAAGGGCGCATCAGCGAGCAACAACTCGAACAGTTCCGGCGCGAGGTGGACGGCAACGGCCTGTCATCCTATCCCCACCCCTGGCTGATGCCGGACTACTGGCAGTTTCCCACCGTCTCGATGGGCCTCGGTCCCATACAGGCGATCTACCAGGCGCGCTTCCTCAAGTACCAGCAGGACCGCGGGCTGGTCGATCACCAGGACCGCAACGTCTGGTGCTTCATGGGTGACGGCGAGTCGGACGAACCCGAGTCCCTCGGCGCGATCGCGCTCGCCGGACGGGAGCAGTTGGGCAACCTTATCTTCGTGGTGAACTGTAACCTGCAACGACTGGACGGCCCGGTGCGCGGCAACGGCAAGATCATCCAGGAACTGGAGGGCGTGTTCCGCGGCGCGGGCTGGGATGTCATCAAGGTCATCTGGGGCCGGAAGTGGGACCCGTTGCTGGACAAGGATGAAACCGGCCTGCTGCAGAAGCGCATGGACGAGGTGTGCGACGGCGAACTGCAGAACTACAAGTACAACGGCGGCGCCTACACGCGCGAGCACTTTTTCGGCAAGTATCCCGAACTGCTCGAACTGGTGTCCGACCTGTCCGACGAGGACATCATGTACCTCAATCGCGGCGGCCATGACCCCTACAAGGTGTACGCGGCCTACGCCCGCGCGGTCGAGGAGACCGTCAAGCCCACGGTTATCCTCGCCATGACCGTGAAAGGCTACGGCATGGGCGACGCAGGCGAGGCCGACAACGAGACCCACTCGCTGAAAAAACTCGACGACGAGAGCCTGCGCGCCTTCCGCGACCGCTTCGGCGTACCCATCAGCGACAGCGACCTCGAGAACGTGCCGTACTACAAACCCGCCGAGGACAGCCCGGAATTGCGCTACATGCGCGAGCGGCGCGCGGCCCTCGGCGGCGCCATTCCCTCCAGGAGAAACGACGTACCGCCGCTGGAGGTGCCGCCGCTGTCGGCCTTCGCCAACCAGTTAAAGGCCACCGGCAAGCGCGAGATCTCCACCACCATGGCGTTCGTGCGCATCCTGTCCTCGCTCGTAAAAGACAAGCAGATCGGCGAGCGCATCGTGCCCATCGTGCCGGACGAGGCGCGCACCTTCGGCATGGAGGGGATGTTCCGGCAGCTGGGCATCTACTCCTCGGTCGGGCAGCGCTATACACCCCACGACGCGGGCCAGATCATGTTTTACAAGGAGGACACGAAAGGCCAGATCCTCGAGGAGGGCATCAACGAGGCCGGCGCGTTTTCCTCCTGGATCGCCTGCGCGACCTCCTACAGCACGAGCGGCTACTCCATGGTGCCGTTCTACATCTTCTACTCGATGTTCGGCTTCCAGCGTATCGGCGATCTCGCCTGGGCCGCCGGCGACAGCCAGGCGCGGGGCTTCCTTATCGGTGCGACGGCGGGCCGGACCACGCTCAACGGCGAGGGCTTGCAGCACCAGGACGGGCACAGCCTAGTGTTGTCCAGCACCGTACCGAACTGTGTCAGCTACGACCCGGCCTACGCGTTCGAGCTCGCCGTGATTATCCAGGACGGGTTGCGGCGCATGTACCAGGAGGGCGAGAAGAAGTTCTATTACATCACCACGATGAACGAGAACTACAAGCATCCCGATATGCCCGAGGGCGCGGAGGAAGGCATCATCAGGGGCATGTATCGCCTGCGCGCGTCCGACGCGACAGGCGAACTCCGTGTGCAGTTGCTCGGTGGCGGCACCATCCTGCGCGAGGTGGAGGCCGCGGCCGAGATGCTCGCCAGCGACTTCGGCGTCGCGGCGGATGTGTGGAGCCTGACCAGCGTCAACGAACTGGCGCGCGAGGGCCAGGAAGTACAGCGCTGGAATATGCTGCACCCGGAAGCGGAGCCGCGCGTTCCCTATGTTACGCAGCAGCTCGCGAATGCCGAGGGTCCCGTGATCGCGGCTACCGACTATATGAAGTTGTACGCGGAGCAGATTCGCGAGTTCGTGCCGGCCAGCTACACCGTGCTCGGTACAGACGGCTACGGGCGCTCCGACACGCGCAGCAAGCTGCGCGAGTTCTTCGAGGTGCGGCGCGAATACGTTGTCGTCGCGGCGCTTGCGGCACTGGCGGGCGAGGGCAAGGTGGAGCGCGGCGTGGTGACAAAGGCGCTCGGGCAACTGGGCATCGATCCGGAAAAGATTGACCCGTTCAAGGCCTGACAGGGAGAGTAGCGCATGTCCGTAAAAGAGGTGGTGGTACCCGATATCGGCGGTGCGGAAGGTGCCGAGGTCATCGAGTTGCTCGTCGCGGTGGGCGATACCGTCGCTGTCGACCAGGGGCTGATCGTGCTGGAGTCCGACAAGGCTTCCATGGAAATTCCCTCCACGGAGGCCGGTACGGTGGTGGAGTTGCTGGTGAGCGAGGGGCAGGAACTGGCCGAGGGCGCGCCGGTGGTGCGCATCGAGGTCGGTGGTGAAGCGGAGGAGTCCGACCAGGCCGAGGCCCCCGCGCCGGCAAAAGAGGCGTCGGCCCCTGCTGCCGCCGCGCCTGAACCCGAACCGGAACCTGCGTCTGACGGAGGCGGTGATTCAATCGTGGAGGTCGCCGTGCCCGACATCGGCGGCGCGGAGGGCGCGGAGGTCATCGAGTTGCTCGTGGCGGTCGGCGACAGCGTGGAGGTCGACCAGGGCCTTATCGTCCTCGAGTCGGACAAGGCGTCGATGGAAATTCCCGCCACGGCCAGCGGCACCGTACAGGAGATGCTCGTCAGTGTGGGCGATGAGCTCACCGAGGGTTCGCCGGTCGCGCGACTCAAGGTCAGCGGCGGCGCACCCGGCGCGCAAGCGGCGCCCGATAAACCCGCTGCAGCGCCTGATAGACCCGCCACGGCACTCGATAAACCCGCCAAGGCACCCGATAAACCCGCCGCGGCACCCGATAAACCCGCTGCGGCAGCCGATAAACCCGCCGCGGCGCCGGCCGCCTCGGGCAGCGGCATCTACGCCGGGCCGGCCGTGCGCAAGCTCGCGCGCGAATTCGGCGTGGCGCTCGACAAGGTGACCGGCACGGGACCGAGCGGCCGCATCCTCAAAGAAGATGTCCAGCAATTCGTCGCGGGCCAGTTGTCAGGGGAGGGCGCAGCCGCTGGTGGCGGCGCCGCGATCCCCGAGGTGCCCGAGGTGGACTTCGGCAAGTTCGGCCCGGTGGAGGTCACGCAGCGCAGCAAGCTCGACAAGGTGACCGCGAACAACATGCACCGCAGCTGGCTCAACGTGCCGCATGTCACGCAGTTCGACGACGCCGATATCACCGACCTGGAGGCGTTTCGGCAGGGACTGAAGCCCGAGATGGAGCGCCGCGGCGTGAAATTGAGTCCCCTGCCTTTCGTATTGAAAGCCTGTGCCGTGGCGCTGAAGGAAAACCCCAGGCTCAACAGTTCACTGGCCGCCGGCGGCGATGAACTGGTCTTCAAGCAGTACGTGCACATCGGTATGGCGGTCGATACACCGGCCGGGCTCGTGGTGCCCGTGTTGCGTGACGTGGACCGCAAGTCCGTCTGGGAAATCGGGGCCGAGGTACTGGAGCTGGCGGGCAAGGCGCGTGATCGCAAGCTCACGCCGAACGATATGCAGGGCGGTACGTTCACCGTGTCGAGCCTGGGCAATATCGGCGGCGCCGGTTTCACCCCCATCGTGAACACGCCGGAGGTCGGCATCCTCGGTGTATCCAATGCCGCGGTGCGGCCGGTGTGGAACGGCAGCGAGTTCGAGCCGCGCAGGCAACTACCCCTGGCGTTGTCCTACGACCACCGCGTGGTCAACGGCGGTGACGGCGGGCGCTTCCTGAGCCGCGTCGTCGAGCTGTTGTCGGACATCCGTCACCTGAGTATGTAGTGGTGTCTGCGGCGCTTTGCGCCGCTCGCGCTGCCTTGCCCGACCCTGGTTGCGGGGGCGCAGTCGATGTTACGTACGGCGCTTCTCGGCCAACTCCGCGCAGAAGCGTTTCGCGTAATCCTGGGCCTTGCCAATGGCCTCGAGGATCGGCGTCAGGTCCCCGCCGTTGGTGCGTACGGTGTACAGCGCCTTGCCGAATTCACCCTTTGCTCCCAGGTGCAGAGCGAACACGGCGGGCATTTCCCCGGCCCATTCAAGCTCGCGGTTCAGCCAGGCCATCCCGACGCGGCCATTGCCGTCGTTGAAGGGGTGCAGGTCCCCCACGATGAGGAACGCGATAGCGGCGCGTATGACGCCCGGGGGAGCGTGCAGGTAGGCCTTCTCGGCGGCTATCCGGAATGTGCTGCTGGCGGCACCGGGGTCTACCAGCGCCATGTCCGGGTTGCGGTAATCGACGTTGCGGTTGTACTTGAAGTGGCCGGGCTGGAAGCCGGGGACCCGGTCGCAGCACAGCCGGTGCCAGTGGCGCAGGTGTGCCTCCAGTCGGACAGGGTCGGCCAGGTCTCCGCGGCTGGCGCGGCAGGCGATGACGGCCGCTTCCATATTCTGCGACTGGTGCAGCTCGATATCGTAGTCGGCGTCAGCCGCCGGCGGGTTGTGCAGGTAGGCGAGATAGTCGTCCACCGAGTGCACGTAGGGAATCATGTGCATGGCCTCGATCAGCGGCCAGTCGTCGGGTAGCGGCGTGTCCAGTTCGCGCCGCGTGACAGACAGGTCGCCGGCGCGCTGCATGTATGTGGCAATGGTCTGTAGCGCGCGGCGATCGACCGGCCTGGCCTCCTGTGGGAGGTCGCGCAGGGCACTTTCCAGCGGTCCCAGGTCGGAGGAGGGGGTCAGCGGATCGATCAGGTCGCGCAGGCGCCGGAACTCACCGATGGCGGTCGTGCAGGACGCGACTTCCCGTGCCTCCATCGGCGGCAGCTTCTGCCCACGCAGGGCTTGTAGCTGCTCGGCGGCCTCCTCGTAGTGTCCCATGGCGACATGCAGCGTGGCGCGGTTGACCCGTGCGATGCTCAATTGTGGGTCTTTGTCGAGTGCCTCGTCGTAGAGGGCCATGGCCGCGTCGTGCTCGCCGAGGTGCCTGATCATGCAGGCCAGTCGATTCAGGGCATCGGGCGTGCGTTCCAGCTCAACGGCCCGTTCGTAGCACTGGCGGGCGATCGTGCGTTCGCCGCGCAGCCGCTGGGCGTCACCCATTATCATGTACGCGACCATGTTGTCCGGCTGCAGTTTCAACGCCTCAATCAGGACATTGACCGCCGCCTGTAGCTGCCGGCACTCCACCATCATCGAACCGAGGTTGATCCAGCCCTCGATGCGCTCCGGACACAGCTTTACGGCGGCATCGAATGCCTGCAGTGCGCCGGCCATGTCGCCGCCCTGCGCCGCGCGACCACCGGCGGCCATGATGGCACGCCATTGGTCTTCCGTGTCCGGGGTCCCCGTTTCCTCTGCCGGGGCGCCGGAAGGCCGGTCGGAACTCATCGACGTGCCAGTTCCGCGCAGAATCCGTGGGCATGCTCCTGCCCGGCGCGGATCGCGGCAATCATGGGGGTGAGGTCGCCGCCGTTGTTGCGCACGTCGCGCAGCGCATCACCCAGCACACCCTTGAAACCCAATGGTTCGGAAAACAGGGCGGGCATCTGGCCCGCCCACGCGAGTTCGCGGTTCATCCACGTGAACGCCACGCGGCCGTTGCCGTCGGCGAACGGGTGCAGGTCCGTCACCGCGAGGAAGACCAGCATGGCGCGGCCGAACCCCGGCGGCGCGGTGGGGTAAATTTCGCGGATGAAGTGTTGCACGGTGCTGCTGGCGCAGGCCGGGTCGACGCGCGGCAACTCCGGGTTGCGCGCCGAACCGTTCTGCGAGTATTTGAAGTGGCCCGGCATGAAGTGCGGAATATCGCGCGTGCACAGCGCGTGCCAGTGGCGCAGGTGCACCTCCGCGCGCACGGGGTCTCCCATGTCGTCGCGACAATCGAGCGCCGCCTCGATTGAGGGCTCCATCACCAGCGACTGGTGGCGTTCCGACCCCGGCTCTACGTCGCCCCACTGGCGCGAGCGCAGGGGCAGGAATTCGTCGACGCTGTGGACATGAGGCACCATGTGCAGTGCCTCGATCAGCGGCCAGTCATCGGGCAGTTCCGTGGGCAACGGGACATCGGGCAGTTTGAACTCGCACAGGCGGCGCGCGTAGGTGACCACCGTTTGCAGCGCCGCGTTATCAATGTGTTGCGCGTGCTCCGGCAGGTCGGCGACTGCCGCCTCCAGTGGCGAGAAGTCGCCCCTGTCGCGCAGGGCGCGGACAGCATCGTCCAGGCGGTGATACTCGGAGATGGCGGCCAGGCCGGACTCCACGACAGCGCGCTCCGCCGGCGGCAATTGCCCGGCGGCCAGTGCGTTGAACTCCGCGGTGGCCCGGTCGAATTCGCGGCGCTCGCTGTAGAGGGTGGCGCGGTTGACCCGCGCCAGGCGGAAATCGGGTGCCAGGGCCAGCGCTTCATCGAACAGGGCCAGCGCGGTGTCGAGCTCCCCCATGGTGCCGCGCAACAGGGCCATGCGGTTGAGGATGTCCGGCGTGCGCTGCAGCGCCGCCGATTTCTCGTAGTATTCCAGCGCGAGGTAGCGCTTGCCGAGCATGCGCACGGCGTCGCCCAGCATGGCGTGGCTTAAGGGATTGTCGGGCGCGCGCTGTACGGCCTCGTGCAGCACGTTGGCGGCCGCGTTGAACTGGCGGCACTGTAGCAGGCTGGAGCCGAGGTTGATCCAGCCCTCGATGTACTGGGGCCATTGCTTCACGGCCGTGTCGAAGGACTGCAGCGCTTCCGCGAAGTCACCCCGGCGCGCACCGTTGAAGCCGCGGTTCATGACCTCGCGCCATTGCGGGTCCACATTCGGGGAGGCGGTATTCACGGCATCGGTGCTCCTGCTCCGGATAATGCTGGACTCGCGGCGCAAGCCGCGAACGGGCGCCATTATTGCACTTCATGGGTGCGCGGGCGAATCCCGCCACGTACTGGCATGAAACCTGCTTCACCCGGACGATATGCGGCCAATGTGCGCTATAGTGGACGCTCGTGCGCACCCTGTTGGTGCGATAGACCCGCAATGGTGCGTCGGCAATGAAGGAGTGCGCGCGGATGGGGGATTCCCCCGACATTTACCTGGTGTTCACCGACCTCGACGGCACGCTGCTGGATCATTATTCATACAGCTTCAAGCCCGCGCGGCCGCTGTTGCATCACCTGCAGCGCAAGGGGATTCCCGTCATTCCGGTGTCCAGTAAGACGCGGGCCGAACTGGAGCCGCTCATGCTGCAGCTCGGCGAGGCAGGCCCGTTTATCGTCGAGAACGGCGCGGCGGTGTGCATTCCCGAGGGGTACTTCGCGCGGCAGCCCGACAACACCCGCACCATTGACGGCTGCTGGGTGCGCGCCCTGGCCGAGCCGCGCGGGCACTGGACAGCGTTGCTCGAGTCGCTGGTCGCGGAGTTCCCGGGCGCCTTCGCGACCTTCAGCCAGATGGGCACGCGCGGCATCGCGGCGGCCACCGGCCTGGACCCCGAACAGGCGGAGCGCGCGAACCGCCGCGAGTTCAGCGAACCGGTGCGCTGGCTCGGTGACGAAGGGGAGCGCGCATTGTTTATCGCGCGACTCGAAGAGAGCGGGGCGCGGGTGCAGGCCGGCGGTCGCTTCCTGGCCGTGAGCGGCACGCTGGACAAGGGCGAGGCGGTGAACTGGTTGTGCGCGCAGTACGCGCAGCGGGGCCGCGTGGCAGCCACGGTCGCCCTCGGTGACAGCGACAACGATATCCCGATGCTGGAGGCGGCGGACACCGCCGTACTGGTGCGATCGCCCGAGCGGGATTACCCTGCCGTTGCGCGCTCCGCCGGTGTTATCTACACCCATGGCAGCGGGCCGGTGGGCTGGGCGGAGGGCATCTCGCGCTGGCTTCGCGCGCAGGGCCTGAAGGACTAGGCGCAGGGATTGCAAATGCAAATGCAAAACATAAAGAGCAGACGGAGCTAACCGTGGCGGACTTCTACCAGAACGGCATCATTACCACCCTGCATAACCTCGGACAGCGACCCCTGTCGGAGGTGGAAGCGGAACTGCTCAGTTTTTCCAGGCGACGCCCCATGGGCCTCATCCTGCCTTCCCTGTATTCCGAGTTGGAGGGCGAGGCCCTGCCCTACATCATCGAGCAGCTCAAGCAGGTGCCCTACCTGAACGAAATCGTCATCGGGCTGGATCGCGCGGATGAGGACCAGTACCGCGCGGCGCTGCAGTTCTTCGGCGGGCTGCCGCAGCGCCATCGCGTGTTGTGGAATGACGGACCCCGACTCCAGGCACTGCACGCGGAACTGGCCGAACTGGACATCGCGCCGCGCGAACTCGGCAAGGGCCGCAACGTGTGGTACTGCATGGGCTTCACCCTGGCCTCGGGTCATGCCGAGTCGGTGGCGCTGCACGATTGCGACATCACGACCTACCACCGCTCCCTGCTGGCGCGGCTCATCTACCCCGTCGCGCATCCCCAGTTCAGCTACGAGTTCTGCAAGGGTTACTACGCGCGTGTCGCGGACGGCCGCATCAACGGGCGCGTCAGCCGCCTGTTGGTCACCCCGCTGCTGCGCGCGCTCAAGAAGACGCTGGGCGACATGGAGTACCTCGAGTACATGGACAGCTTCCGCTATCCGCTGGCCGGGGAGTTCTCCTTCCGCCGCGACGTGCTCAACGACATTCTCATTCCGAGTGACTGGGGGCTGGAAATCGGCGTGCTGTCGGAGATGTATCGTAACTACGCCAACAATCGCCTCTGCCAGGCCGATATCGCGGATGTCTACGACCACAAACACCAGGACCTGTCCGAGGACGACGAGCGCGGCGGCCTCTCGAAGATGTCGATCGACATCGCCAAGGCGCTGTTCCGCAAGCTGGCCACGCGCGGCGTAACGTTCAACACCGAGACGTTCCGCTCCCTGAAGGCGACCTACTACCGCATCGCCCTCGACTTCGTGGAGACCTACCACAACGATGCCCTGATGAACGGCCTGCACCTCGACATCCACAACGAGGAAAAAGCCGTCGAGTTGTTCGCCGAAAACATCATGAAGGCGGGGGAGGCCTTCCTCAGCAGCCCGATGGAGCGGCCGTTCATCCCCAGCTGGAACCGCGTGATCAGCGCCAAACCCGATGTGCTGGAACAGCTCAGCGCGGCGGTAGAGGCCGATCACGCCGAGTTCGGCGGGTGAGGGAGGGCCTGCGGGTATGATGGCGCAGCCGCAGCTACTGGAACGGGTGGAGCGCCACCTCGCCGTGATCTACGGCGAGGAAGGGGATCACTCGGAGCTGGCGCAGGAGTTGCTGGCGCTCATGCGGCTGGCGCCGGACATTGCGCCGGTGCCGCAGCAGATCAATCACTGGAGCCAGCACGACGCGCTGGTCATCACGTATGGCGACAGCCTGCTGTGTGACGGTGAGAAGCCCCTGCGCACACTCAAGGCGTTCCTCGACGAGCACACCGAGGGTCTGTTGACGGGTGTGCATATCCTGCCGTTTTACCCGTGGAGTTCCGACGATGGCTTTGCGGTACTCGATTACTCCAGCGTGAACGAGGCGCTTGGCGACTGGCAGGACATCCGCGCCATCGCCGCCGACTACCACCTGATGGCGGACCTGGTGATCAATCACTGCTCCAGTCGCAGTCTCTGGTTTGAAAACTTCCTGCGCGATGAGGCGCCTGGCCGCGACTACTTCTTCACCGCGTCGCCCGACGCCGACCTCAGCGAGGTGGTGCGCCCGCGCACGTCGCCGCTGCTGCGCGCCGTGGACACCGTGCGCGGCGAACGCCACGTGTGGTGCACGTTCAGCCACGACCAGGTGGACCTCGACTTCCGCAACCCCGAGGTGTTGTGCCAGTTCGTTACCATCATTCGCCACTACCTCGACAACGGTGTGCGTATTTTTCGCCTCGACGCGATAGCGTTCCTGTGGAAAGTGGTGGGCACGAACTGCCTGAACCTGCCCGAGACCCATGAGGTGGTGCGCCTGCTGCGCACGCTCGTGGAGCACGCCAGGCACGACGCGCTGCTGATCACGGAGACGAATATTCCGAACCGCGAGAACCTGTCCTACTTCGGCAACGCCAACGAGGCGCACTGTGTCTACAACTTCTCGCTGCCGCCGCTGCTGGTGAACACGCTGGTCACCGGCGATTGTTCCCACCTGAAGAGCTGGCTGATGAGCATGCCGCCGGCGCAGGACGGCACCTGTTATTTCAATTTCATCGCGTCGCACGACGGCATCGGCCTGCGCCCGGCGGAGGGCCTGCTGTCCGACGATGAACTGCAGTCCCTGATCGACACGATGGAGCGCTTCGGCGGGCATGTCTCGTACCGCGCGCTGGAAGACGGCCGGGGCAAACCCTACGAGATCAACATCGCCCTTTACGATGCGCTGCAGGGCACGGTCGCCGGTCCCGACGGGCACGGCATGGCGCGATTCCTGTGCGCCCACGCCATCATGCTGGGCCTCGAGGGTATACCCAGCATCTACCTGCACAGCCTGCTCGGCACGCGCAATGATTATGAGCGGCTGGAACATGCCGGGCACTACCGGGCGATCAACCGGCACCAGTGGAACTGGCAGGCGTTGCAGGCCGAGCTGGAGGATGAGGTGTCGGAGCACGCGCGCACCTTCGCCGAGTTGAAGGCGTTGCTGCGCGTGCGCGGCGCACAACAGGCGTTTCATCCCAATGCCACACAGTTCACCCTCCACCTCGGCAGCGAACTGTTCGGCTTCTGGCGCCAGAGCGCCGACCGGCGCCAGAGTATCTTCTGCATCAGCAATATCAGTGTGCAGCCGCAGTCGCTCGATCTCGCCGACATCAACCTGATCGACGCCGCTGACTGGGTCGACCTGTTATCCGGGTCGCCCATCGAGGACACCGGCGGCAGGCTGGAACTCGCGCCCTACCAGACGGTGTGGATCAGCAACGTGGCACCCTGGGCGCCGGTCAGCGCTGCCACGCCCAGTGGCGCGCAATAGCCGCGCGCAGTTGCGCGGGGTCCGCGGCCGGGGTCGGCCACAGCACCGGTTGTAGCGCGGCGAGCGCCTGCAGCGACACGTCCGGCAGTGCGGCGTCGCGCAACGCGTGGATGAATTTCAGGGTGCGGAAGCCGTCGAACCACAGGTGGAAGTGGCGCGTGAAGTCGGCTCGCGTAGCGCCGTGGCGGCGGCAGTGAGCAAGTGCGGTGGCGAGACCGAGTGCCGCGAGCGCGCGGTCGGCGTGTCGCGCCGTGGCCGCGTCGACCCCCGCCTGCGCCAGCGCCTGTTCCGCGCGCCAGTCCTGCGCCCGCGCCGCGTCGCGCACGCAGCGCAGCAGTGCCCGCAATACGGCGAAGCAGCGCGGGTCGTAGAAGAGCGTGGTTGCGAGTGGTTGCGGCGCAGCCTGTATGGCCGCGACCGCGGGACCGGTGCCGAAGGGCACGCGGTCGGAAGCGCGGCTCGCGAGGCGCACGCAGTTGCCCGACAGGCGCACGACGCGGCCGATCTTCGCGAGTTTGTTGAGCAGGTAAAAGTCCTCCGCGCCGCTGCGGCGCGGGATACCGCGCACGTGACAGTAGGCGCTCATGCGTACAGCCAGGGAGCTGCCGAGGGCGTGGAAGGCATAGGGCGAATTGGCGTACTCGAGGCCCAGCACATACTGGTGCAGCCGCAGTTCGTACAGGGCCGTGGCGAGGTCGAGGCTGTCGTCTCCCGATGCAACATGGTGGAAGGGAAACGTCGCCGCCACGATGCCTGGCGGTGCGTCGCGCAGGCGCTGCAGGTAGTCGCGCGGCAGAGTGGCGTCCGCGTCGGTCAGGTGCAGCCAGTCACTGGCCAGCGCGCCGGCACACCACCACGCCAGGGCGATGTCGCAGCCGGTCTTGCGCGCGAGTCCGACGCCCTGCGCGGCGGGCAGCGGGCCGCCGAGGCTGTCCATATCGTGCAGGTAGAGCTCAACGCCGTCGGCGAGGCAGTACAGCGGCGCCCCGGCCGTGGCGGGCGGGAGTGAGCGGACAGCCCGGCGCAGGGGCTCGTTGACCGCGGCGTCGGCGCACGAGTCCGGACGGTTCAGTACGAGCAACACCAGCACCCGCCCGGCGGCGGGCGCGAGCGCCGCGAGCGCACCGAGCAGGGTGGCATCCTCGCGGTAGGCCGGGAGGACCAGCGCAGCCTCCCAACGCGCGCCGCGCACCGGACACGCCGGCAGACCTGTTTCGCTATAGCGCTCGACATAGCGCTGAATGGCAACCGCGTCGCGCACGCGCTCAGTGCAGGGCGGCGCGCAGGGGCAGCGCCGCCGCTATCGACGCCTCGATATCGAGCAACGCGTTCCAGCGCGGCGCGATGATGGCCTCGTCCAGGTACACGTGTGCGAGTTCCAGGAAGAGGGTGTAGTGACGCTCCTCGGAGCGCGCGATGGACTGGTAGAAGGACTGCAGCGGGCCGGGGTCGAGCGCCCCGGCCACGAGACCGAACCGTTCCGCCCCGCGGGCCTCGATGATGCTGGCGGTGAGCAGGCGGTCGAGGAGGTACTCGTCGCGCCCCCGGCGGATGGACTCGCGTAACGCGATAACGTAGGGGTCTTTCTCATCGGCCGCGGTGAGCAGGCCGCGGCGGTGTATCCACTTCACCACCTCGCGGTAGTGTGTCATCTCCTCGACGGCGAGATCCGCCATCGCGGCAACCAGTTCCACCTTGTCGGGGTAGTGCGACAGCATCGAAATAGCCATACCCGAGGCCTTCTTCTCCGCCGCGGCGTGGTCCTGCAGGAAACTGTCGAAGTCGGCCAGGACGGTTTCCGTCCAGGCCGCCGGCGTGCGGTAGCGCAGGGGTGAATCGCTCATGGTCTCTGCAGCGTTTGACGGGCGTTCATTGAACGGTAAGTGTGCGGCGAACACAAGCGGGCACTGCCGTTGCGCGATGGCCCTATGCTACACTTTCAGCGTTTTCGCTCTGCGAGGCGTTGCGCCATACTGTAGGGTCGAATTCATTCGACGCGGGGCGGTTCTGCATACCGCACATTGTTGCCATTGAGAACCTCCGTGCCAGGTCGAATGAATTCGACCCTACGAATTCGACCCTTCAGAGTGGGATGCCATGTGATCTCGATTCTCGGCCCAGGAATAGACCAGTAAATGATCATCAAACCCCGCGTACGCGGTTTCCTCTGCATCACCACGCATCCCACCGGCTGCGAGGCCAACGTCAGGCACCAGATCGACTACGTGAAGGCCAAAGGTCCCATCGAGAACGGGCCGCAGCGCGTGCTGGTGATCGGCGCCTCCACGGGTTATGGCCTCGCCTCGCGCATTACGGCCGCCTTCGGCGCCGGGGCCTCCACCCTCGGCATCTTCTTCGAGAAGGAGGGCACGGAGAAAAAGCCCGGCACGGCGGGCTGGTACAACTCCGCCGCCTTCCACAAGTTCGCCGCGGCCGACGGCCTGTACGCGAAGAGTATCAACGGCGACGCGTTTTCCGATGAGATCAAGCGCAAGACCATCGAGACTATCAAGGCGGACCTCGGCCAGGTGGACCTCGTGGTGTACAGCCTCGCGGCGCCGCGGCGCCAGCACCCCGTGACGGGCGAGGTGCACACTTCCACCCTGAAGCCCATCGGCGGCGACACCGTGCAGAAGGGAGTGAATACGGACAAGGAAGAGGTGCAGGACTTTCACATCGAGGCCGCCACCCAGGACGAAATCGACAACACCGTCGCGGTGATGGGCGGCGAGGACTGGCAGATGTGGATCGAGGCGCTGGATGAGGCGGGTGTGCTCGCCGACGGTGCGAAGACCACGGCCTACACCTACATCGGCGAGAAGCTCACCTGGGACATCTACTGGCACGGCACCATCGGCGCGGCGAAGAAGGACCTCGACAAGCGTGTGGTGGCCATTCGCGAGCGCCTCGCCGCGAAGGGCGGCGACGCCCGCGTCTCAGTGCTCAAGGCCGTGGTCACCCAGGCCAGCGCCGCTATTCCCGCGATGCCGATCTACCTCGCGCTGCTGTTCAAGGTAATGAAGGCGCAGGGCAGCCACGAGGGTTGCATCGAACAGATCGACGGCTTGTTCCGCGATTCGCTGTACAGCGACTCACCCTACCTGGACGAGGAGGGCCGCCTGCGCGCCGACCGCAAGGAGCTGGACCCGGCGGTGCAGGGCGAGGTCGCGAAACTCTGGGACGGCATCAGCACCCAGAACCTGCGCGAGCGCTCCGACTTCGATGGCTACAAGCGCGAGTTCCTGCAACTCTTCGGATTCGAGGTGGACGGCGTGGACTACGACGCCGACGTCAACCCCGAGGTCGCCATAGACAACCTGGTGTAAGCCCATGCTGGATCACGGTGTTCCCTTCCGCTTGAACGACCGGGTGCGTCGCATCGTCGCCCCCAACCCCGGAGTCATGACCGGCCCCGGCACCAATACCTACCTGCTCGGAAATAACGAGGTCGCGGTGCTCGACCCCGGCCCGCCGATCGACGCCCATGTCGACGCCATCCTCGCCGCCGCCGGCGACAGCATCCGCTGGATAGTCTGCACCCACACGCACCCTGATCACTCGCCCGCCTGGCAGGCGATCGCGAGGGAGACGGGCGCAGAGACCCTGGGCGGCCCGGTCATTACCGACATGTTTCAGGACGAGACCTTCCAGCCCCAGCGTGTGCTGTCGCACAACGATGCGCTGGCAACCGACGAGTTCACGCTGCGCGCGGTGCATACGCCCGGGCATGTCGGCAACCACTTCTGCTTCTTCATCGAGGAGGAGGGCATGATGTTCGCCGGCGATCACATCATGAACGGCTCCACCGTGGTGATCATTCCGCCGAGCGGGGACATGAAACTCTACATCGAGTCGCTGCAGTTACTGCTCGACTACCCGCTGCAGACCATTGCGCCGGGCCACGGCGAGGTCATCGACGACCCGCAGGCCGCGGTGGAGTGGCTCGTGGCGCACCGGCTCGGCCGCGAGGCCAAGGTCGTGGAAAAAATGGGGCAGCTGGGCCGTGCGTCCCTCGATGAACTCGTCAAGGCGGTGTACGACGACGTCGATACAAGCCTGCACAAGATGGCCAGGCTCTCGCTGACGGCGCACCTGATCAAGCTGCGCGATGAGTCGCGTGCACGAGAGTTTCCTGAAAACGAGAGTTGGGAGCTGGTGTAGGGTCGAATTTATTCGACCTGGAACGGGGGCCGTCAATAGCAACAATGTGCGGCATGAAGAACCGTCCCGCGTCGAATAAATTCGACCCTACAGGGGCCCGAGTTCGTACAGCGAATTTGCATCAAGACGCAAGCACATAATAAGGAGATACCCATGAACGGACTGATGATGGATGTGGACCTCTCGATCAACGCGATCGTGGAGCACGCCGAACGCTGCAACCCGAACACCGAAATCGTATCCGTCACGTCGGACAACCCGCGCCACCGCTACACTTACAAAGAGGCCTTCGCCCGCGCGCGGCAGCTCGCCGACGGCATGTCCGCCTGGGGCCTGGCGCGCGGCGACCGTGTGGCCACGCTTGCCTGGAACGACTACCGCCACTTCGAGACCTACTACGGCGCCGCCTGCTCCGGCTACGTCTGCCACACGATCAACCCGCGCCTGTTTCCCGAGCAACTCGTGTACATCATCAACCACGCGGACGACCAGTACATCTTCATCGACCCGGACTTCGTGCCGCTGGCGGAGGGTCTCGCCGACCAGGTGCCGGGGGTGAAGGGCTGGGTGATCCTCGCGCCCGAGACGAGCATGCCCGCCACCTCGCTGCCCAACGCGCTGTGCTACGAGAGCCTGGTCGCCTCCGGCAGCGCGGACTTCCAATTCCCCGAAATCGAGGAGAACGAGGCCTGCGCGCTGTGCTACACCTCCGGCACCACGGGCAATCCGAAGGGCGTCATGTACTCCCACCGCTCCACCATCCTGCACGCCTACGCCACGCTGATGCCCGATGCATTGGGGATCTCGCGCCGCGACGTGGTGTTGCCGATCGTGCCGCTGTTTCACGTGAACGCCTGGGGCAACCCCTATGCCTGTCCCATCGCGGGTGCCAAGCTCGTGTTCCCCGGCAACAAGATGGGCGACGGAGAGACGCTGGCCAACCTGATCAACGAGGAGGGCGTGACGCTGTCCGCCGGCGTACCCACCGTCTGGCTGGGCCTGCTCGCGCACCTCAAGTCTTCGGGGCAGCGTGTCGACTCGCTGCGCCGCATCGTGGTCGGCGGCGCCGCCTGTCCGCTGTCCATCATGGAGGACTTCGACACCTACGGCGTGGACACCTGCGTGGGCTGGGGCATGACGGAGATGAGCCCGCTGGGCACGCTGAACAACAGCTCCGCGGAGCGCGGGAAATACTCCGACGAGGAGTTTGCGAAGGTGCGCCTGAAGGGCGGCCGGGCCATCTTCGGCGTTGCAATGAAAATCGTGGATGACGAGGGGCGGGAACTGCCGTGGGACGGCGAGGCCTTCGGCTCGCTCAAGGTGCGCGGCCCCTGGATATGCTCCAGCTACTACAAGCTCGACGGCTCCGACGCCCACGCGGAGGAGGGCTGGTTCGAGACCGGCGATGTCGCCACGATCGACCCCGACGGCTACATGGCGATCACCGACCGCACCAAGGACGTCATCAAGTCCGGCGGCGAGTGGATCTCCTCGATCGAGGTGGAGAACGCCGCGACGGACCACCCGAAAGTGGCAGAGGCGGCGGTCATCGGCCACTTCCACCCCAAGTGGAGCGAGCGGCCACTGCTGATCGTGGTCAAAGGTACGGGTGGGGAGGATCTCACCGCGCAGGAGTTGCTCTCGTCCCTCGAGGGCAAGATCGCCAAGTGGTGGATTCCGGAGGCCGTGGAGTTCGTGGACGAGCTGCCGCACACCGCCACTGGCAAGGTGCAAAAGACCAAACTGCGGGAGCTTTTCAAGGGCTTTGAGTTCCCGAGTTGATAGCGCGATTGCGGCGATCCGAGCCGACGGGTCTGTAGGCCGCCGCCGCGCTCTGGTCCGCTGCGGGCCCGGCCCGGCGGTATTCCATGCCGGTGCGGTACATCGTTGTGGCCGCTATATTTTCGATTGGACGAGTATATATTTGCAAATAGACGTAACCCTGTTTACGATTGGTCGGAAGCATAGGCAACCTGGCAGCGACAATGCGTTACCCACGCTATGCAGAAGCCGCGATGCTCGAGGCACTGGAGGACTCCCCCGCGCTGTTTATCCACGGCGCACGGCAGTGCGGCAAAACGACGCTGGCACGGCACGTGGGGGGCAGGCTCGGCCATACTTATCTCAGCTTCGACGACGACAATCAGCGCCAGTCTGCGCAGGCTGACCCTGTTGGTTTTGTCCGGGCATTGCCCCACAAGGTCATCCTCGATGAGATCCAGCGCGTACCCGAGCTTCTCACCAGTCTGAAAGCTGCGATCGATGCCAGCCGCGAGGCGGGCCGGTTTATCCTGACCGGCTCAGCCAACGCGTTGTTGCTGCCACGGCTCGCGGACTCTCTGGCAGGGCGCATGGCGCTCCTGCGACTGCGGCCACTTGCCCGATGTGAAGTGGCGGGGAAGCGTTCCCGGCTCCTGGCACATCTCCTGGATAGCGCCGATCTGGGCACGTCGCTGGCCCTCCGGCAGCACCAGCCGCTTGGCCTAGACCTGGCAGCCCTGATCGTCGCGGGAGGCTACCCCACCGCATTGGAGCGCGCATCCGAGCGGCGCCGGGCCGCCTGGTACCGTGACTACGGCACGGCGCTGATCCAGCGCGATATTCAGGACATCGCCAACATACGACATCTCGACAGCCTGCCGCGTCTGTTGGAGTTGGCAGCCGGGCAGACGGCGCGCTTGTTCAACGCGTCGGATCTTGCGGCGCCCTTTGCCATCAGCCGCCCGACCATTCGTGAATATCTGACGCTGCTTGAGCAGGTGTTCCTGCTGGAACAGCTGCAGCCCTGGCACCGCAATCGGCTGAGTCGCCTCGTAAAGACCCCGAAGCTGCATTTGGCTGACACCGGACTCGCGAGCGCGCTCCTGGGCGTCGGTAGCGCGGCATTGTGGGAGGACAAGGCATTGCTCGGTCAATTGCTGGAGACGTTTATCTACCAGGAATTGCGCAAACAGGCGGATTGGTCCGGGCAGGATTTCCGCTTCTACCACTATCGCGACAAAGACAAGCTGGAGGTGGACATTGTGATCGAGCAAGGTCGCAAGGTTGCAGGCGTTGAAGTAAAAGCGTCCGCCACGGTGACGCGGCGCGATTTCAAGGGGCTGCGCAGACTGAAGGATGCCAGCCAGGGGCAATTTGCTGCCGGGATCGTACTGTACGACGGCGACAGCGTGCTGCCGTTCGGTGACAATCTGTTTGCCGTGCCGATCGCGGAACTGGCGGTGGCGTGAATAAGCAAAAACTGTTTTTATTCGAGCTTGCGGCTCGCCAATGCCTGGCGGGTGGCAACGACCATTCCTTTGTCTTCTCGCGGGACGTGGCATGACACATCTTTACCAGGCATTGGACCAGCGTGTCTCCCAGTGGCGGGAAGCCGGTTACCCCTCCGAGGACTTTCCCGCCATCGGCGAGGTGTTGGATTACGGGCGCCTGGAGGACAGTGGTCTGCGTTTTTTGCGACGCGCGCAGTTTCAGGCGCTCGAGACCTACTGGTATATCCGACTTGAGCTCGGTACGCCAACGGTACCCGCGCTCTACGACAAGCTGTTTGAGTCGCGCAAAGAGCGTCTGGCGGCGATGGGCGTTTCCGCTGAGCTATTCGAGGCTGCGGACTACGACCTGGACACGTTGATCAAACAGGTTCAAACCGACGATGAGTTTGTGCGCAAGCACAAGCTGGAAAGCCTGCGCGAAACTTTTGCGCTGCAGTATCCCAGCTACATCTTTGCACTCGCCATGGGCGCCGGTAAGACCATTCTGATGGGCGCAATTGCTGCGACAGAGTTCGCCATGGCGCAGGAGTACCCGGCAGAAGGTGCTCCCTTCGTCCGCAATGCCCTGATCTTCGCGCCTGGCAAGACCATTATCGAATCGCTGCGCGAGCTGGCGGACGTGCCCTATGACCAGATACTGCCGCCGCGCATGTACGCGCCCTTTGCAGCCACGCTGAAGCTGACCTTTACGCGCGATGGCGAGAAGGAACTGCCCGTGGTGCGCGGCAGTGAGTGGAATATCGTGGTGACCAACACCGAGAAAATCCGCATTCAGAAACCTACGGGCAAGAAAGCGAACCAGGCGCAGCTCGCGCTGCATCTGGACAGCAAGGACGAGCAGGCCGAGGAGGAGGCCAACCTGCGCCTCACGACTATCGCATCGCTGCCCGACCTGGCCGTTTTTTCCGATGAAGCTCACCATACCTACGGCCAGAAACTGCTCGGCAAATGGCAGCGCAACCGTGACACCGGCGAGCAGGAGTTTGTCGAGCAGGGGATCAAGAAAGTCCGGCGCACGGTGGATTTTCTTGCCCGCGAGACCAGTCTCAAGGTGGTGGTTAACACCACCGGTACACCCTATTTCGAGCGCCAGCCGTTGCGCGACGTGGTGGCCTGGTACAGCCTGGGGCAGGGTATCAAGGACGGCGTGTTGAAGGATGTGGCGAACAACATCCAGGTTTTTGACCTCGATGACGACGACTCGGGGCTGCTGACCAGCCGAATCGTAACGGATTTTGTGCGCGACTACTGGCAGGTGCGCCTGCGCGACGGCTCGCCTGCAAGACTCGCGCTGTATTTCCCACAAACCGACGCGATGGATGCGTTGCGCCCGGCGGTGGACAGCGCGCTGGCGCAAGCCGGGCAGGACGCCGCCACGGTGCTGGCCGTGCACTCCAAGTCTCCGGAGGAAACCCGCCGCGAGTTCTACCGGGTGGCCAATGACCCGGATTCCCCCTATCGCGTGATACTGCTGGTCAACATGGGTACGGAGGGCTGGAACTGCCCGTCGCTGTTTGCCTGCGGCCTCGTGCGCAAGCTTAAAACGTCCAACAACTTCGTGCTGCAGGCGGCCACGCGCTGCCTGCGTCAGGTGCCCGGCAACACCACGCCCGCGCGGATATATGTCAGCAAGGGCAACCGCGCGCTGCTGCAGAAGCAGCTTGAAGAGACCTACGGCACCACAATTGAGGCGCTCAACCGCGACGTTACAGAGCGCATCGAGGAGGAGGTGGTGCTGCGCAAGCCCGACCTGCCGCCGCTGGTGCTGCGCAAGACGTTGCTGCGCTTTCGGCGCCGCGCACAGGCGGCGGGTTTGGAGCACCTCGAACTCTCCGAGCCCGCAGAAGTGCAGGCACCCAGGGCGTTGGTCAGCACCTGGACCATGGTGGAGAACCGCGAGGGTCGGGTGAGCATGCAGCGCGTGGATGGCGGTGAGGATGCCCTGCAACTGGCCGACACCGAATTTTCCCTCTACGGCGCCGCGACGGAATTGGCCGCCAATTATCACTTGCCGACGGCGCTCGTACATCGCGCGTTGTCGGCCGCCTACGGCCCGGAGCGCGGTGTTCCGGAATACCAGCTGGAAGCACTGGGCACGCAGATCGAGGCGCAGACCAGTGACTATGAGGCGTGGCACGAAGAGGTGGATGTGGCGCTCGCGCTGGTCAAGCCCGAGGGTTTTGCGCGCCGGTTGCGCGGCGGCGTGCCGGTCTACACAGCGCGCATCAGCTTCGCGAAAGACAGGCACCACCTGTACCGCACGGCGGACCAGCTGGCCAACACGGACCTGGCGCGCGAGCGCAGCTTCCACTATGAGGGCTATAACTTCGACTCGATGCCCGAGGCGGACTATCTTGAGCGCGTGTTGGGTATGATCCAGGAGCGGCCAGAGGCCATAGAAGGCATCTGGTTCACCGGCGGCCTCACCGACCCGGGCAAGACCGAGCTCTTCGCGGAGTACCAGGGCGAGGACGGCCGCTGGCACCGCTACTCGCCGGATTTCGTGATCGCGCGCAAGGATGGCAAGTATCTGATCGTGGAGGTCAAGAACGACCACCTGAGTGCGGCGCTCAACGAGGATCGCGCGCGGCACGAGCGCGGCGAGCTGCCCATCACGCCCGAGGGGCGCAAGGCGGTGGCGCTGATGCGCTGGCAGGAACTCAATCCGGAAACCCTCACTTACACCGTGGTGTTCGCGGACAGCACGGTGCCACAGGACGCCCTGGACGAGACCCGCCGTTTCGTAGCGGGCGAATGAGTCACAACACACGGAAGAAACGATAGCAATGGCGAAAGAGCAACAGGTCAAGGTGGGCAAAGCCAAGGGTCGCCCGATGCTAACGTGGGTCGGCAAGCAGCCCCTCACGCGGGTGCGCGCCTATCCGGCGCAGCATGTGGAGTCCTTCAGCGCCGGTGAGGTGAACGATACCGCCGTGGACTGGAGCGACTGGCCGGACCGGTTCGAGCGTGGCGGCCTGTTGTTTCACGGCGACAACAAGGACGTTCTGGCGTACCTGCTCGCCAACGGGTTTCGCGGCAAGGTGAAGCTGATCTATCTCGATCCGCCGTTTGATTCGGGGGCGGATTATGTGCGGAAGGTAGAGCTAAGAGGGGTTGCGGGAGTTCACAAATTAGAGGGAGAGGAGTATGAGTTAGGTGAGCAAATTCAATACTCAGACATTTGGTCAAACGACAATTATCTTCAGTTTGTTTACGAAAGACTATTGATGCTGCGCATGCTTCTCTCGGAGGGAGGCTCGTTGTGGCTGCATTGCGATTGGCATAAGAATCATTTACTGCGATGTATCTTGGATGAAGTTTTCGGCGCAGAAAGTTTGCAAAATGAAGTCGTTTGGCAGCGTACTGACCCGCACAATGACGCAGTCCAGCGACTGGGTTGGATACACGACACCTTGTATTGGTACGCTCCTCACGGCAAGCCCAATTACAACTCTTTTGATGTTGCTACTGAGCTTTCTCCTGCAGCGCTGCGTGAATATAGTTTGGCAAAATCCCCAGGAGGCGAAGTAATCCGGTGGAATCAGGATTTGGCATCTGATTATCGCCGCTTCAAGCTCGACGATTGCACATATAAGGGCAGTGACCCCAAGAGACGTTTCCGCTGGAGAGGTGCTGTCCCGTCAAACAAAAGGGTATGGCCATACAAGTCACCTGAGGAGATGGACGAAGCTGTGCGGCGTGGAGAGTTTTTTTTACGTGATCCAGATAAGGGTGCCGCGCGCTGCAGGGTTAGTTACTTGGATGAAAGAAATGGGCAGCTCTTGCAGACAATCTGGACCGATACAGGCCGTATGAAGGGGGGTGTAAGGTATCCCACGGAGAAGCCTGAAAGTTTGCTTGAACGGATTGTGCGAGCATGTACGCAACCAAATGATTTGGTTTTGGACTGTTTTGTTGGTTCTGGTACGACCGTAGCCGTTGCGCAGAAACTTGGCCGCCGCTGGATCGGCGCCGACATCAACAAGGGCGCCATCCAAACAACGGCGAAACGCCTGCAGAAAATAATGCGCGAGCAGGAGACAGGGCTCTCGGAGCAGAAGCAAGGCGAACTGGTGGAATCCGAAGATGCGTCCGCGCTGCCATGCCAGCTCGGCTTCACAACGTGGCGCGTCAACGACTACGACCTGCAGATCCAGCACAACGAGGCCGTGGAGCTCGCCTGCGAGTTCATCGGCGTCACGCGCACACGCACCGACAGCTTCTTTGAAGGCACACGCGGCAAGCGGCTCGTCAAGGTCATCCCCTTCAATCATCCCCTCACACCGCTCGATCTGGAAAGCGTGAAGGAGGAACTGGGGCGCCGCCCGGAGGAGGAGCGCGACGTGGAACTGGTGGCCCTGGGCATGGAACTCACGGCGCGCAGCTGGCTGGAAACTTACAATCGCAACAGACCGCTGAACAGGTTCCATCTGATTGAGTTGCGCACGGATGCGAAATACGGCGGTTTCCTCAAACACGAGCCGCTGACCGCCGCGGTGACGGTGCGGCGCAAAGGCGATACTGTCGAGGTGGACATCAACGATGTCTACTCGCCCAGCATCGTGAAACGCCTGAACATGGAACAGGGGCTGTTCCGCGCCCAGATTGACGACTGGCGCGCTGTAGTGGACTGCGTATTGATCGATACGTCCTATGACGGCGAGGTGTTCAATGTGGCGCACACCGACCTGCCGGAGAAGAAGGTCGACCTGGTGGAGGGTCATTACGCGCTGCCGGCACCGCCGCAGGGCAGCACGGTGGCGGTCAAGATCATCGATATGCTGGGTGAAGAGTTGATCGTGACCGAGCAGGTGTGACCCGTGTCGCGCGGTCACGACCCGCCCCGCTTTACGGACCTGTTCGATCAGGACAGCGCCGCTGACCGCGACGCCGAGCGGCAGGACTATCCTCCGGCCGAGCGCTTTCCGCTCAACATTCCGCACCGCCAGACCGTGCAGCGCACGGTGCAGCTGACCGATCTGTACGGCAGTAAACACCCCTTCATCGTCACCGGCTATGCCTCGCTAGACAGAATCGTGGCGTTTATCTGCGAGGCGAGCGCACAGCGTCAGGATGCCCAGGTGCGACTGCTGTTCGGACACGAGCCCTTCCCCTCGCGCGCCTTGCGCGTGCGGGCCCGTTCCCTGGACCTCGTGCAGGAGGCGGAGGAGTACTGGTTGGAGCGCGGCATTTCGCTGTTGCATTCAGCGCACATTGTGCGCAGCGTCGAATTACTGAAGTCAGGGCAGGTGCAGGCCCGCTACATGCCGGGTGGCACACGGCTGCACGCCAAGATTTACATCGGCGATGACGCGGCGACACTCGGCTCCTCCAATTTCACCGACCCGGGCATGCAGTACCAGTTTGAAGCCAACGCCCGCTTCAGTCGGGCCAGGGAGCGAGCGCGCTACGCTGAAACCGTGGCCGTGGCTGAGAATTACTGGCGGCTCGGTCGAGACTACAACAGCGCATTGATTGCGTTGCTGGAGAAGCTGCTGCAGGTCGTGGACTGGACGGAGGCGCTCGCACGGGCCTGCGCTGAACTCCTTGAAGGGGAGTGGGCAGAGCGCTATCTGCGGGAGGATTATCTCAGTCAGGCGAGCAGCTTGTGGCCCTCGCAGAAGCAGGGCATCGCGCAGGCGTTGTATGTGCTGTCCAATCAGGGCAGCGTGCTGATCGCCGATGCAACCGGCGCGGGTAAGACCCGGATGGGCACTTATCTGGTCGGCGCCCTGACGGATCAGGTGTTGAGGGATGGCCGTATGCGCAGGGGTAAGGCTGCGATGATCTGCCCGCCGGCGGTGGAAGAGGACTGGATGCGCGAGTCCAATCTGGCAGGCGTATCGATGGAGACCCTGTCGCAGGGTGTGCTCAGTATGTCTACCTCGCGGCGCCACGATCATGTAGTCGACACGCTCAAGCGCGCACAGATTCTCTGTGTGGACGAGGGGCACAATTTTCTCAATGCCAAGTCGTCGCGCACGCAGCATCTGCTGCGCAATATCGCGGACCATGTGGTACTGCTTACTGCGACGCCCATCAACAAGGGCGTGGCGGACCTCGTGCGCATCGCCAATCTGCTGGGGGCAGACAACCTGGCACCCGAGATTGTGTCAGCTTTCGAGAAAATGCTGGGAGGGCGTGAACTCAAGCACAGCCTGTCTGATGAAGACGCGCAGGAGTTGCGCAGCGAGATTCGCAAGTTCACGGTGCGGCGTACCAAGCGCGACCTGAATGCCCTCGTGGATCGGGAGCCCGACGCTTATCGCGACAAGGACGGCCGCCAGTGCCGGTTTCCGCGCCATCTGGCAAAGATTTACTCGCTGGGCGAGCCCGAACAGGACCGGGAATTGGCACGCGAAATTCGGTCTCTCGCGGGCGAACTCTACGCGGTTACCCACTTCGTCCGTCCTATCGAAATGCCGGACACTCTGCGTCGTCGCGGCTATACGGAAAAGCAGTTCCTGGAGGGGCGTCTGCGGGGAGCCCAAAAATTGGCGCAGTACCTCATTATGTCCTGCTTGCGCTCGTCGCGGGCGGCAGTGATCGAGCACATCCGTGGCACGGAAGCCGCCTGCGCAGAGTTTGGTATTGGCGGGTTCAGCAAGCAGACCGAGTCGGGCAACCAGCTACAGAAGTTGCGCGTTATTGCGGGTAAGCTGCCTCGCAACAAGCTCGCCATCGAGCTGCCGGCGTGGCTCGCGCGGGAGGACGAGCACCGGAAGGCTTGTGAGTACGATCTCGCGCGCTACGCACGTATTGCGGAACTCGTCGAGCAAATGAGCGATGCCCGCGAACGGGCCAAGGTCGAACTGCTCAGTCGGCTGCTTGACAAACACCGCTCCTTGCTGGCATTCGACAGTCGACCCATCAGCTTGCACTATTTGAAGGCGCAACCACGCAAGGGACACGGACGGGTCGTGGTAGCGACGGGGTCGGATAAGAAGGGCAAGGCAGAGATCATGCAGGATTTCGCCCATGGGTCTGAGGCAGAAGGACTTGTTGGCATGTGCTCCGACAGTCTGGCGGAGGGTGTCAATTTGCAGCAGGCCTCCGCGCTGGTGCATCTGGATATGCCCAGTGTGGTGAGAATTGCCGAACAGCGTGCCGGTCGCGTGGACCGGCTCGACAGCCCCCACAAGCAGATTGAGTTATGGTGGCCGGACGATGCTGCGGAGTTCGCATTGTCATCCGATGAGCGCTTCGTGGAGCGCTATGACACGGTAGAGCAATTGCTCGGCTCCAACATGCCGCTGCCCGAACATCTGCAAAAATCCAGAGCTGACCGGCCCTCGGTAAAGTCACTGATAGCGGAGTATGAAGGAGCGGATACCTGGGATGGCATCGATGACGCATTCGGTCCGGCGCGCGAGTTGGTGCACGGACAGTCGGCGTTGGTTCCTGTTGAAGTGTATGAGCACTACCGGCGCGTACAACAGCGGGTGCTCTCTCGGGTGAGTCTGGTGCGCGCGGCTCGGCCGTGGGCGTTTTTTTGCCTGAGTGCAGGCAGCTTCGGGGCACCGCGCTGGATATACATCCCCGGCATGAACGGTGAGCCTGTCACCGAGCTGGCAGCGGTGGCCGCTCTTCTACGTGATTGCCTTAGTGGCGAGGTGGAGAGCCTGCCGCTGGATAACGCGAGTGCCAGCGTACTGCAGCAGCTATTGTCACGTCTTGCCCTCGTTGAACGGCGCCTGTTGTCGCGCAAGAAGCAGCGCGCGTTGGAGGAACTCGAGCTGATAGTGGAGAAGTTGCTGCACTATGCAGCGGACCATCGAAGGCAGGCGGAAGTGGAGCACCTTCGAGAGCTGCGGTCAATGTTGCGCAATCCGCCTCCCGACCGGCAGCCGAATTGGGATGCCGTGGCGGCGCAGTGGCTGGACCTGATACGGCCTGTCTGGTTTGAGAAGCTGTCGGTTGCGCGCAGCAAGCCGCTGTTATTGAAAGATATCCGGAAAGAATTGTTGGCGGACAAGGACGGGATGATCAAAAAACTGCAGGTTCACTTTGCCCGGTTCCCTGTGCTGCAAAGTCCGGAAGAGCGGATAAAGGCCTGTATTATAGGGGTAGTTTGAGCAGAATATGGCTTAAGTAGGTCGTTAAATCGTAGAAAAATGCATATAAATCTACGAAAAACGCTTCCACTGTGAATAATTCCCGCCTATCATCGCTTCCCGGTGCAGTAATCGACCGAGGCGGGATTTATCCATGACAGAGCAGGCATACCGCGCGCGTACACTGCCGCAGGTGGTCGCCGCCGCGGCGAGCGCCCACGGCGAGCGCGTGGCTGTCCGCGATGGCGATGTCACCCTCACCTACAGCCAGCTCAATGCGGCCCGCGTCGAGGCCGCCCGCGCCTTCATTGCCGCCGGCCTGGCCCCGGGCGATCGTATCGGCATCTGGGCGCCCAACATGTACCAGTGGATCGTTGCCGCGACCGGCGCCCAGAGCGTCGGCGGCGTGCTGGTGCCGATGAACACCCGCTACAAGGGCAGCGAGGCGGCCTACGCGCTCAACGCGAGCCGTGCGCGCATGCTCTTTACCGTGGCCGACTTCCTCGGCGTGAACTATCCGCAACAGCTCGCAGGGCAGTCACTGCCGGGCCTGGAGCGCATCGTCTGCCTGGAGGGCCGTGCCGACGGTTGCGAGTCCTGGGAGGAATTCCTCGCCGCGGGTGCGCAGGTGGACGCCGCCGAGGTCGCGGCGCGTGAAGCGGCCCTGACGCCCGACGACTCGCTCGACATCCTGTTCACCTCGGGCACCACGGGCAACCCGAAAGGCGTGGTCACCGCGCACGGCCAGAACATCCGCACCTTCGAGAACTGGAGCGACACCGTCGGGCTGCGCGCCGACGACAACTACCTCATCATCAACCCGTTCTTCCACTCCTTCGGCTACAAGGCCGGCTGGCTGGCCGCGATCATCCGCGGCGCCTGCATCCTGCCGGTGCGCAACTTCGACCTCGACGAGGTGCTGGCGCAGATCGCGCGCGACCGCATCTCGATGATCCCGGGCCCGCCGACGATCTACCAATCGCTGCTCGCCCATCCCGAGCGGGACAAGCACGATCTGTCCAGCCTGCGCCTCGCGGTCACGGGCGCGGCGCCCGTGCCCGTGGAACTGGTGCGGCGGATGCGCGAGGAGCTCGGTTTCGAGGTCGTCGTCACCGCCTACGGACTCACCGAGAGCTGCGGTGTGGTGTCCATTTGCCGGCCCGAGGACAGCGCCGAGCGCATCTCCCACAGTTCCGGTCGCGCGATGGACGGTGTCGAGGTCAAGTGCGTCGACGCCGACGGCCACGAGGTGCCGCGCGGAGAGGACGGCGAACTGTGGTGCCGCGGCTTCAACGTCATGCAGCGCTACTTTGAAAACGAGGAGGCGACGGCCCGGACAATCACGCCCGACGGCTGGCTGCGCACGGGCGATATCGCGACGATGGACGACGACGGCTACGTGAAGATCACCGGCCGCCTCAAGGAGATGTTCATCGTGGGTGGCTTCAACTGCTACCCGGCGGAGATCGAGAACGCGCTGTGCGACATGCCCGGCATCGAGCGCGCCGCCGTGGTGGGCGTGCCCGACGAGCGCCTGGGCGAGGTCGCGAAGGCCTACCTCGTGAAGGACGCGGGCGCGGATATCGCGGCCGATGCGGTGATCGCCTGGTCCCGCGAGAAAATGGCCAACTACAAGGTGCCGCGCCACGTCGTGTTCCTCGACGAACTGCCGATGAACGCGGGCGGCAAGGTCGACAAGGCGTTGCTGAAGGAGCGGGGCTGAGTCGTGAACGACCTCGCCAACACGCCGCGCCACATCGACCTGGACGACACCGACCAGGCGATCATCGATCTGCTCCGCCTCGATGGCCGCATGCCCTACCGCGCCATCGCGCGCGAGCTGGACATCGCCGAGAACACGGTGCGCGCGCGGGTGCGGCGCATGGAGGAGTCGGACACCATGCGTCTCGTGGCCGTCACCGACATCGAGGCCGCCGGCTACGGCATGCTGCTCGCCATCGGCGTGCAGGTGGAGGGCAGGGCGCCCGAGAAAGTGGCGCGCGACATGGCCGCGATCCCCGAGGTGTTTTCCGTCAACGTGGTAGTGGGGGCGCAGGACATCGAGATCCTCGTCGTCGCGCGCGACCAGTCGCACCTGGGCGAACTCATCAGTACGAGGCTGGGCGGGATCGAGGGCGTGCGCCGCCTGACGCCCGCGCTGGCGCTGGATGTCCTGAAGAACCAGCCGGACTGGGTGCCGTTTCATGCATCGTGAACTGGACAACTGCGACAGGGCAATCGTGGAACACCTGTCGCGCGATGCGCGCCTGTCGAACCGCGAGATCGCGGAGGCGCTGGGTGTGAGCGAGGGCACCGTGCGCGCCCGGGTGAAGCGGATGGAAGAGAACAAGCAGATTCGCCTCACCGCCGTCACCAACATCGAGCGCTTTCGCGACGCGGCCCTGGCCTATATCTGGATTGAGGTCGAGCGTTCCGACCAGACACGGGAAGTGGCGGAGCAACTCGCGGGGATCAGCGAGCTCGGGTTCGTCGGCGTGATGCTCGGCCGTGCCGACATCCTCGCCATCACCATGGTGCGCAACGCCGAACACCTGGCGCGCTTCGTACACAAGCGCATCAGCGTGATCGAGGGGGTGCGCGGCACGCAGAGCACCCTGGGCGTGAACTTCATCAAGCACGACTACCGCATGGCGCGGATCGTCAGCTAACAGGCAACCAGAAGGAAGCAAGAGATGGACAAGCAAATGACGGCGGCGGAAGTCGTCAGCCAACTCGAGGATGGCATGACCATCGGCATCGGCGGCTGGGGCCCCCGGCGCAAGCCGATGGCGCTGGTGCGCGAGATCCTGCGCTCGGACCTCAAGGAACTCACCGTCGTGTCCTACGGCGGCGCCGACGTCGGCATGCTGTGCGCCGCCGGCAAGGTGAAGAAGGTGGTGTTCGCTTTCGTCTCCCTCGACTTCATCCCGCTGGAGCCGTATTTCCGCATCGCGCGCCAGACCGGCGCCATCGAGGTGATGGAGATCGACGAAGGTATGATGTTGCTGGGCCTGCGGGCCGCGGCGTGGGGCCTGCCCTACATCCCGACCGAGGTCGGCCTGGGTACGGATATCGTCACGAAGAACCCGGCCATCAAGGTGATCGACAGCCCCTACGACGACAAGGAGTGGGTGGCTATGCCGGCGCTCAGGCTCGACGTGTCACTGATCCACGTGGACAGGGCCGACAAGCGCGGCGTGTGCCAGATCGCGGGGCCCGATCACTACATGGACGACATGTATGCCCGCGCGGCCGGGAAGACCTTCGTGTCCTGCGACGAACTGGTGCCGACGGAGTTCTTCCACAACCCCGCCGAGGCGCGCCTCGTGCACTGGGAGCGCTCCGCGACCACCGGTGTCGTGCATATCCCCGGTGGCGCCCACCCGAGTTCCTGCACACCGCTGTACGGCTTCGACGTGCCGCACTTCAAGGCCTACGCCGCCTCCGCGAAGGAGGAGAACGGCATCCAGGGCTATCTCGACCAGTTCCTCGGGGCCAGTGAAGAGGACTACCAGAAGAACGTGGGCGGGCTCGACGCCATCCGCTCGATCGAACTGCCCACCTACTGACCCGCGCCAGGAGTAACGACCATGACACAAGCGAATGACTACAGCCTGGCCGAACTCTGCATCGTCGCCGCGAGCAGGGCCTTCGAGAACGACGGCGAGGTGCTCGCCACAGGCATCGGCGTGATCCCGCGGCTGGCCGCGAGCCTCGCCATGAAGACCACCAACCCCGACCTCATGATGACGGACTCCGAGGCGTGGATGCTGAGCGAGCCCAATCCGCTCGGCAAGCGTGCGGACGCCTTCGTGCCCGCTACAGAGAGCTGGATGGGCTTCTCGCGCATCTTCGACAATGTGTGGTCCGGCAAGCGCCACGCCATGCTCGGCCCGACGCAGATCGACCGGTACGGGCAGTCCAACACCTCGGCGCTCGGCGGCACCTACGAGCAGCCCAAGGTGATGATGCTGGGCGCGCGCGGCTTTCCCGGCAACTCGATCTCGCACCCCAACAGCTTCTTTGTGCCGTCGCACAACACGCGCGTGTTCATGGACGGCGAGTGCGATTTTGTGTCCTCGATCGGCTACAACCCGGCGCGGTTGCCGAAGGGACACAGCCTCGACGACGTGGACATCCGCCTCGTGATCACCGACCTGTGCGTCATGGACTTCGGCGGCCCGCAGCACCAGATCCGCCTGGTTTCGCTGCACCCCGGGATCACGGTGGAGCAGGTGCAGGAGAACACGGGCTATCCGGTGCACGTGGACGGTGACGTGGCGACCACCGCGGCGCCGACGCAGGAGCAGCTCGATATCATCGCGGCGCTGGACCCGCACAACCAGCGCGCGGCGCAGATCAAGGACAATCCACCCGGAGACCGTTCCTAGGGGCGCATCATGCTGGAAACACGCCTGACAGAACTGCTCGGCTGCAAGTACCCCATCGTACAGACCGCGATGGGCTGGGTCGCCGACCCGAAGCTCGTGGCGGGCAGCTGCAACGCCGGCGGCTTCGGCTTCCTTGCCGGCGCGACCATTCCCGCGAGCGAGATGGAGCGCGACATCCTGCGTGTGAAGGAACTCACCGACAAACCCTTCGGCGTGAACTTCCACATGTACCAGCCCAACGCGGCGCACATCGTCGAACTCGTTATCGAGCACGGCGTGCGCGCGGTGAGCTATTCGCGTTCTCCCGGTCCCGAATTCATCAAGAAGTTGAAGGACGCCGGTGTGGTGTGCATGCCCACCGTGGGCCTGCCGAAGCATGCCACCAAGGCGGTGGAACTGGGCGCCGACGTGGTGACCGTGCAGGGCGGCGAGGGCGGCGGCCACACCGGGGCCGTGCCGACCACGCTGCTGATTCCACAGGTGGTCGACGCGGTGGGCGACAAGGTACCGGTGGTAGCGGCCGGTGGTTTCAAGGACGGCCGCGGCCTGCTCGCGGCGCTGTCCTGGGGCGCCGACGGCATCGCCATGGGCACGCGCTTTTTAATGACGCAGGAGAGTCCGGTGCCGCGCGAGACGCTGCAGCGCTACATCGACTGCAAGAACCCGGCCGAGATCATCGTCTCGAAGGCCATGGACGGACTGCCGCAACGCATGATCATGAACGAGTTGTTGGCCGAACTGGAAAAAGCCGGTCCGCTGCAGAAGCTGCTGATTGCGATGCGCAACGGCCTCGCCTTTCGCAAACACACGGGCGCCAGCATTACGGGCCTGCTCAGGTCGGCGCTCGCCATGAGCCGCGACGACGAGATGACGGCGGCGCAGGCGATCATGTCGGCCAACGCGCCGATGATCATCCAGAAGGCGATGGTCGACGGCGACCCCGCGCACGGTGTGTTGCCATCGGGGCAGGTGGCCGGGGTGATCGATGAACTGCTGAGCTGTGAGCAGCTGATCGGGTCCATCGTGACCGAGGCGGAACAGCGGCTCGCGCTGCTCGCCATGCGGGTGCAGGAAGCCGGCGCGTAACCACTTTCGAAGACAGGACAGACACATGGGCAAGCCATTCAAGACGAGCATCGACAACGGCATCGCGCAGATGCTCCTCGACCACCCGCCGGTCAATGCATTCAACAGCGCCGGTTGGTTCGCGATAGCGCAGGAGATCGACGCGCTGGGCGCGAACGATGACGTGCGCGTGATCGTTATAGCCGCGGCGGGCAAGGGTTTCTGCGCCGGCGTGGACATCAAGGAGCTGGCGGCGGACTCGGCGAAGATCGTGGACGTGAACAAGGGCAACTACGAGACCTTCCGCGCCATCCACCGCAACCCGAAGCCGGTGATCGTCGCTTTGCACAGTTTCGTGCTGGGCGGTGGTATCGGCATGGCGGGCGCGGCGGACATCATCATCTGCTCCGATTGCGCGCGCTTCGGCGTGCCGGAGATCGACCGCGGCGCCATGGGCGGCGGCGCGCACCTGCAGCGCATGTTCCCCGTGCAGAAGGTGCGTTACATGTACTTCACCGGCGAGTTCATCGATGCCCAGGAGGCCTACCGCCTCGGCGCCGTGGAGCGCGTTGTGCCGCGCGATGAACTGTTGACGACCGCGCTCGAGATCGCGGCCAAAATCGCGGAGAAATCCCCGGCCATGGTGAAGCTCGCGAAGGAAGCCCTCACCGGCATCGAGGACGGCAACCTGGAAGACAAGTACCGCTGGGAGCAGGGCTTCACGCTGGAGGCCTACACGATGGGTGACTCCCAGGAGTCCCGCGATGCGTTTGTGCAGAAGCGGGATGCGAAGTTTGAGGAGTAAGGAGCTGTTGGGTGTGAACGACACCCATCCGTCGTCCCCGCGTGCGCGGGGGCGACGGAGAGTGAGAACACTATGGATTTAGCATACACAGACCAACAAAAAGCCTTCCGCGAAGAGATCCGCGCGTGGCTCGCGGCCAACGTCCCCGCCGAGCCCCTGCAGACCTTCGACACCGAGGAAGGTTTCAAACAGCACCGCGCGTGGGAGGCAAAGCTCAACGAGGGCCGCTGGGGTATGGTCACCTGGCCCGAGGAGCTCGGCGGGCGCGGCTGTGACCTTATCGAGTGGCTGGTCTTCGAGGAGGAGTACTACAAGGCGCGCGCACCGCTGCGCGTAAACCAGAACGGCATCTTCCTGCTCGGCCCGACGCTCATGGAGTACGGTACCGACGAGCAGAAGGCGCGCATCCTGCCGAAGATGGCCACGGGCGAGGAGGTGTGGGCGCAGGGCTGGTCCGAGCCCAACGCGGGTTCCGACATGGCGGCTATACGCTCCACCGCGCGGCTGGAGGGCGACAAGTACATCATCAACGGCCAGAAGACCTGGTCGACCCGCGCGGTGTGGGCGGACTGGTGCTTCGGCATGTTCCGCACCGACCCGGATTCGGAGCGTCATCGCGGGCTGACGTTCATCCTCGTGCCGCTGGACAGTCCCGGCATCACGGTGCGGCCCATCCCGCAGCTCGACGGCCTGCCCGGCTTCGCCGAGATCTTCTTCGACAACGTGGAAGTCGCGGTTCAGAACCGCCTCGGTGACGAGGGCGCCGGCTGGAGCGTGGCCATGGCGACCGCCGGTTTCGAGCGCGGCCTGATGCTGCGCTCCCCGGCGCGTTTCCAGGAGACCGCGAAGCGACTCGTGCAACTCTATGTCGAGAACCGCGAATCTGCGGACCGCGACCCGTCGGTCAGGGACGCGGTGATCCGCTCCTACCTCGACGCGGAGAGCTACTGCCTCACGACCTACCAGACTGCCTGCCGGCTCAACAAGGGCGGCAAGATCGGCGCGGAGTCCTCCACCAACAAGATCTTCTGGTCCGAGCTCGACCAGAACATGCACGGCACGGCCATGAGCATCCTGGGAGCGCGCGCGGAGCTCCTGCCCCATGCGCCGGACGCGGTCGGCGTCGGCACCTGGCTGGACGGCTGGTTGTTCGCCCAGTCCGGCCCGATCTACGCGGGCACGAATGAGGTGCAGAGAAACATCATCGCCGAACGCATGCTCGGCATGCCGCGCTAGGAAAGGGTCATGGACTTTACGTTTACTGAAGATCAACTGCTGTTCCAGGACTCCGTTCGCGACTTCCTCGCGAACGAGGTCACGCCGGAGCGCGTGCGCGCGAGCTGGGAGTCCGACAGCGGCCGCGACGACGTCCTGTGGGCGCAGCTCGCGGAGCTGGGCCTCACCGGCATGACCGTCGCCGAGGAACACGGCGGCCTTGGCATGAACGAACTCGACTTCGTGCTGCTCGCGCAGGAGTGCGGCTATGTCGCGTTGCCCGAGCCGCTGGTGCACACCGCGCTGGTCGCGGTACCGCTGCTGCAACAGGTCGGAGGCGACCTTGCTGCCCGGTGGCTGCCGAAAATCGCGGCGGGCGAGGCGAAGGTCATTGTGGGTATCGCACAGAACATGCTCGTCGAAGATGCGCACGTCGCGGACCTGCTGTTGCTGGAGGACGGCGACAAACTGGTTGCGGCCACGCAGGAGCAGGTCACCCTGCGCCACAACGCGTCGGTCGACCCCTCGCGCAGGCTTTACGCCGTGGAGCTCGGCGCAGGTGCGACCACCGTCGCCGCAGGAGAAGAGGCGCGCTGCCTTGTCGCGGGCGCGCTGAACCGCGGCGCGCTCGGCGCGGCCGCGCAGGCACTCGGCCTGGCCCAGCGCATGGTCGATATCAGCGTGCAGTACACCAGCGAGCGCCAGCAGTTCGGCAAGCCCATCGGCAGCTTCCAGGCGGTGAAGCACCACATGGCCAACGTGGCGGTACGCCTGGAGTACGCGAAGGCGCCGGTGCACCGCGCGGCCTACGCCGTGGCGCACAACCAGGAAATCGCGTCGCACGCCGTGTCCCACGCCAAGCTGGTCGCCTGCGAGGCCGCCAACCTGGCGGCGAAGAACTCGATACAGGTGCACGGCGCGATGGGTTACACCTGGGAGGTCGACCTGCACATTTACATGAAGAAAGCCTGGGCGCTCGCCAACACCTGGGGCGACGCGGGCCTGCACAAGACGCGCGTCGCCGGGCGGATCTTCGCCGAGGGCGCGGCGCTGGGTGCGGGTGCCACGTTTGGTTAGGGAACTTTGAAGCAACACTCCGTCGTCCCCGCGAAAGCGGTGGTCCGCCACTGCGGGGGCGACGAGTTTGGAACGGAGGGTAAAGAAAATGCCAGCAGCATACATAGTAGACGCAGTACGTTCCCCCACGGGGCGGCGCAAGGGCGGCCTCTCGGACGTCCACGGCGCCGACCTCGGCGCCCACGTGCTGAAGACCCTGGTCGAGCGCAACAACATTCCCGACAGCGAGTACGACGACGTCATGTTCGGTTGCGTGGACACCATCGGTCCGCTGGCCGGTGACATCGCGCGCACCTGCTGGCTCGCGGCTGGGCTGTCCGACCTCGTGCCGGGCACCACCATCGACCGGCAGTGCGGTTCCTCGCAGCAGGCCGTGCACTTCGCGGCGCAGGCCGTTATGGCCGGCGTCAACGACGTGGTCGTCGCGGGCGGTGTGCAGACCATGACCCAGATCCCCATTTCCTCGGCCATGCTGGCCGCGCAGCCCATGGGCTTCCCCGATCCCTTCTCCGGCAGCCAGGGCTGGGTGGCGCGCTACGGCGCCACGCCGCCGTCGCAGTTCGCCTCGGCGCAGATGATCGCCGACAAGTGGGGCTTCTCCCGCGAGCAGATGGAGGCGTTCGCGCTGCAGTCTCACACGCGCGCGCTCAAGGCCATCGAGGAAGGCCGCTTCGACAAGGAGATCGAACCCCTGAACGGCGTGGCCATGGATGAGACCCCGCGCAACACATCCATGGAAAAGATGGCGGAACTGGAACCGCTGGCCGAGGGCGGCACCATCACGGCGGCCGTCTCCAGCCAGACCTGCGACGGCTCCTCCGCCATGCTCATCGTCTCCGAGGACGCGCTCAAGCGCTACGACCTGACACCGCGCGCCCGCATCGTCCACATGAGCGTGCGCGCCGAGGACCCGATCTGGATGCTCACCGCACCCATCCCGGCAACGGCACACGCGATGAAAAAGTCGGGCATGAAACTCGACGACATCGACCTTGTTGAAATCAACGAAGCCTTCGCCTCCGTGCCCATGGCATGGCTGGCCGAGACCGGCTACCCGATCGAGAAGACCAACGTGAACGGCGGCGCGATCGCACTGGGCCACCCCCTGGGCGCCACGGGCACCAAGCTGATGACGACGCTGCTGCACGAACTCGAACGCACCGGCGGCAAGTATGGATTACAGACCATGTGCGAAGGCGGCGGACAGGCCAACGTAACGATTCTGGAACGACTCTAGTCCAGCTCGTGAAAAGCGCCGGGTGGCCGATGGGCCTGTGCCGGGGCGTCTGAGGCCATGGAAGGCCTCAGTCGAGCTGCCATGGAAGGCGCTTTTGCGGTCCCGGCGCAGGCCCATCGGCCACCCGGGGCGACAACGGAGAAGAAAGAACTTCGCGGCAAGCGAGTAGATCGAGGCAAACAATGAGCGGAATCCTTGAAGGACGAGTAGCAATCATCACCGGCGCGGGCGGCGGCCTGGGCGCGGCCCACGCGCGCGTGTTCGCGAGCGAAGGCTGCGCGGTGGTGGTGAACGACATCAACACCGACGCGGCACAGGCCGTGGTGGACGAGATAACGGCGGCAGGCGGCAGAGCGACGGTGAACAGCTGCGACATCACCAACTACGACGACAGCATGAACGCCGTAAAGCAGGCCGTCGAAAAATTCGGCGGCCTGCACATCGTGCTGAACAACGCGGGTATCAACCGCGACCGCATGTTCGCGTCGATGACCGAGGACGAGTGGGACGCGATCATGGCGGTGCACCTCAAAGGGCACTTCTGCATCACCTCCCACGCCGTGCACTACTGGCGCGGCCAGAGCAAGGAAGGCGCGGCAGTGGACGCGCGTATCATCAACACCACCTCGGGCGCGGGCCTGCAGGGCTCCATCGGCCAGTCCAACTACGCGGCGGCCAAGGCGGGTATCGCGGCGCTCACGCTCAACCAGGCCGCGGAGCTCGGCCGCTACGGCATCACCGCCAACGCGATCGCACCGTCGGCGCGCACGGGCATGACAACCGCGGTACCGGAAATGGCCGAGCGCATGAAGAAGCCCGAGGACGGCAGTTTCGACCATTTCGCCCCCGAGAACGTCTCCAACGTGCTGGCCTGGCTGGCCAGTCCGGCGTCCGCGCATATCACCGGCCGCGTATTCGAGGCCGAGGGCGGGCGCATCTGCATCTGCGACGGCTGGCGCACCACCGACGGCGTCGACCGCGGCGCGGCCTGGGCGCCCGCCGAGATCGGCGACGCCATGCAGGAACTGCTGGCGAAGGAAGTCCCCGCGCAGAAAGTCTGGGGTACCTGAGCACCGGCGTAGGAATCGTTATGGAATTCGCATTCACCGAAGAGCAGCAGATGATCCGCGACACCGCGGCGGGGTTTCTCGCCGAGGTATCGACCAGCGCGGCGGTCCGCGCCGCCATGGCCACGGAACGGGGCTACGACACGGAACTATGGCAGCGCATCTGCAGCGAGATGTACTGGCAGGCGATCCACCTGCCCGAAGCGTTCGGCGGCATGGGACTCGGCTACGTCGAGGTCGTCGCGATGATGGAGCAGATGGGGCGCTACCTGCTCTGCTCCCCTTTCTTCTCCACCGTGTGCCTCGGCGCGAACGCGCTGCTGGTGGCCGGCTCACAGGAGCAGAAGGCGCACTATCTCGGGCAGGTCTGCGCGGGCGAAGCCACCGCGACGCTCGCATTCAACGGCGGGCTCAACCGCTGGGACGCCGGCGCCGTGACGGCCACTTACACGACGGACGGCGACGGCTACGTGCTCGACGGCGAATACCGTTACGTGGTCGACGGCCACACGGCCGACCTGTTGCTCGTCGCCGCGCGCACGGCCGGTTCGGCGGGAGAGGAGGGCATCAGCCTCTTCATACTGGGCGCCGATACCGAGGGCGTGACCCGCGAGTGGTTGCCGACCATGGACCAGGCGCGCAAGCAGGCCGCTGTGACTTTGTCCGGCGTGCGCGTCGGCGCCGATGCGCTGCTGGGCACCGAAGGGGACGGCTGGCCCGCGCTGCGCACGGTGCTGGACCTTGCCAGTATCGCACTGGCGGCCGAACAGGTCGGCGGCTGCCAGCAACTGCTCGACATGACAGTGGCGTACACGAGCGAACGCGTGCAGTTCAACCGCACCATCGCGAGTTTCCAGGCCGTCAAGCACAAGGCGGCGGACATGATGCTGCAGACGGAGGTGGCGCGCTCCGCGATCTACTACGCGGCCTGCGTCGCACAGGAGGCACTGGAAGGCGGCCCCATGGCGGGTGAACTCGCCGAGGCGGCCAGCGTTGCCAAGTCCTACTGCTCCGACGCGTACTTCGCGGTGGCCGGTGACGCGTTGCAACTGTTCGGTGGCGTGGGCTTCACCTGGGAGTACGACGTGCACCTGTATTTCAAGCGCGCCAAGTCCTCCGAACACATGCTCGGTTGCGGCGCGCAGCACCGCGAGCGCCTCGCCGCGTTGCTGCTGGATTAAGGGAGCGATTCGATGAAGCTGAGTTTCAGCCCTGAGGACGAGCAGTTCCGCGACGAGATCGCGACCTGGCTGCGCGCGAATCTTACCGGCGAGTTCGAGAAGCTCCGCTACCGCGGCGGCCCTGGCGACGAGCACATGTACCCCGAGGAACGCAAGGTGTGGGAACAGAAGCTCGCGCAGGGCGGCTGGACCTGCGTGGGCTGGCCGACGGAGTACGGTGGGCGCGGCTGCTCCATCGAGCAGCAGGTGATCTTCTTCGAGGAATACGCACGCGCGGGCGCGCCGGGCCGCATGGGCCATATCGGCGAGGGTCTCGCCGGGCCCACGATCATCGCGTTCGGTACCGACGCGCAGAAGGCGAAGTACCTGCCCGGCATTGTCGCGGGGACCGAACTGTGGTGCCAGGGTTACTCCGAGCCTTCCGCCGGCTCCGACCTCGCCAACGTCAAGACGAAGGCGCGCTTTGACGAGGCGCGTGGCAAGTGGCTGCTCAACGGGCAGAAGGTCTGGACCTCGCTCGCCCACGAGTCCGATTACTGCTTCGTGATCGCCCGCACCGACCCGGATTCGGTGCAGCACAAGGGGCTCGGCTTTTTCCTCATCAGGATGGACCAGCCCGGCATCGAGGTGCGACCCATCGAGCAGATCACCGGCACCTCGGAATTCAACGAGGTGTTCTTCGACGACGCCGAGTGCGACGCGGATGACATCGTGGGCGCACCGGGCGAGGGCTGGAAGGTCGCCATGGGCCTGCTCGGCTTCGAGCGCGGCGTGTCCACCCTCGGCCAGCAGATGCTGTTCCAGAACGAGTTCGACGAGGTGGTGCGCGTGGCGAAGGCCAATGGCGCGGCACAGGACCCCGTCATTCGCCAGCGCATCGCGCACGCCGGCGCGGAA
>JAUIEP010000310.1 GCA_030428835.1 Gammaproteobacteria bacterium | reverse complement strand
CTCATGCTCAGTTCCACCTGCCCGTTCGCGACCAGGCGGCGATAACGCGGCACGAGACCGCGCAGTTCCTCGAGGATAATCTGCAACACCTCGCGCCGCTCGTGCAGCGTGAAGTTGAAACCCTTGTCGCGCAGGCGCGCGAGGCGCGCGTTCTGGCGCTGCAGGGACTCCGCCATCCAGCTCAGGTGGAACCACACCAGCAGGTCGGCGAGGTACTGGTTCGACGCGTAGATCAGGCTCGCCGGGTGCTCCTCGTACCAGTCGGCCAGTTCGGCCAGCCGCCGGTAGGGTTCGAAACGGTTGATCATGCGCTCGCGGTTGGCCTGCAGGCAGTGGCGCATCAGGGCCAGGCGATCATCCCGGCTGCCCGGCAGGGCGGGTTCCGCCAGCTTGGCCAGCACGGGATCGCCGATGGCGCCGCCGCCTTGCAGGTACGCGTCGATCTCACCGGTATAGGTCTCGATCTGTTCCAGCAGTATGGGCGTGAAATTGACCACCGCCCGCGCCTGCGGCAGCGCTTCCAGGTGCGCCGCCATGTCGTTGTAGTCCTTGATGGCGTGCAGGTACGTCCACGGCAGGTGGGCCGTGCCGGTCTGCAGGTCGCGGTACTGCGGCTGGTGCATGTGCCACATCAGCACCACGCTCATGGGCCTGTTATCTGGCATAGTGGATTTTCTGTCCCAACATCTCCGGCGTCACCAGGACGACGCCGTTTTCCGTTACCTGGAAGCGCTCGGCATCCTCCCCGGGGTCGACGCCGATGTGCATTCCCACCGGCACGTTGCAGGCCTTGTCGATCACCGCGTTGCGAATGATGCAATGACGCCCGATGTTGACCTCCGGGAAGATGACCGAGTCCTCGATCTGTGAATACGAATGTACGGTGACGTTGCTGAATAACAACGAGTGCCTGACCGACGAGCCGGACACGATGCAGCCCCCGGACACCATCGAATCCACGGCCATACCGCGGCGCCCGTCGTCGTCGAACACGAATTTTGCCGGCGGGACCTGGTCCTGGTAGGACCAGATGGGCCAGTCGCGGTCGTACAGGTTCAGCTCGGGACTCACGCTGATCAGTTCCAGGTTGGCGCGCCAGAAGGCGTCGATCGTGCCCACGTCGCGCCAGTAGGCGGGGTTGCCGTGGGGGTCGGTGCGGAACGGGTGGGCAAAGACGCGGCACCGGTCAATGGCGCCGGGGATGACGTCGCGCCCGAAGTCGCGCCGCGAGTCCGGGTCGTCGGCGTCGCGCAGCAGCGCCTCGATCAGCACATCCGTGCTGAACACGTAGATGCCCATGGAGGCCAGCGCGTGCTGGGGCTTGCCCGGCATCGGCTTCGGCGCGGCCGGTTTCTCCTCGAACGTCAGGATGCGGTCGCCCTCGTCCACGTCCATGACACCGAACGCGTGGGCGTCCTGCAGGGCGACTTCCATGCACCCGACGGTGATATCCGCTTCGTTCTCGACGTGCGCCGCGAGCATGTCGCCGTAGTCCATCTTGTACACGTGATCGCCCGCTAGGATCAGCACGAAGCGCGGGGCATGGGAGCGGATGATGTCGATGTTCTGGTAGATCGCGTCGGCGGTGCCGGCGTACCAGGACGTCTCCAGGCGCTGCTGGGCCGGCAGCAACTCGACGAACTCGCCGAGTTCGCCGCGCATGAAACCCCAGCCGCGCTGCACATGGCGCAACAGGCTGTGCGCCTTGTACTGGGTGAGGATCCCGACCCGGCGAATGCCCGAGTTGACGCAGTTCGACAACGGGAAATCGATGATGCGGAACTTCCCGCCGAAGGGCACGGCGGGCTTGGCGCGCCACATGGTCAACTGCTGCAGGCGCGAGCCGCGACCCCCGGCCATCACCAGCGCGAGGGTGTCGCGGGTAAGCCGGCTGACATAACGTGTCGAATCAGGGTTATTCATGGAATGACTTTAGAGGGTAGACTGACCAGCCTCAAGGAATTCAATGACTGCCTTGTGACATTGTGGCCAAGAAGAGGCGCGAATTCCCGTGTTCGGGTTTGACATGGGTCAGTAAATAGAGAATGACGGCGAACGCAGTGAGCAACCCCATCGACAAG
>JAUIEP010000150.1 GCA_030428835.1 Gammaproteobacteria bacterium | reverse complement strand
CCTGGTCGAGGGAGGTGATGTAGCGCTGCGCGGTACTGACGTCGCCGTTGTTGATGGCTGACTCGGCGCGGCCGAGCACCGCGCTCGCGTTGCGCTGGACGCCGTCGATGGCCTCCGTGTTCTTCGGCGCCATGGCCGCGACCTCGCGGTACAGGTTCAGCGCCTCGTAGGAATCGTTCGAGGCCTTGGCCTTCTCGAGCAGGCTGGCGACGCGCTCCTGGCGCTCGATGTCAGCCTTGGCGTCCTTGTTCGCGTCCTCCGCCTGCTGCAGTCGCTGTTTCCACTCGCTGTCCTGCATCAGCGCCGCGATGGGCTTGGCATTGCCCAGCATGATGTCGGCGTCTTCAAACTGGTCGTTCTCGGTCGCGGTCTCGATGGCCAGCACGAAGCCCTGCACGTAGCCGCCGAGTTCGTCCTGCACGGTCTCCGACTTGATGACGTCTGGCGGCAGGTCGCCGTATTGTTCCGCGGCCTTGGCCCAGTCGCCCTGCTTGGCCGTCTCGCGCGCTGTCGCCATCAGCGCTTCCATGGCGCGCTGTTCCTGGCGCCTGGCCTCGGCGATCTTGGCGAGCTGTTGCTGGCCGCGCTCGTTGTCCGGCATGGCCGTCAGGGCCTGCTCGGCGAGGTTCTCCGCGGGGCCCCAGTCGCCGTTCTGCACGGCCTGTTCGGAGTACTGCAGGAGCAGCGCCGACAGCTCGGCCATCGCCTTGAGTGTGGGCTCGTAGTCGGGCGCTATCTCCTTGGCCTTCTGGTATTTCTCGATCGCGTTGTTGCCGTCGGGCTGGTACAGGCGCCCGGCGTTGATATCGCCCCTGGCGGAACTCAGCAACAACTCCACCCGCGCCTGGTCGGCCTGGCTGATGCCCTTGGGCCACAGCAGGTAGCCCACGGCAAGCACCACGGCGAGGGCCGCCGCGGCGAATGCGATGTTGCGCGCGGACCCACCGCTCATGTTGATGCTGATGGTCGTGTTGCTGCCGGTGGTCTCCACGTCCACCGGCTTCGCCGCCGCCGGTTTCGCGGCCGGCTTCGGTTTCGATTTGGAGGACGTGCCCGCCGCCTTCGCCGCGGCGCTGGCCTCGGCCATGGCCTTCTCGATCTCGGCCGACTCGGCGAGCATGGTCAGGACTTCCGTCTTGGCGTCGCTGACGTCCTTCTGGGGTACGCGGTCCAGGCACTCCTTCAGCTCGGCGACGAGTTCCGCGCCGGTGGCGAAGCGGTCTTCCGGGGTTTTCGCCATGCCCTTGTCGAGGAAAGGTTGTACCTCCTTCAGGGTGTCCGGCATCTGCGGGATGGGTTCGGTGATGTGTTGTACCGCGATGCTCAGGGATGTCTCGCCACTGTAGGGCGTGCGCCCGGTCAGGATGCGGTACGCCATGACCGCGAGGCTGTACAGGTCGCAGCGCGAGTCCACGGTGCCGCCCGAGGCCTGCTCGGGACTCATGTAGGAGGGCGTGCCGACGACGCTGCCCAGTTCCGTCATCTGCGTGTCGGTATCCAGGGCTTTCGCGATGCCGAAGTCGGAGATGACCGCCTCGCCGCTCTCGCGAAACAGGATGTTGGCGGGTTTGATGTCGCGGTGGATGTAGCCCTTCTTGTGCGCGAAGTCGAGGCCTTTGGCGACATCGCTCATGATGCGGATGAGCTCGTCGAAGTCCATGTAGCGCTTGATGCGTTCTTCAAGGAGGCCGCCGTTCACGTACTCCATGGCGATGTAGTGGATGTCGTTGTGCTTGTTGACGTCGTAGACCTGCACGATGTTCGGGTGCGTGAGGTCGGCGGCAATGCGCGCCTCGCGCAGGAAGCGCGCGCTGAACTGCTCGTCCCGCGCGGCGAGATCGCCGTGCATGATCTTGAGCGCCACGAGCCGACGCAGGCGCAGGTGCTTGGCCCTGAACACACTCGCCATGCCGCCCTGGCCGAGCGGGGCCTGGATTTCGTAGTCCGGAATTTCCGGCAGGTCTGCCATTTCTACTTCTTATTTAACAACGTCGATTCGCAGTGTCATAAAATCGTCGGAAAACGCCTGTCTGTCAACATTCTGCAATGTATTGAACGGGTTACGCGTTCCGGGGCGGGTTGGATTCCCGTGGTCGAAATGCGCTAGATTAGCCCTGCATTTAATCACACCCGACGCCTGAGCGCCCGCCCGCGCCACGAAAAGGAGAACTGCGTGGATTTTGAGTTGCCGGAAGAATTCCGGCAGTTGCAGCAACTGGTAGAGCGCTTCGTCAGGGAGCAACTCATCCCACTCGAGCCCGCCTACCTCGCACGGGAAGCCCGCGGCGACCCCGCCGGCCTGGCAGGACAGGAACTGGAAAACGTACTCGGCGCATGCCGCGACATGGGCCTGTGGGGGCTGGAGAGCCCGGAGGAGTACGGCGGTTCCAACCTGCCCGCCATCGCCATGGTCGGGGTCAACGAGGCCATGGGTTACAGCGCGGTATCTTTCTACCTGCCGCCGGATTCGCCCAACCTGCACATGCTGCTTGAGGCGACCAACGATGACCAGCGACGGCGCTACCTCGATCCCTACGCACGGGGTGACGCCGTCGTCGCGATGGCCATCTCCGAACCCGGCGCCGGCGCGGACCCCGCCATGATGACCACCCGCGCGGTGCGCGACGGCGACGACTGGGTGATTAACGGCCGCAAGATCTGGGTGAGCCGCGCCGATGAAGCGGACTTCACGATCCTCATGGCGGTGACCGAACCCGGCCGCGGCAACGCGGGTATTTCAGCGTTCATCGTCGACAGGGACACGCCGGGTTACACGGTGGAGCGGGAGATACCCATGATCGGCGCCCACCGCACGTTCGAGATCGCGATCGATGACTGCCGGCTGCCCGCCGCGCAAATGCTCGGCGAGCAGGGCAGGGGTTTTGCGCCCATGCAGTTGCGTCTCACCGTGCGGCGCCTGCAGATGGGCGCCTGGTGCGTCGGCAAGGCGCGCCGCGCGCTCGACATCATGAAAGACTACATGCGCCAGCGCGAGACCCACGGCGTGCCGCTGGCCGAGCGCCAGGCGCTGCAGTGGTGGGTGGCGGACGCGGAGACGCGCATCCACGCCTGCCGCCTCATGTTGCAACACGCGGCCTGGAAGGTGGACCGCGGCGAGGACGTGCGCACCGAGGCGTCTATGGTGAAAGTCTACGGCACCGAGATGGCGACGGACGTGCTCGACCAGGCGATGCAGGCCTGCGGCGCCATGGGTATGACCAAGGAGCTGCCGCTGGCGCTCATGGCACAGCAGGTGCGCACCATGCGCATCTACGAGGGACCCTCGGAGGTGCACCGCATGGTGATCGCGCGGCGTTCACTGCGGGATTGAGTTTTTTACTTAACGGGCAGGCGGGAAGACCTTATGCAAAGTGAAATCGGTGATGTCGCGATAACGCGCGAGGGCCGCGTGGCGGTGGTCGAGATCTGCCGCCCGCCGCACAATTTCTTCGACGCGGCGCTCATCGAGGACCTCGCCACCGCGTTCGAGGGCATCGACGCCGACGCCGACCTGCGCGCGTCGGTGCTGGCCGCACGGGGCAAGGCGTTCTGCGCGGGCGCCAATTTCGACTCCGGGCCCTCGGTGCTCGACAAGGACGACCCGGACGCGGCCAACCCGCTGTATACCGCCGCCGTGCGCCTGTTCGCCTGTGCCAAGCCAATCGTGGGCGCTATCCACGGCACCGCCGCGGGAGGCGGCCTCGGTCTCGCGCTGGTGCCCGACTTCCGGGTGACCTGCCCCGAGGCGCGCTTCACCGCCAACTTCACCAAGCTCGGTATCCATCCCGGCTTCGGCCTCACCTACACGCTGCCGCGCCTGGTCGGTGAGCAGCGCGCCAACCTGATTTTCCTGACAGGGCGCCGCATCGGCGGCGAGCAGGCCGTGGCCTGGGGGCTGGCCGACGTGCTCGCGCCCCGTGAATCCGTGCGCGACGAGGCGCTGGCCCTCGCGACGGAACTGGCGGAGAACGCGCCCCTGGCCATGGTCTCCACGCGCAAGACGTTGCGCCGGGGCCTCGCCGCAGCCGTGCGCGCACACACCGACCACGAGGACCGCGAACAGGCGTGGTTGTCGGCCACCCGGGACTTCAAGGAAGGCGTGCGCGCGGTGAGCGAGCGCCGCGCCGGCAACTTCGAGGGCCGCTGAGCGCCGGTGGCTGCAAGCTGGGAACTGGGAACTGAAAACTGAGGATCGAGGTCTGTGGGGTCGAATTCATTCGACCAGACGATCCACGCAAACTGAACCGAAGGGTCGATTAAATTCGACCGGCCCAGATACACGGGCAGAACCGTAGGGTCGAATTTATTCGACATGGCCGGGTTTCTCGACAGGAGCAGCCCTGCGCATTCCGAACAGGCTTCTCGGTCGAATGAATTCGACCCCACAGGGATCTCAGTCTCCCACAGGAATCTCAGTCTCCCACAGGGATCTCAGTCTCCCACAGGGATCTCAGTCCCTCACAGGGATCTCAGTCCCCCACAGGGATCTCAGTCCCCCACAGGAATCTCAGCCCCCGCAGGGATCTCAACCCCCCAAAGGAATCTCAACCCCCCAAAGGAACCTCAGCCCCCCACAGGCACCAGGCGCAGGATCTGCCCCCCGGACTTGTGCTCCAGCAGCAGGTAGATGTTGCCGTCCGCGCCCGTCTCGATGTCGCGGATACGCGCCAGGCGGCTCAACAGCACCTCCGAGCGTACCAGTTGGTGGTTGTCATCGAGTTCCACGCGGTACAGCTCCGACGCCTTCAGCGACGCAACCAGCGCGTTGCGGCGCCAGCGCGGGAACTGCTCGCCCTGGTAGAAAATGAAACTCGATACCGCCGGCGCGGGCGTGAAGTCCACCACCGGCTGCTCGATATCGTTGAGGTCGAACGTAATGTCCAGCCACTCGCCGTAGTTGACCGGCTCGCCGTCGTAGTTGAGTCCCAGCGAGTAGAGCGGCCAGCCGTAGTTGCGGCCGAGCAGCAGCAGGTTCAGCTCGTCGCCGCCGCGCGGTCCCATCTCCGTGGACCACACGGTACCGGTGACGGGTTCGAACTCCAGGCCCTGCGGGCTGCGGTGGCCGTAGGTCCAGGTGCTGGGATACGCACCCTCGGTGCCGACAAACGGGTTGTCCTGCGGGATACGGCCGTCGTCGTGGATGCGGTGAATCTTGCCCCAGGGTTTGGCGAGGTCCTGCACGCCGTCGAAGTTGCTCCTGCCCTTGATGCCGACGCTGATATACAGGTAGCCCTTGTCGTCGAAGGCCAGCCGCCCGCCCGCCCCGATATCCGGCACGATGGAGAAGTACTCCTCGCCCGGCCACCAGATGACCTCCTCGTCCACCCACTTGCCGTCCGCGATGCGGCCGCGCACCACGCGGTTGAAGCTCCTGGCGGGAAACCAGCAATCGGCGCAGCGCACCGTGTGGTGCAGGTAGATCCAGCCGTTTTCCTCGTAGTCCGGGTGCGGCGCAATATCCAGCAGCCAGCCGTGGCCCCAGACAAGTACGGCCTCGATGGCGTCGTCGAATGCCTCGGGAGTGCCCTCGATGAGGCCCGACACATTGCCCTCGGGGTCCACCACGCGGATGCCGTACATTTTTTCGGTCACCAGGATGCTGCCGTCGGGCAGCGGCGCGATCGAGAAGGGCAGGGGGTCGAGCCGGTCGGTCACCACCTCCACGCGGAAGTTGTGCAACTCGCTGAGGACGATGCCGTCGGGTATCCGGATGGGCGCATCGACGCGGAAGTCCGTGAAAATCCGGTCCACCCGGCGTTCGGCGATATAGATGGCGAGGCCGCGAATTTCCGCCGGCGAGAGCGTCTCTGCGAAGCCCGGCATGTCGCTGCCCGGAACGCCCCGGGCGATCGTCTTGCTGAGTTCCGCCACCGTGGTGCCGTGCTGCAGGTCGACATTCAGCAGCGCGGGTCCCGCGCCCGGTACGCCGTCCAGTGCCGCGCCGTGGCACGCCAGGCAGTGTGCTTCGTAGTCGGCGATGAAAGGGTCCTGCGCGTCTTCACCCGCGAAGAACAGGTAGGCCGCTCCCGCCGCCACCAGGCCGACGAGTATCGCAATAATGATGAGCAGTTTTTTCAGGGTGGCGCCTTCTTATTGTTTGCCTGGCTTAGGGTGTGCTCGGCTGTTGCGAGAATAACGCCATTCGGCGCGTGCGCCCACCCCCTGCCCCTGCGCGTGGCCGGCCCGTTGCTGCCGTGTTATGTTCTGGCGTCCCCCGGCGATAAAGCAGGAGACGCTCACGTGACTGAACTGGCCGCACTGTCTGCGACGGAACTCACCCGCCGCCTGCGCGACAGGGCACTCTCCAGCGTGGAGTTGCTGGCGTACTACAGGCAGCGATTCGAGGCGTTGAATCCCGGCATCAACGCCATCGTCAACACGGACTTCGCTGCCGCACAGGAGCGTGCCCGCGCCGCGGATGACGCGCTGTCGCGCGGGGAACGCTGGGGGCCATTGCACGGCCTGCCCATCACGCTCAAGGACAACATCGAGACGGTGGGCCTGCCGACCACCTACGGCGTGCCGCAGTACCGTGACTATCTGGCCGCGAGCAACGCCGACGTCGCACAGTCGCTGCTGGACGCGGGCGCGGTGCTGTTCGGCAAGACCAACATGCCCGCCCACGGGATGGATACGCAGACGTTCAACGACCTGTTCGGGCAGACCAACAACCCGTGGAACCGGGAGCGCACGCCCGGTGGTTCTTCCGGCGGCGCCGCCGCGGCGGTGGCGGCCGGCCTGACCGGCCTCGAGATCGGCAACGACATCGGCGGCTCCATCCGCATCCCCGCGCACTTCTGCGGCATCTACGGGCACAAATCGTCCTACGGCCTCGTGTCGATGTACGGCCCGAAACCCTGGGAGTCGCGCCACCCGGGTTATGCCGCCGAAGTCGACCTCCTGGTGAACGGACCGCTGGCGCGCAGCGCCGATGACCTGGAGTTGGTAATGGACCTGGTCGCCGGACCGCCGCTGGTGCGCCGCGGCGCGGTCACCATGCGCATGCCGCAGGCGCGCGCGCGGTCTTTGCGGGACTTCCGCATAGGCGTCTGGCTCGACGAACCCGATTACACACCCGACAGCGCCGTGGGCGACGTGTTGCAACAGCTGGTCGACCGCCTCGCCGCCGCGGGCGCCAACCTGGTAACGGCCCGCCCCGATATTTCTCTGCGGCGCGTGACGGCGCTGCGCAATGAGCTGGAGGCCGCCACGCTCGCCTACACCTGCCCGGCCGATACCTGGGAACAGGCGCTGGCGGAGGCCGCTACCGCTACGCGCGAACCCGGCGCGCGGCGCTCCTGGGCGGAGTCGGTGACGATCCGCTACCGCGACTGGCAGGCGCTCAATCGCGAGCGGCAGATCATGCGCAGCCAGTGGCATGCGTATTTCGCGGAGATCGATGTCTTGCTGTGCCCGGTGTCGCGCATTGCCGCGCACACTCACAACAGCACGCCGCTGCCGCAGCGCACGGTCGATTTCGACGGCCGTGCGACCCCCTACTGGCCCTTGATGGGGCCGTGGAATTCCCTCGCATTGGTCGCCTACCTGCCCGCGACCGTGGCACCCGCGGGCAGGACCCCCGACGGCCTGCCCGTCGGCGTGCAGGTCATCGGACCCTACTACGAGGACCGTACGCCGATCCGGTTCGCGCAGGTGCTGCAGGAAGAATTGCTCGGCCCGTTCCAGTTACCGGAGGGCTACGCGTGATCGCAATCCTTGTCATTTCGCTGCTCGGCGCGGGACTCGCGTGGTGCGGTAGCCAGGGCGGCGCGGAGGTCGCCGGCGCCCCGGTCATGGCCTGGGCGGTACTGCTGATCTTCGCGCTGCAGTGGCTCGCGTTCATCCCGGCCTATATCGCCCAGACCGAGCGCTACTACGACCTGACCGGCAGCCTGACCTACATCAGTGTCACCCTGCTGGCCCTCGCGCTGGCGGGTACCGCGGATGATCCGCGCAGCCTGCTGTTGACCGGCTGCGTGCTGCTCTGGGCGCTGCGCCTGGGGAGCTTCCTGTTTCGCCGTATCCTGGCCGACGGCAGCGACTCGCGCTTCGACGACATCAAACCCTCCGCGCTGCTGTTCCTGCGCACGTGGACGCTGCAGGGGTTGTGGGTCGCCGTGACCGCGGGCGCGGCGCTGGCCGCGATTACCGGCGGCAGGTCGGTGGGCCTTACGCTGTTCGACGGCCTCGCGCTCATCACCTGGTTTGTCGGTTTCGCGATTGAGACCCTCGCCGACGGGCAGAAACGCCGTTATCGCGAGCAACACGGCAGCGGCGGGTTTATCACCACCGGGCTGTGGCGCTACTCCCGCCACCCGAACTACTTCGGCGAGATCGTGCTGTGGTTCGGTGTGGCGCTGCTGGCGCTGCCCGCGTTGTCCGGCTGGCAACTGGTCACGCTGGTGTCGCCCGTTTTCGTCTGCCTGCTGCTGACCCGCGTCAGCGGCATCCCGCTGCTGGAGCGCAAGGCGGACAAGCGCTGGGGCGAGGACCCGGATTACGTGGCCTACCGCGACAGCACGCCGGTGCTGGTGCCGTTTGTTGGGCGCCGCGGGCGCGTTGGCTGAGGTGCTTCGTGACCCAGGGGGCGGGCTTTGTCTGCTTGGCCTGCATTCTGAATGGGGCTGCGCCTGTAGGGTCGAATTCATTCGACCTGGAACCCGGCGCTCAATAGGAACAACGGGAAGTATTGAGAGTCCGGCCCTGAGTCGAATGAATTCGACCCTACAGGAAGTAGTTTGGCCCCGGAGTGTGAGCGCCCGGAAAAAGAGCAGCCGGACGAATTCGCCCCTACAGCCGCACCTGGCTGGGTTATAATCCCGCCCCGCCGCGGCGACCGCCGCGGCATCACCACACAACCAGGAGCCCGCCGGCCGTGTCCGACCGCAACCTGTCCGCGCAGATCGCCAGTCGCCGGACCTTCGCCATCATCTCCCACCCGGACGCGGGCAAGACCACGATCACCGAGAAGCTGCTGCTGCTCGGCAACGCCATCCAGGTGGCCGGCATGGTCAAGGGCAAGAGCGGGCCCAAGGCCACCTCCGACTGGATGAGCATGGAGCAGGAGCGCGGCATCTCCGTGACCTCGTCCGTCATGCAGTTCCCCTACCGTGAGCGCACGGTGAACCTGCTCGACACCCCGGGGCACGAGGACTTCTCCGAGGACACCTACCGCACGCTTACGGCCGTGGACTCGGCCCTGATGGTCATCGACGGCGCCAAGGGCGTGGAGGATCGCACTATCAAGCTGATGAACGTGTGCCGCCTGCGCGACACGCCCATCTTCAGCTTCGTGAACAAGATGGACCGCGATATCCGCGACCCCATCGAACTGCTCGACGAGATCGAGTCGGTGCTCGAGATCGAGGGCGCGCCGATCAATTGGCCTGTCGGCATGGGACGGGAGTTCAAGGGCGTCTACAACCTCTACACCGACACCATCCACTGTTACACGCCGGGGCAGGGGTCGGTGCTGCCGGACGACGTGCGTATCGAAGGGCTGGCGTCCGCCGAGGCGCGAGCGCTGCTGGGCGAGGAGTACGAGGATTTCTGCGACGAGATCGAACTCGTGCGCGGCGCGAGCCACCAGTTCGACCTGGACGCGTTCCTCGCGGGCAAGCTGAGCCCGGTGTTCTTCGGCACCGCGTTGGGGAACTTCGGCGTGCGCGAAATGCTCGACGACTTCGTGCAGTGGGCGCCGGCGCCGCAGGACCGCGACACCACTGAACGTACGGTGGCTGCGGACGACAGCGTGTTCTCCGGTTTCGTGTTCAAGATCCAGGCCAACATGGACCCGCGCCACCGCGACCGCATCGCCTTCATGCGCGTTTGCTCCGGCAGCTACCACAAGGGCATGAAGATGCGCCACGTGCGCATCGGCAAGGACGTGAAGATCGCCGACGCGGTGACCTTCAAGGCCGGCGAGCGCGAGCTGGTGGAGAAGGCGGTGTCCGGCGACATCATCGGCCTGCACAACCACGGCACCATCCAGATCGGCGACACGTTCACCGAGGGCGAGGACCTGCAGTTCACCGGCATTCCGCACTTCGCGCCGGAGCTGTTTCGCCGCATCCGCCTGCGGGACCCGATGAAGTCCAAGCAGTTGCAGCGCGGCCTGCAGCAGTTGTCCGAAGAGGGTTCCACGCAGGTGTTCGCGCCGCTGATTAGCAGCGAGCTCATCGTCGGCGCGGTGGGGCAGCTGCAGTTCGACGTGGTGGCCTACCGCCTGCAGGACGAGTACAAGGTGGAGGCGATCTACGAGCCGGTGAACGTGTACACCGCGCGCTGGATCACCTGCGCCGATGCGCGCAAGCTGGAGGACTTCCGCAAGAAGGCGGCGGAGCACCTGTCAGTGGACGGCGGCGGGCACCTCACCTACCTCGCGCCCACGCGGGTGAACCTGGCACTGATGGAGGAGCGCTGGCCGGACCTGGCGTTCAGGGCCACACGGGAGCATTGAGCTTACCTGGACTCGTTCCCGCGCCCTGCTGTCCTTCCCGCGAAGGCGGGAATCCAGAAGGCCTTTCGCACCTCACAAAGAGTCAATGGATGCGCACCCTGGCTGAGGTGATTGGCCAGGTTTGGTTTTCAACACCCACTGGATTCCCGCCTTCGCGGGAATGACGGCTGTGGGGCTCCCCGGGAATGACAGGCGTGGGCTAAGCCAGCAACTTCTCGATATCCTTCGCGATCGCTGACGGCTTGTCCACCGGCGCATACCGCTTCACCACGTTACCGTCAGCGTCCACCAGGAACTTGGTGAAGTTCCACTTGATGCGCTTGGTACCCAGCGCGCCCGGGGCGGCTGCCTTGAGGTGATCGTAGAGCGGGTCGGCGCCGGAGCCGTTGACCTCGATCTTGCCGAACATCGGGAAGCTGACACCGTAATTGAGCTGGCAGAACTCGGTGATCTCGTCGTTGCTGCCGGGGTCCTGGTTGCCGAACTGGTTGCAGGGGAAGCCGAGGATCTCGAGGCCCCTGTCCTTGTACTTCTGGTACAGCTCCTCGAGTCCCGCGAATTGCGGTGTGAAGCCGCACTTGGAGGCGGTGTTCACCACCAACAGCACCTTCCCCTTGTAGTCCGCCAGGGACTTGCTCTTGCCGCCGGCGGTGGCGCAGCTGAAATCGTATACGGTGTCGGCCATGGGTGACTCCTGGAATCGTGATAAACCGCTACGCAGAAGGTAGCACATGAGCGCTTATACGGCAGGGCCGGTCGAGTCAGATCAGTATGGGGGCGCCCCCGCGCGTGCGGGGGCGGGCGTGCGGGGAATCAGGCGGGCTGGGGCTGCAGGTGGATCTGGTCGACCAGCAGGCGCAGGCGCTTGCGCTGCATCTTCAGGGAGTACTCCAGCGCCTTGACGCGACTCATCAGCGCGGCATTCTCCCAGGTCTGTTGCAGGTGCGCGCGGCCCTCCTGCAGTGCGTCGCCGAGTTGTTCCTTCTTGCGCTCGTAGCGCTCGGCCTGCAGCGCGGTCCACTGGTTGATGGACTCGGCGAAGAGCTGGTACTCGCGCTCCACCATCTCGCGCAGCGTCTCGCTCACGCGGTTCTCGGCCATCTTGGTGCGGGCGTGCTCGAAGGCGGTGTCCAGCATCGCGCGCTGGATCTTGAAGTCAGGCACGCGGTTCAGGTTTTTCGCAAGGCCCACCCGGGCGCACGCGGCGATCATCCACTTGGTGGGATCCCAGTGGTACCAGCGGATGCCGTTGCGGTAGTCGTTCTGGAAGATGTGGTGGTAGTTGTGATAGCCCTCGCCGTAGGTCAGGAAGGCGAGGATGTCGTTGTCGCGGGCGCTGTTGGATTCGGTGTAGGGGCGGCGGCCCCAGTAGTGCGCCAGCGAGTTGATGAAGAAGGTCACGTGGTGATTCACCACGAGCCGCAGCAGGCCGACCAGCAGCACGGTGCCGATGATGTCGCCGTGCCAGATGC
>JAUIEP010000149.1 GCA_030428835.1 Gammaproteobacteria bacterium | reverse complement strand
CGAGACTCGCGGCGGCCTGCATCGGCATTCCCACAAACGCCGCCACGGCACTGGCCAGTAACGTCTTCCTTCTATACGCGCCAATTGTCATTTTCATCTCGAGCCACCCATACCCACTATCGGGGTCTGCGCTACATGCTCCAGGATATGCCCAGGCCGGCACCCCAGTTGTCATAATCGAAATTTTCCAGGTTGGATTGGTTGTCGGTGTAGATTCCGCTCACGACCAGCGACGCGGCATGGCGCAGCGGAATACTGAGCGACAGGTTCGCGTTGTACCGGGTATCTTCCCGCGCCTCCTGCGGATCGATGACCGGGTCTCCTTCGTCGTATTCGGTCCTGTGCACACTGCCCGTGAGCGACACGCTCCACCTGCCGGCAGTCATCCCGTAAGGCGATGCGAAGTTGTGCGTGAGCGTGAACCGGCCGCCCCACTCGTCGTAGGCGTCGTAGTCCTCGTTCGCGTCACGGCTGGCCGCATCCAGGCCGAACGACAGCCGTGTCGACGACAGGAACAGGTAGGAGACTTTCCCCGAGGCCACGTAAAACGGGCCGCTGCGGTCATCCGCGGCGGACTGCCTGGTGGTGTCGGAATAGTCCTGGTCGTACGCCGCGAAACTGGCCTGGGTGAGGACATTCAGTCCCACCGTCTTGCGCAGGTTGACGCCGCCTCCCAGTGACGTGCGATAGGCGTCGCTGTCCAGCCAGAGCTGGCTGGCGGACAAAAAGGGTTTCACGGAAAAATCGGGGTTATTGATCGGGCCGAAGTAGAGTCGCGGCCCGACATCCACGCCCAACGTGCTGACGTTGACACGGCTCTCATGGAGATAACGCCGGTTGTAGGTCACGACATCCACTTCGACCTGGTTGCCGACCTGGCTGTCCAGCGCATAAACGTAGGAAAGCGACCCGGAGAGCTCCGCCGAGTAATCGGACTGGCCCGTATCCTCGGGACGCAGTTGCGCGGTTGTCGTACTGCCGGCAATCGGGTCAAACACCCGGACGAAGCGGCTGTCGGGTCCGGCATTGGCATTGCTGTCGTAGCGACCGCCACCGTAGAGCGTGCCGGAAATAAAATGGCGGGACGTCGCCTGCTGGGCCTGCGCCAACAGTACCTTGGCGCGCGTCCTGACCCAGTCGGGCACCGTGGGGTCCTGCAGTACCTGCCCGGTGTAATGGGCGGCCAACTGGGGCGAGCCCAGGCGCAAATACAGCAGCCCCAACTCCAGCTTGATGTTGGACAGGTCGGGCTGGATTTTCAGGATGCGTTCCAGCGCCGCTACCGCGCCGCGCAGGTCGCCGGTCCGGACGGCGATCTTGACGAATTCAAAGGACGCCTGCGGATCATCCAGGTCCGCCAGCATCGCGTCGAAACGCTCCCGGTAGGCACGCGCCTCACCCTCCGGCAGCGCATGGGCCAGCGCCGGGGCCAGGGCGAGCAGCGCAAGGCACAACGCCCCCTGCGGAAACGCCCGCCACCGCGCCGCTGCGCGCAACCTTGCCGTCCAGCGGGGGCGCCTGTCGTCGCTCTCACGCCGCGCGCGATTGATCGCCGCCCGCGTGGCGCCGGACATGAGGGTGCTCTCCGTCGTTCGCAGGGCTACCGGGTGCGTCTCTACCGGGATAGCGGGCAATCGTGTGACCCTCGGGGTGCTGGAATATAGATAGTAGGAGAAAATGCCGGGATTGGTAGCGGACTCGCTCTATTTGGCACTGCGGCCTGCCCGGGTGCACCCCTCCCCGCTTCTTGCTAATCTGCTCGCACGGCTTGTAATCCCGCGCCGGTAACCCTGGCGGGTAACCCGGCCCCACACAAGGACAGGCAATCATGATAAGGCGATTCACCCTGTACATGCTCTGCCTGGCGCTTGCCGGCGTGCACGGCCATGCCGCGGCGGAACAGCCGACGCGCCCGCCGACCACCGTTGTCTTCACCGCAGACCTGCCCACCGAGGGCAGCCTGGTGCTGGGCGTCTTCGCGGGTAACGAACTGGGGCCGCTGGGTCAGGAAATCGACGCCAACGCAGACGGTGCGCTGACCCGCGCCATCGAGGCCCTGGAATTCGAGGCCGAGGCGTCGACGTCGCAGCTCGTTGCCGCACCCCGGGGCTCCGGGCTCCAGCGCATCCTCCTGGTCGGCCTGGGTGAGAGGCTGGCGCCGAAGTCCGCACTGGAGTGGCAGACCATTGGCGGCAACGCGGTGCAGGCGGCCATCGCTGCTTTCAAAACCGCACCCCCACTGGCCTTCGACGCGCCCGCGGACAATACGGCCGATCTCGCTTTCGGCGCGAAGCTCGGCAGTTACTATTTTGACCGGTACATCACTGACGGCGAACGCATCAGGTCGCAGGGGGAACTGACAGTGGTGACCAGCGCGGCAGACGCTGTGCAGGACATCTACCGCCAGGCGCTGGACCCGGTGGCAGATGCCATGTGGCTCACGCGGGACGCTTCCAACGAACCGGCCAACCTCCTCTACCCCGAGAGCTTCGTGGCGACGTGGCAGGGTCATTTCAAAGCACTGGACCGCGTAAAACTCCGCGTGCTCGATGAGAGGGACATGCGCAAACAGGGCATGGGAGCGATCTACGGTGTGGGCCAGGGCAGCGCGCGCCCCCCGCGGATCCTGATCGTGGAGTACTCGGGCGGCCGCGCGGGCGATGCGCCCATCGTTATCGTGGGCAAGGGCATCACCTTCGATACGGGCGGCATCAGCATCAAGTCCGCGAAAAACCTCTGGAACATGAAATTCGACATGTCCGGCGCCGCCAGCACCATGGGCACGCTGTATGCGCTCGCCGCGCGCGGCGCGCGGGTGAACGCGGTCGGTATCGCCGCGCTGGCGGAGAACATGCCCGGCAGCAACGCGCAACGACCCGGCGATATCGTCTCCACCCTGTCCGGCAAGCAGATCGAGATCCGCAATACCGATGCCGAGGGCCGCCTTGTCCTCGCCGATGCCATTCACTACGGTGACATCACCTATGATCCCGTGCTGCTGGTGGACCTGGCGACACTGACCGGGTCGGCCGCCCGGGCGCTCGGCAACAACTACGCGGCGCTGCTCACGCGGCACGACGAACTGGTGCCCGATTTTCTCGCGGCCGGAGAGCTCTCCGGGGACCGGGTGTGGGAAATGCCGCTGGATGACGAGCACTTCGAGGCGATCGAGAGCAACGTGGCGGACGTCATCAACAGCGGCGCGGAAGGCCCCGGACTGAGCACCGCCGCGGCATTCATCGGTACCTTCGTGCGCGAGCAGACGCCCTGGGTCCATTTCGACATTGCCGGTGTCGCGTACAGCGACGAACCCGCGCCACTGAAAGCGTCCCCCGGGTCCACGTCGTTCGGGGTCAGGCTGCTCGACACTTACATCAGGGAGCGCTTCGAGACCCACTAGCGGTGCGTGCGCCCGCGACCACTATGCAGCGACACCGCGACAACCACACCCGCTCCAGGCCTCCTTCACAACGGGCATCGCTCATGAAGTGGCTCGTCCCCGCTTTACTCCCACTCGTGTTGCTCGCCTGCGACGACTACCGCGACCCGGGTCCGCTGCACGGCGTGGCGCAGGTCCGCGACGCAAGCGACTACTACAACTACGGTGGCGCCGGCGCGCGGCAGTACGTCGACCTGGACCAGGTCAACACCGGCAACGTCGCCGCACTGGAGCCCGCGTGGTCGTGGCACAGCGGCGAGGTCTACGACGGTTCGGGCGCGGCCACGGCGACGGGCGGCTTCGAACTCACTCCGATACTCGCCCGTGGCCTGCTCTACCTCTGCACACCCTACAACCGGGTGCTCGCGCTCGACCCGGCTACCGGCGCCGTCCAGTGGGAGCACGATCCGGGCGTCGACCTGGCGCGACGCTACGCCAACCAGCTGACATGCAGGGGCGTCACCTTCTGGCAGGACGCGGCAGAGGACCGGGGCAGCGCCTGCACCTCGCGCATCCTGACGGCCACGAACGACGCCCGGCTCATCGCCCTGGACGCTTCGACGGGCGAACCCTGCCCCGATTTCGGCCTCGCCGGAGAGGTCGCCACGTCCACCGGCGTAGGCCGTTCGCGCTACCCGGGCGTATACCAGCACACGTCGCCCCCGACCGTGGTCGGCGACACGGTCATCATCGGCGGCAGCATCAGCGACGGCGAGGGCACCAGCGCGCCCAGCGGCGCGGTACGCGGGTACGACGTGCGCACCGGGCAACTGCGCTGGACCCAGGACCTCGCGCCGCCCGGCGTGGAACGAGCCGCCGTGGCGAGAAGCGATGCCGGTAACGTGCTGGCCACGCCCAATGTCTGGGCGCCCATGGTGGGGGACGAGGAACTCGGCCTGGTGTACGCGCCGACGGGCAACCCGCTGCCGGATTACTTCCGTAACCGCGACCTCGACCTGTCCCACTACGGTTCCTCGCTGGTGGCGATCGACGCGGACACGGGGCAGGTCGCCTGGCACTACCAGTTCGTGCATCGCGACTTCTGGGACTTCGATACACCGGCGCAGCCGACCCTCTTCCAACTGCGACGCGACGGCAAAGTCATTCCCGCTGTCGCCCAACCCACCAAAATGGGGTTCGTGTTCGTGCTGGACAGGCGCACGGGGGAGAGCCTGTTCCCGGTGGAGGAACGGGCGGTGCCGCAGCTGCCGGAATTCCCCGAACTGGAACTGTCACCGACGCAACCCTTCCCCCTGCTGCCCGCCCCGGTCGCCGACCAGCACATCGACGAGGATGAAGCACTCGGCGCGTCGTTCGTGGACGGCATGCTCTGCCGCGGGGAACTGGGGCGAATGCGCTACGAAGGAATCTTCACACCGATATCGCCGGAATGGACGCTGGTGTACCCCGGCAATGCGGGCGGTTCCAACTGGGGGGGACTCGCCGTCGACGAGACCCGCCAGGTCATGCTCGTCAACGCGTCCAACCTCGCCTGGCAGGCGCGGCTGCTGGCGCGCGAGGACTACGCCGACGCGCGCGCGTCGAACACCGATGCCGACATCCTCGAGCAGTCGGGTACTGCGTGGGCGCTCATACGCAAACCCTGGCTCTCGCCACTCGGCATTCCCTGCTCGCCGCGCCCGTGGGGCCAACTCACCGCCATCGACCTGGCTACCGGCAAGCACCTCTGGCAGAGCACCCTGGGTACCGTGCGGGACCTGTCGCCCGTGCCCATCCCCCTGGCAACGGGCACGCCCACACTGGGTGGGCCGCTCATAGCCGCCGGCGGCATCACCTTTATCGGTGCGACGGCGGACAACTACCTGCGCGCTTTCGCCACCGCCACCGGCGAGGAACTGTGGCGCGGACGCCTGCCCGCCCCGGCGATCGCGACGCCGATGTCCTACGTGGTGCGCCACCAGGGCGGGGGTGAAACACAGTTCGTGGTGGTCGCCGCGGGCGGCAACGGTCGCGTGCCGGGCGACCTGTCGGACACGCTGGTAGCCTTTGCACTACCCGAATACCTGGAAAGCGATTGAACAGGCGCGTACAGCGGGCGTGCGAACCCGCACCTCTGTGCGGCTTTTTCCCGTCGCCTGGACCCGGTGTCGCCCGCTCGCCTTTTGCGCCAGCGATGCTATGGTAGCGCCTCTTAAGAAGATACCCGACAGACAGATGCGCCGATCACCCTTTCTCGTAATGCTGCTACCGCTGTTGTTCGCTTGCAGCGACGGCAACGACAACAATACCGTCATGGCGGAGCCCGACCTGCCGTTTCTCGACTACGTCGCCAACCCCCAGCCCCGCGGAGGCCAATGCACCGAGGAGGTGGATGTTTCCGCGCCGCTGATCGTCAACGGGTTCGGATTCAACCACCGCAACAGCCGCAATGTCGCGTCCGTCATCGACTCCTCGAATGTGCATGAGTTGACCCTCAACTACCGCTTCTCCCCTGCCAATGCCAACGAGAAACGCGGCGTACCTGCGGTGACCGCGCAGGCGCTGTTCCCCACCTCTGGCAGGTCGCTGTACGCCCTCAACCGCCTCTCGGGTTGCGAGTACTGGTCCTACACCAACGCCGACGGCGGCGGCAATTTCCGCTCCGGCTCCATCCTGTTCGTGCCGGGCGACGCGGAGACGCCCGCAACGCTGTACGCGGGCGACTTCAACGGTTTCGTGTATGCGTTGCACGCGGCGACGGGCGAACTGCTGTGGCGCACGCGCGTCGGCACGATCAACTTCCTGCACTTTGTCACCGGCGGCATGCAGTATCACGACGGCAAACTGTTCGTGCCGGTCTCGAGCAAGGAAGTACTGGCGACACTCGCGCTTCCGAGCGCCTGCTGCCGCAGTCACGGCATGCTGGTCGCACTGGACGCCACATCCGGTGAGACGCTGTGGGAGTACCACACCACGGCGGAGGCCACCGAGGTCGTGTTCCCGGACCAGCGCATCGGCCCGAACGGCGCATCCGTCTGGGCCACGCCGGCCGTGGACCCGGGGCGCAACGCGCTCTACATCGGTACAGCGCAAAACTACACGGAACCCCTGACCGCGACGTCGGACGCCATCATCTCCCTCGACATGGATACGGGCGATGTGAACTGGATATTCCAGGCCCGCAGCGACGACGCCTGGAACGGCAACTGTTCGGTACCCGACTCCCTCAGGTGCGCCGACCCCGAGGGCTACGACTTCGACTTCGGCGCCGCGCCCATCGTACTGGAGGACGGCGCCACCATCATCGCGGGTGACAAGGGCGGCATCGTGTACTCGATCGCGGCGGACACGGGTGCGCTGAACTGGTCTACCCGCGTCAGCCTCGGCTCCACCCTCGGCGGTATCCACTGGGGCATGGCCGTGGACGAACGGCGCGTGTATGTCGCGGCAACTGACTTTTCCATAGCCAAGGCCACTGGCGGCATCGCGGACCTGGTCGAAGGCGCGAGGCCCGGGATCTACGCGCTCGACCTGCAATCCGGGGTCGTGGAGTGGGAGATTCACCCTACCCACACCTACGAAGGCCTCACGTCGCCCTCGCTGTTCTCCGCCTCACTGTCGGTCAGCAACGACGTGCTGTTCGCCGGCTCCCTCGACGGTGTCGCCCGGGCTTTCAGCACGGCGGATGGCGCCGAGCTCTGGTCCCTCGACACGGCCGAGGCGTTTACCGACATCAACGGTGTGCCGGGCAACGGGGGCACCATCGACTCCGTGGGTGTCGTGGTCGCGGGCGACGGCATCCTGGTCAACTCGGGCTACACCACGTTCCAGGGTGTGGACGGACGTTACCAGCGCGGTGCAGGCAACGCCCTCTACGTGCTGTCCCTCACTCCGCGACCCTGATGGCCTGCGCTTTGATCGCCCCGGGATGTTCCTGATCCGCGAGTGCCAACTGCTCGATCGCAGCGGCCAGTGGGATGTGCGCCTGGCCGACGGCGTGATCGCAGGGATAGCGACCCACCTGGCAGCGCAACCGGACGATACAGTGGTCCGGGCACGGGGTGGCGCGCTCCTGCCCGGCCTGCAGGATCACCACATTCACCTCAACGCACTGGCCGCCGCGCTGGACTCGCTGCGCTGCGGCCCTCCGGAAACGAATGACGCCGGGGAGTTGGCCCACGCGCTGGCACAGGCCAACCGGCGGGATGCGCGGGCCTGGTTGCGCGGCGTCGGCTACCACACCTGCGTGGCGGGTGATATCGACCGCGACTGGCTGGACCGCCACATCCCTGACCGCCCGGTGCGCATCCAGCACCGCGGGGGACGCCTGTGGTTGTTGAACAGCGCCGCGCTCGACGCCCTGGACCTGGGCGACCGCGGTACGGCGACTGGCCTGCCAGCCGGCGTGGAACGACGCGACGGGCGCCTGACGGGTCGGCTGTATGAATGCGACCAGTGGCTTCGGGAGCGGCTCGGCAGTGCGCCCCCTGACCTCGGGCGGGTCGGCGCACTGCTGGCCAGCCACGGTGTCACCCACGTCACCGACACCTCCCCGGGCAACAACCCGAACGCCCGGCAACACCTGCACGGCGAACAGCGCGCGGGCCGGTTGCGACAGGCAGTGCGAATCATGGGGTCGCTGGCCCTGGGCGCAAGCGCGGACGCAGCCGGCCTGGACATGGGCGAGTACAAGATACACCTGCTCGAGTCGGACCTGCCGAGACAGGAGCAGGTATGCAACGCCATGGCCAGTGCGCGGGAACAGGGCCGCGGCATCGCTGTGCACTGCGTTACGCTTGCGGAACTGCGCTTCACCCTCGACTGTTTTGCCGTCGTGGGCAGCCAACGCGGTGACCGTATCGAACACGCCTCGGTGGTGCCCCCGCAATGGCTTGAAGAGCTGGGACAGCGTGAGCTCCGCGTGGTCACGCAGCCCCATTTTATCGCGGAGCGCGGCGACCAGTACCGCAGTGACGTCAGCGTTACCGAGCAGGCCTGGCTCTACCGGCTGCGCAGCTTCCTCGAGGCGGGCATCCCGCTCGCCGCGGGCAGCGATGCCCCCTTCGGCGATCCCAACCCGTGGGCCGCGATGGCCGCCGCCGTCTCGCGGCGCACGCACTCAGGCGCGACGCTGGGCACGGCGGAGGCGCTCACACCGGAGCAGGCGCTCGCGCTGTACACATCGAGGGGAGCAGCCCCGGGCGTGGAGCAGCGCCCCATCGCGACCGGGGCGGAGGCGAGCGTGTGCCTGCTGTCCGCGCCCTGGTCCGTCGCGCGCGCGCATCTCGCCACGGTGACGGTCACGCACACCTGGCGGGCCGGGAAACTGATCCACGGCGCAGCCTAGGCGGTGATCGCGTCTACCAGCCCCCAGTCCAGGGCAACCTGCGCCTTGATACGCCTGCCGCTGAGCACCAGCCACGCCGTTCGCTGCCGCCCGATGCGCCGCGTGATACTCACGCAACCCCCGGCACCGGGAATAAGCCCCATGGCGAGTTCGGGCAACTGGAAGAAGGTGTTCGGCGCCGCGGAAATACGGCCCGCGAATGCGGGGATCTCTATCCCGGACCCGATACACGCGCTGTGCAGGTGGCAGTGCACGCGGTCGGCCACCGCCGCCAGCGCCCGACCGGGGTGCCGCAGGGAGCGCACGCGGTGCGCCTGCAGGCTGCTCGCGGACAAGCCGAACTCGCGCAGTTCACCGCCGACGCTGAAGCAGTTGCCGCGCGCCGCCAGGTCGAGGCGTTGGATGCTGTCGTCCAACGCTACCAGTTCGAACAGCTCCACCAGGGCGTCGCGCATCTCCACGGAGACCGCGTTGCGGTGCTCGGGGCGATTGAGGTACGCGGTCAGGATGTCGCCCTCCCGCGCGAGCTCGATGGCGGGACCCGACTCGCCCGCTACCAGTTCGGGTTCGGCGTCGCGCGCCGCGAGCCAGGCGCGGTGCGCGGCCCCCGTCTGCAGGAGCCCATAGGCGAGCGATTCGGCCACCAGTGCCGCGGGGAGCGGCAGCAACTCGATACCGCGCAACAACTGCACCAGGACCAGCGCGGCGTCGGGCTGTTGTTCGATCGCGGCGACCAGCGGCCGCGCGTCGGCCTCCTGCGCCACAACCACATCGGCGCCCGGACAGGGCGTCGGTCCCACGGCGATCACCGGGTGCGGCTGCTCCAGCAGCCAGCCTTCCTGCGCGGGAACATCCGCTACGGGGAGAAGTTCACAGTGCATGTCCAGACCTGGCGACCGCCGAAAATGCGGGGCAATGCCGTCCGTGCCCCGCTGTCCAGTTGCTCAGTGGAACGTGATATCGCGCACGCGGGTTTCACACTCGTCGTCGTTACACAGTTCAAGGATGAGGTTGGTATCCTTGGGTAACTGGTCAAAGAAGGCGGTGAGATCGAGCAGGCTGATGAGGTCGTCATCCTCCTCACAACTGAGGAAGTTATCGGACCGGTAGCGGCAGAACCAGTCGACATCCTCATCGCTCTGGCAGTGATCGTCCGAGTCGTTGCTGCACTCCTCCTCGATGACGAGCAGATCATCCGCCGAGGGCACCGGGTCAGCACTGAAATAGAGCCTGGCGACGAACAGGAAGGCGCCGCTGGAGCGCCAGGAAATCCGCAGTTGCTCCCCGGGAAAAATATCGCGCCGGTTCAGGTCCAGCTTCTCGATATCGGGCTCCAGGTCCTCGTTCAGTTCCCGACCGACCGGGTTGTCCCCGCCGTCGCAGGCTGCGAGCGCAAGCGCCGCGATTATGACGAGCGTTATCCAGCGCAGTCCATGCATGGCTACTCCTCCTATTGATAGTCAACTGGCCAGCGCGATACCGGGACGGCCGCGCAAGTGCAACTATAGACCAAATGTTGCGAACCATGGACATTACATGTTCCCCTGCGGGAGGCATTGCGCCACGTCAACCTGGACCCCTGATCGCGCGACCGCGCCCCGCTCCCGCCCCGCACGCGAAAACGGCAAAAAGTTCACTTTTTCGCTGCCGGCACGGCAAGTGTGACCCACGTCACTGAACGCGGGGGGGCGTTGCTCTATAGTACCGCAGGGGCCGGATTCCACGCGGGGTAGCGTGGTCTGACACACATCGGGACAGGGACTTCCCACGGGGCATTCAGACACTGGGTAAATGAGCATCGCGGCGAGAATTACAGCGCTGTTCGTGGCTATCGCCACGCTCTTCGCATTGTTGGTGACGGTGTTCCTCGCGCAGCGCGACTACCACCGCACACTGGACGCCGTTCTCGCCGAGGCACCCGAACGAGTTCGCGCGCAGCCCCAGATACAGCTCTACATCTACAATGAACGTGAGTTCATGCTCGATGAGTTCCTGGGCGAATACCTCGACAACCCGGTCGTCTCCGTGGCACTGGCGTACAACCCGAATGGTCGCGAGCTCGCGCGCGAGGCGCAACTCGAGAGCGCCTATTACAACCCCCCCGCCCTGCGCGCGGTACGCGAACCCCTGAACGTGGCGGAGACAGGGCTCGTGGCCATCGGCGACCAGGGCGATACGCGGGGCACCGGCTTCTGGTCCTCGATGTTCGCCATGGACGAAAAGATTCACCTGACCACCCCGGTATTCTCCCCCATCAACCCCGCCCGCACCGGGCTGACCGAGCAGGACTTTACCAGCGCGTGGGCACAGCCCCTGACAAACAAGAGCAAACTGGTCATGGGCTACGTGCACCTGGTACTGGACCGTGGCGCACTGTTGCGGTCCGCGCGCACCGCAGTGGCCCGCACGTTTATCGGTTACGTGATGTTCACGTTTCTCACATCCGTGGGACTGTATTTCATGTTGATGCGACTGGCGCAACCCGTTGCGCGCCTCGCGGCGTTCGCAGAGGCGATTCGCACGGGTGAAGTCACCGAGCCTCTGCCCGTTGAGGGCGATACCGCGATTCGCACGATAACCCGGGCACTGAACGACATTGTCGACGGGCGCGGCCGGCAGGTCGATGACATCGGCGTGGAGCGCAAGCTGCTGCAGCTGAAGGCAGAGCGCAGCGCGACGGAGCTGTCCGCCAGGGAAAAAGCGCTGGACGAGGCAAATGCGCAGATCGACGCCGCGAAGGAGCAACTGCACCGGCTGGCGAACTATGACCGCCTCACCTCGCTGCCCAACCAGCGCCTGTTCGAGGAACAACTGAACCTGTTGTTGCGCCTGAATGTTCGCGACGGCAAGCCGCTCGCGCTGTTGAGCATCAGCATCGACGGCTTCGCGCGGATCAACGAGTCACTGGGTCGCATGGCCGGCGACTACGTGCTGAAAGTCGTCAGCAAACGCCTGCAGCACTGCCTGCGTGAGTCGGACACCGTGGCACTGACCGCGGACCACGATCACAGCCTGAATATCTCGCGCTTCAACGGTGACGAATTCGCCGTGCTGCTGAGCCAGCTCAGCAAGGTGGAGCAGGCTCGGCTCGTGGCCGAACGCATCCTCAAGGCGCTGTCCAAACCCATGCTCGTGGAGGGCCACGAGGTAGCAGTTCGGCCCAATATCGGTATCGCCGGCGCGCCAACTGACGGTAGCTCATCCGGCGAACTGCT
>JAUIEP010000148.1 GCA_030428835.1 Gammaproteobacteria bacterium | reverse complement strand
CAACGCGACGAGCGCCAGCCCTGGGAGGTGGCCTACCTGCCGATCGACCCGGCGGATATCGGCCGCTCCTACCAGGAGGTCATCCGCATCAACAGCCAGTCGGGCAAGGGCGGCATCGCCTATGTGCTGCAGCGCGACTATGGCATCGAGATGCCGCGCTGGTTGCAGATCGACTTCAGTCCGGCGGTGCAGGCCTACGCCGAGGAGCGCGAGACGGAGGTGGGTTCGCAGGAGATCTACCAGTTGTTCCAGGCTACCTACCTCGCCAGCGATGGACGCTGGCAGCTCGGCAACTACCAGGTGAGCCGCGAGGACAAGGTGGACAAGTTGCAGGCCGAGCTGCAACGGGACGGCGCGAGCCACAAGCTGGCCGGCACCGGCAACGGCGTGGTGGCGTCCTTCGTGAACGCCATGGAGTCTTTCACCGGCAAGCAGATCGTGCTGGTGGAGTACAACGAGCACGCGCTCAGCCACAGTGCGGACGCCGAGGCGATGTGCTACATCCAGCTCAATGTCGACGGCGAGCGCTACTGCGGCGTGGGCCGCAGCCACGACATCATCCAGGCGTCGCTGAACGGCATCCTGGGCGCCATCAACCAGGCGGTACAGGCCGAGCACGACGCAGCCGCCTGAACCACCGCCCGGCAAATCCTGTGCAATTGTTGCAAGGTCTGCCGGGCGCCGTGGCCTCTCCTACCCGCTTGCGCTAAGGTTGCCGTACGGCTTTGAGTAAGGGCGGCATGGGTTGCGCGCGCGATATCTGCACCTGCCGCTACGGGCGGAAACCTGACAACAGAACGAACAACAATCTGGTTCCGGCTGGGGCGCCATTTCACCGAGTCATTCTCCGGCGAGCTGCTGTCCGAGCGGCGCTGGTCGGACTCGTCCGAGAGTCGCTCGGCCCAGCGCAAGAAGCGGCGCAACGCCTATCGCTACATCCTGCTGGCGCTGGCGGTGATGCTGCTGCCCGTGGTGGCGCACAATATCTTCATTCGCGAGCCGTTGCCGGCCGTCGCCTCGCTCCTGTTGCTCGGCCTGCTGATGGTCAACATCCTCCTGCTGAGCCTCGACAGGCGCGCGTTCCTTACGCCTCCTGTCACTCTCCTGATGACGCTGGGGCTGATCCTGGTGTCGCTGTACCTCGGCCAGAACTACAGCCTCTACCTCGTGTTCCCGCTGGTCGTGGCGTTGCCGGTGTTATTGCACGTGCGCTGGGCCGTCTATCTGGGTGTGCTGACCGGCCTGCTGGTCGCGCCGGTCGTGTTTACCGGGTACGACGCCGCTACCGGCGTCGTAATCGGTGTCAGCCTGGGCCTGACCTGGATTGTCAGCGCCTGGCTCGTTTTCGCGGTGAACGAACAGTCGCGCCGCCTGCGCGGCATGGCGATCACGGATCCGTTGACCGGCGTGTACAACCGGCGTTACCTCGAGTTGCAGGCGACCCGCTCGCTGCAGTACTGGCAGCGCTACCGGCGCCCCTCCTCCCTGTTGCTGCTGGACATCGACCACTTCAAGCGCATCAACGACCGCTTCGGCCACAGCAAGGGCGACGAGGCGCTCAAGGGAGTCGTGCGCGTCATCGAGCAGCGCGTCCGCCGCAGCGACCTGGTCTGCCGTTTCGGCGGCGAGGAATTTGTCGTGCTCTTGTCCGAGTGCACCGGGGAGAACGCGCTCGCCGTCGCGGAGAACCTGCGCCGCACCATCGAGGAGACGCGGATCCTGCCCGAGGGCGGCGTCACCGTGAGCGTGGGCGTGTGCGAGGCGCTCTATGCCGAGTCGACCGAACACTGGTTCAAGCTCGCCGACGCGGCGTTGTATATCGCCAAGGGCAACGGCCGCAACCGGGTGGAGGCAGCCCGTGTGGAAATTCAGCCAGCAGATGCTATACCTGCCACTGTACCTCACTGGCGGTGATTCGATATGCAGTTTGCTGATCTCGCGCGCTGGCGGCGACTCGTCCTGCTGGCCCTGTTGGCAGGCCTGGCGTCCTGTAGCAGTACCACCTTCTTCTACAACCGGCTCGATTTCCTCGTGCCGTGGTACGTCGAGGACTACGTCGACCTCGACCGGATGCAGCAGGGATTCCTCGAGGAGCAGCTGGATCCTTTCCTGACCTGGCATCGCCGCGAGGAACTGCCGCGCTATGTCGAGACGGTGGACAGGATAGAGGATGCGGTCTCCGACTCCCTCGAGTACGAGGAGCTCGTCGCGATCCAGAGGGACATCGAGGCGGCCTACCGCCGCCTGGAGGCGCGCGGCATGGAGTGGATGCTGGCCCTGGGTGGCGAGCTGACGGACGAGCAGATGGACGAGTTTCTCGACAGCCTGGAGGAGCGCCAGGGCGAGTTCGAGGAGGAGTACCTCGAGCGCGACGCGCAGGAGTTCGTCGACGACAGCTACGACAACCTGAAGGACAACCTCGAAGATTACCTGGGCAGGCTCAGCAAGGAACAGAAGGCCATCGCGAAACGCGCCGCCTGGGAGCTGGCCCGCGCCGACGCGGCGTGGCTGGAGGAGCAGTCACGCTGGCTGGAGAAGCTGCGCGAGCTCCTCAAGCGTGAACCGGGTTGGGAGCAGCGCCTGAAGGATGCCGTCGCGGTACGCGAGCAGAACTTCACGCCGGAATACGCCGAGGCCATCGAGCACAACACGCAGGTGCTCTACCGCGCCGTCTCCGAGATCCTCAACAGCCGTTCGGAGAAGCAGGACAAGGTGTTGCGCGAGAAGCTGCGTGAGTTGCGTGAGGACCTGCTGGCGCTGTCAGTTCAAGAGCAGGACTAATGACACTGTAGGGTCGAATTCATTCGACGCAGAAAGACGCTATTGATTCGGCGCGATGCATCTATCGAGAGCCATCGGGCCAGGTCGAATGAATTCGACCCTACACGGTTCACGTCTACGCGATCTAATGGTCGAATGAATTCGACCCCACGCTGTGCGTGTTTCCGCGATCTGCCAATCGAAAGAATTCGATCCCACAGAAGTCAGGATTCATTCCCGCAGGAACAGCCTCAGTCCTCCAGCAACGACAGGTCGCGCACCGCGCCCTTGTCGGCGCTCGTTACCATCTTCGCGTAGACCTTGAGCGCCGTGCTCACCTGCCGCGGCCGCGGCGCGGCCGGCTGCCACGCGCCCTTGCCCTTTGCCTCCATGGTCGCCCGGCGCTCGGCCAGTTCGGCGGCACTGAGCCGCACGTTGATGCTGCGGTTCGGTATGTCGATCACGATCGTGTCGCCCTGCTCCACCAGGCCGATAGCGCCGCCCGCGGCCGCCTCCGGTGAGGCGTGGCCGATAGACAGGCCCGACGTCCCGCCGGAGAAGCGCCCGTCGGTAATCAGCGCGCAGGCCTTACCGAGTCCCTTCGACTTGATGTAGCTCGTGGGGTAGAGCATCTCCTGCATGCCCGGCCCGCCGCGCGGCCCCTCGTAGCGCACGATCACCACATCGCCCGGTTTGACCCGGTCAGCGAGGATGTCCTCCACCGCCTGTTCCTGGCTCTCGCAGACGTGTGCCGGACCCTCGAAGCGCAGGATCGACTCGTCGACGCCGGAAGTCTTCACCACGCAGCCGTCCTCCGCGATGTTGCCGAACAGTACGGCGAGGCCGCCTTCCCTTGAGAACGCGTGCTCCAGGGAGCGGATGCAGCCGCCGGCCCGGTCGTCGTCGAGGCTCGGCCAGCGCGTATCCTGGCTGAAGGCCGTCTGGGTCGGGATGCCCGCCGGACCCGCGCTGTAAAACTTGTGCACTGCGGCGTCGCTGGTGCGCTTGATGTCCCAGTTGTCCAGCGCCTCCCCCATGGTGGCGCTGTGCACCGTGGGGCACTGCGCGTGCAGCAGGCCGGCGCGATCGAGCTCGCCGAGGATGGCCATGATGCCGCCGGCGCGGTGCACGTCTTCCATGTGGTACTGGGGCGTATTGGGCGCGACCTTGCACAACTGCGGCACTTTGCGCGACAGGCGGTCGATGTCCGCCATGGTGAAGTCGAGCTGCGCCTCCTGTGCCGCGGCGAGCAGGTGCAGGATGGTGTTGGTGGAACCGCCCATGGCGATGTCGAGGCACATCGCGTTCTCGAACGCCTCGAAGCTGCCGATGTTACGTGGCAGTACGGAGTCGTCGTCGCCCTCGTAGTAGCGCCTGCACAGGTCCACGACCAGGCGGCCCGCGCGCAGGAACAACTGCTCCCTGTCGGCGTGCGTGGCGAGCGTCGAACCGTTGCCGGGCAGCGACAGGCCCAGCGCCTCGGTCAGGCAGTTCATCGAGTTCGCGGTGAACATGCCCGAACAGGAGCCGCAGGTCGGGCAGGCGGAGCGCTCGTACTCCGCCACGGTGGCGTCGTCCGCCGAGTCGTCGGCGGCGATCACCATCGCGTCGATGAGGTCCAGCTTGTTTTCCGACAGCTTCGTCTTGCCCGCCTCCATCGGTCCGCCCGACACGAACACGGTCGGAATATTCAGGCGCATGGCCGCGTTCAGCATCCCGGGGGTGATCTTGTCGCAGTTGGAGATACACACCATGGCGTCCGCGCAGTGCGCATTGACCATGTACTCGACCGAGTCGGTGATGATGTCGCGCGAGGGCAGGCTGTAGAGCATGCCGTCGTGGCCCATGGCGATGCCGTCATCCACGGCGATGGTGTTGAATTCCTTCGCCACGCCGCCCGCGGCTTCGATCTCCCGCGCTACCAGTTGCCCGAGGTCCTTCAGGTGCACGTGACCGGGCACGAACTGGGTGAACGAGTTGACCACGGCGATGATCGGCTTGGAGAAATCATCGTCCTTCATGCCGGTGGCGCGCCACAGGGCGCGCGCACCCGCCATGTTGCGGCCGGCGGTGGAAGTTTTGGAACGGTATTGGGGCATCGCTGGCAACCGGAGGTTTCGTGGGGCGCCGTGCTGCGGCGCAAAGGGGCACGAAGAATAGCAAATCTGGCCCCAAGTTTAACCAGCGGTGTTGTTCGAAAAACCCGGACGGGGCGTGCGCAAAACCCGGGGCCGCCCGGATGGGCGCCCCGGGATCGTGCGTGCGCGGCGCTCCCGGCCCGGTGAGGTGGGAGCGGCCGTACGGCGCGTCAGTTCTGTGCCACTAGGTCCTGGTGCGCCCGGTACGCCTTTAACTCGTCGTTGTACCTGGCGGCGGCGAACACCGCCCGGTCCAGCAGCATGTTATGGGTGGCATCGCTGATCAACAGCGAGTAGCACTCCAGGTAGCGCTCGATAGTCGTCACGTAGTCCTGGTAGGCCGCCTGGGCTTCGAACATGGCCTCCTCGGTGGCAACCGAGCCGTCCGGCAGTGCCGGCAGGTGGTCCGGTAACGAGCTTGGGCACTGCTCGCCGGCCGTGGCGGAGAGAGAAAAAAGTAGTGTGGCTAGTGCAATGGTGCTCTTCATGATCACGTCCTCGAAAGTGTTACCGGGTAACACCCGGCACTACCCATGCTCGCACTTTCGGGGCCGTTTGCAACTGGAATTATATGAAATATTTATTAATAAATACAATATGTTACGGCCAGTTTGCCCGCCCTGTTACGGTGCGCGACCGGGTAACAAGGCCGCACAAGAGCGGTAACATTTGGTGCGTATGGCAGCGGCCGGCGGTGCGCCGGGGGGGCAGGCGCGGCGCGGCTTGCGGCCGGTTGCGGCGAATCTGGCGCGCGCGGCACCCGGCCGGTGCGTGGTCGTCGGGCCTATCGCGGTGCGGGCGCCCGTTCAGAGCGCCTTGAAAAAGACCTTGGAGTTGCGCTGCAGGTTGTACAGCGCCTGCTTGCGGCCGGGGAGTTCGTCGCGCGAGGTCTCAATGAAACCCTGCTCGATGAACCAGTGCGCGGTCTGCGTGGTGAGCACGAATACCCGCGCCAGGCCGAGCCGGCGCGCCTCCTGCTCCAGGGCTGCGAGCAGGCGCTGGCCGCGGCGGCCGCCGCGGTAGTCCGGGTGGGAGACGATACAGGCGATCTCGCCGCAACCGTCCTCCGGGAAGGGGTAGAGCGCCGCGCAGGCGATGATGCGGCCGTCGCGCTCGAGCAGGCGGAAGCGGTCTATCTCCTGCTCCAGCAGTTCGCGCGAGCGCTTGACGAGGATGCCCTCCTGCTCGAGCGGCGCGATGAGTTCGAGGATGCCGCCGACGTCGTCGATGGCCGCCACGCGGGACTGCTCATAGGCGTCGCTGGCCACGAGGGTGCCGCTGCCGTCGTGCGTGAACAGTTCCTCCAGCAGCGCGCAGTCGTCGGCGTAGCTGATGACCTGGCAGCGCTCCACCCCGGCCAGGCAAGCGCGCCGCGCCGTCTGCAGCAGCGCGCTCTGTTCCGGGTCGCTAATGCCGAGGCCCGCGATGTCGCCCACGGCACACTGCCGGATGAGGTGCCCCGAGGCATCCTGGATGCCTTCCGCCGCGCCGAACAGGATGAGCTTGTCCGCGCGGATGGCCGCGGCGGTGTGCACCGCGATGTCCTCGAGTGAGAGATTGAATATCTCGCCGGTCGGCGAGTAGCCCAGCGGCGACTGCAGCACGATGGAACCGTCCGCCAGTTGCCGCTGGATACCCTCGGCGTCCACCCTGCGCACCTTGCCGGTATGCTGGAAGTCCACGCCGTCGACGACGCCGATGGGTTTCGCGGTAATGAAGTTGCCGGAGCACACGCGGATCCGGCTGCCCGCCATCGGCGAGTTGGGCAGGCCCATGGAAAGCAGGGCCTCGATCTGCGCGCGCAGCGACCCGGCGGCGTCCTTCACGTGCTCAAGCGCGTCACCGTCGGTGATGCGTATGCCGTCGTGCACCGCGCTGCCGTGGCCGGCGCGTTGTAGGCGTTCCTCGATCTGCGGACGCGAGCCGTGGATCAGCACCAGCCGCACACCCAGGCTGTTGAGCAGCGCGATGTCGTGGATGATGTTGGGGAAATTAGCGTCGCGCGCGGCCGCGCCCCCCAGCATCAGCACGAAGGTCTTACCCCGGTGTGCGTTGATGTAGGGTGCCGTGTTCCTGAACCAGCGGATATGGGCCCGCCCCGGCGTCGGCATTGTTCGTCCAAGCTGTCAATTGGGGCTGGGAAGATTACAGAAAGGCCCCGTGATTAAAAAGACCCGGCATGGGGTAGTGTGATTGGCGTCACCGGCAAAGGCCGGTTTTGCCGGGTGATGCCAGCGCCGGATTCCGCGCTGCCGGACCACCGCCTGCGCGGGAATCGCGGCAGGGGGCGGGCTACAGGCAGTAGTGCCGGATGCACTCCCTGAGCAGGTCGATGCAGGGCTGTATCTGCTCGAGTTCCAGGTACTCGTCCGGTTGGTGGGCGCGGTCGATGGAGCCCGGGCCCATGACGATGGTCTCCAGGCCGAGCTGCTGCAGGAACGGCGCCTCGGTGGCAAAGGACACCGACTCGGCGCCATGCCCCGTCAGTTTCTCCGCCAGGGCGACGAGCTCGCTGTCGGCGCCCAGCTCGAACGGCGCGACATCCTGGATCAGGGAGCGGCGCTCGATACCCAGGCCGAGCTTCCCGGCCAGTGCCGCGAGGCGCCGGTCGATCTCGGAGCGCACGGTGGCGTTGTCCCCGGCGGGCGTCATGCGCAGGTCGAAGTGCATCTCGGTGCTGCCACAGATGCGGTTGGGGCTGTCGCCGCCGTGGATGCAGCCTAGGTTGAGCGTGGGGTAGGCCACCTTGAAGAACTCGCTGCTGTACCGCTCGCCGAGCTCCGCGCGAAAGGCCAGCAACTCGGAGATGACCGCGTGCATGCCTTCCAGTGCGCTGTTGCCGAGTTCGGGATTGGAGGAGTGGCCGGCGCGGCCGGTCACCGTCACCGACTCCATCATGATGCCCTTGTGCATGCGCACCGGCACGAGCGAGGTCGGCTCGCCGATGATCGCCGCGCGCCCCCGGGGCCGGCCGAGTTGGGCCAGGCTGCGCGCGCCGTTCATGGAGCTCTCCTCGTCGGCGGTGGCAAGTAGTATCAGGGGTTGCGCCAGCGTCGCGTCGCTGAAGGCCGCGGCCGCCGCGAGCGCGATGGGAAAGAAGCCCTTCATGTCCGTGCTGCCGAGGCCGTAGAAGCGCGCGTCGCGCTCGGTGAGCTGCAAGGGGTCGCTTTGCCAGCGCCCCTCGTCGAACGGCACGGTGTCCGTGTGGCCGGACAACACCAGCCCGCCGGGTCCCGCACCCAGCGTCGCGATGAGGTTGGCCTTGCCGCCGCCCAGCTCCTGCACCTCCACCGCGAAGCCGAGGTCCTCCGCCCAGCCGGCCAGCAGGTCTATCACGGCGCGATTGCCCTGGTCCCAGCCCGGGTCGGTGGAACTCACCGAGGGTGTGCCCACCAGTTGCCCGAGCTGCTGTGTGATGCGTTGTGCGGTGGTCGGCATGAACGTCGGATCCCGTTGATCGCCGCAGTCTAGCGGAGAATCGCGGGGCAGCACACTTGTATCGAGTGTGTGACTTATGCCTCAAAGAGAAGTCGCGGGCCTGTGGTAGCATGATTCGAGGGGACGTTTCGGGGACGTAACGATGAACACCACCGCTGGGGAGCAACTCCAGGAGCACCGTCTGACGCTGTTCACGGTGACCCGTGACCTGTACAAGGACGGCCGCCTGTCCAAGGCGGATCTCAAGTTGCTCGGCGAGGCGTCGGCGATCAAGGTGCACCCCCTGGTGTTCCTGGCCGACAAGGGTTTCGAGGACTATGCCAATCTCGGCAAGCCGCTCGACATGGAGACCCTGCTCGCCTGGCTTGCCGAGCGCACCGGCCAACCCGTCTACCGCATCGATCCGCTGAAGATCAATGTGGCCGCCATCGCGGAGGTCATGTCCCAGGCCTTCGCCGAGCGTCACCGCATACTGGCCGTCGAGGTAGCCGCCGACGAGGTGGTCATCGCGAGCTGCGAACCCTATGTGCACTCCTGGGAGAAAAACCTCGAGCACGTGCTGCGCAAGCGCATTCGCCGTGTGCTGGCCGACCCGCGGGAAATCATTCGGCACACCGGCGAGTTCTACAGCATGGCGGTGTCGGTGCAGGGCGCGCGCGGGCAGAACAAGGGCAATGCCCTCGCGAGCGTCGGCAACCTCGAACAGATGCTGGAAATCGGCGCGAAAGGTGAACCGGACGCCAACGACCAGCATATCGTCAAGATCGTCGACTGGCTGCTCGGCTACGCCTTCGAGCAGCGTGCGTCCGACATCCACATCGAGCCGCGGCGCACGATCAGCCACGTCCGCTTTCGCATCGACGGCGTGCTGCACAACGTCTACCAGCTCCCCGCCCAGGTCGGCGCGGCGGTCAGCAGCCGCATCAAGATCCTCGGGCGCATGGACCTCGCCGAGAAGCGCCGGCCCCAGGACGGCCGCCTGAAGACGCGCTCGCCGGGCGGCGACGAGGTGGAACTGCGCCTCTCGACCCTGCCGACGGCATTTGGTGAAAAGCTCGTGATGCGCATCTTCGACCCCGACGTGCTGCAGCGCAGCTTCGAACAGCTCGGGCTGGCCGACGAGGACCTCGCGCGCTGGAGCGACATCACCGGCATGGGCAACGGCATCGTGCTGGTCACCGGTCCCACCGGGTCGGGCAAGACCACCACGCTGTATTCCACGTTGCGCCAGCTCGCCACGTCCGATGTCAACGTGTGCACGATCGAGGACCCGATCGAAATGGTCGAGGAGTCCTTCAACCAGATGCAGGTGCACCACGCTATCGACCTGGACTTCTCCGCCGGCGTGCGCGCGCTGATGCGCCAGGACCCGGACATCATCATGATCGGTGAGATCCGCGACCTGGAGACCGCCAACATGGCGATCCAGGCGGCGCTGACCGGCCACCTCGTGCTGTCCACGCTGCACACGAACGACTCGCCGAGTTCCGTGTCACGCCTGCTGGAGCTGGGCGCGCCGGCCTACCTTATTCGCGCGACCCTGCGCGGCGTGATGTCGCAGCGCCTCGTGCGCATCCTGTGCCCGGCGTGCAAAACTTACGAGCCGACCGACCTGAACGCGTGGGAGCAGCTCGTGCATCCCTTCAAGCTGGAGCCGCCGCAGCGCATGGCGCGCCCCGTCGGTTGCAAGGAGTGTCGCGAAACGGGCTATTCCGGCCGCCAGGGCATCTACGAGGTGCTGGTCAATACGCCCGAGGTCGAGCAGCTCATCGTGCCGCATCTCGAGGTAGCCGCCGTGCGCGAGGCGGCGATGGCGCAGGGCATGATGACGTTGCGCATGAGCGGCGCCGCGCGCGTGGCGCGCGGTGAGACCTCCATCGAGGAGGTGATGCGCGTGGCGCCGATGGTCGACTCCTAGGCCGGGTCGTCGCCCGACACCACCGCGCTGGCGGCTTCGCCGTCGTCGCGACCGGGCGCGCGTTGCAGCCGGCCGGACTTCCCCGCACCTCCCCAAGCGTGAGCACTTACTACCAGGCGAGAGGCGCAAAGAGGGGGAATTTCACCCAAAACAAGTCGCCGGCAGTATCGTCGATATTGAATTTATGGTGCAATACGCCGTCCTGGCGTGGTCCCATCGCGAACCCGAGCTGTCTCGCGGGTCCGGCAATGTTCGCATTCCCGAGATCCTGGGCGGGGAAGGCTTCTTCGAGTAGCAGGAGTGCGAGGTGCTGACCGGGGCGTTGCTCGCCTGTCACTCCGCTGCCCTTCCACTTTCCCTTGCAACAGCAACCGGGGGTGATCCCGGCGGACTGCCTTGCGACAGAGCAGGGCAGGTCAGTGACGAGTGGTGGCGCCGGTTTGCGCCATGGCACAACGAGACAAAAGACAAGGAGAAACGGTGATGAGCCTGGCGGATCGCGACGGTCTAATCTGGATGGATGGTGAAATGGTGCCCTGGCGCGAAGCGCAGGTGCACGTGCTCACCCACACCTTCCATTACGGCCTCGGCGTATTCGAGGGTGTGCGCGCCTACGCGACGCCGGACCGGGGCACCTGCATCTTCCGCCTCAAGGAACACACCGACCGCCTGTTCAACTCGGCGCATATACTCTCGATGAATATGCCCTACGACAAGGACACGCTGAACCAGGCGCAGAAAGATGTCGTGCGCGAGAACGGACTCGACGAGGGCTACCTGCGTCCCATGTGCTTTTATGGTTCCGAGGGCATGGGCCTGCGCGCCGACGGACTCAAGACCCACGTCATGGTCGCCGCCTGGGAATGGCCCTCCTACATGGACCCCGAGGCGCAGGCGCGCGGCATCAAGGTGCGCACCTCCTCGTTCACCCGCCATCACGTCAATATCTCTATGTGCAAGGCGAAGGCGAACGGCAACTACATCAACTCCATGCTGGCCCTGCGCGAGGCGCTGGATTGCGGCGCGGAGGAGGCCCTCATGCTCGATAATGAGGGTTACGTTGCCGAGGGCAGCGGCGAAAACTTTTTCATGGTGCGCAACGACCGGATCTACACACCCGAACTGACCTCCTGCCTCGACGGCATCACCCGCGCGACGATTTTCACGCTGGCCGAGGAACTCGGTTACACGATCAGCGAGCGGCGCATCACGCGCGACGAGGTCTACGTGGCCGACGAGGCATTCTTTACCGGCACCGCGGCGGAGGTAGTACCCATTCGCGAACTGGACGGCCGCACCATCGGCTCGGGAGCCCGCGGGCCGCTGACCGAGAAGCTGCAGACCATGTACTTTGATACCGTGCGCGGGAATCGCAGCGAGAACAGCCACTGGCTCGAACCGGTGGCCTGATCACGCGGTGCCCCTTCTTCACCCAGGCAGACCCGCGGTGCAGCCGGCGCGATGAAAGATCGCCCCGTTCTCCTGCGCGGTGATGCCTGGGCCTTGCGCCTGCAGGGACACCTGTCCGTTCCGCCGGATGACATCCACGCCTGGATGGCGCAGCACACCCATCGCCTGAAGACCGAGAAGTACCTGGTCTCCGGTTTCCTGCGCCTGGGCGGTGACTTCTGTTTCCTCAAGTTTTACGGATTCCGCCGCCCCCTGGCGCGGCACGCGCTGCGCTTTCGGGCGCCGCCCGCGCTGCGCGCG
>JAUIEP010000147.1 GCA_030428835.1 Gammaproteobacteria bacterium | reverse complement strand
ACGGCGTGCTAAATGCCGGACATTGTTCGCATTGATAGCCAGGCGCCAGGTCGAATAAATTCGACCCTACAAAAACCCCCACAGCGTGTCGAACAACAACTGTTGCGTGGACGCGATCGCCGCCGAGTTGATGATGACCACCACCGGGTAGTTTTCATCCACCAGCGTGATCATCGCCACCTTCGGCGGGTAGATCGCGATGTAGGATGCATCGGCATTGTCACTTGCCGGCAGCCATTTTCGTTCCGCCAGCTCGGCGTCGTCGCCGCCCTCGCCCACCGCGATGACCCGCACCTCGATGCCGCGTTGCACGCGCTGTCGCGTGAAGTTGGGGAACGGGCGGTACAGGTGCTGGCGCAACGTCCTGGTGGAGATCACCGAATAACTCCGGTGGTCGGTGCGCTCCGCGCTGTCGAGGATGTCGCGCAGCACCAGTTCCACCCCGTCGTCGCCCTCGTAGAAGCGCACGTTGCCCGGGCTGAACTCGGTGCGCGACTGCTTGAGGGCCGGGATGATGTCCTTGCGCAGGTCCTCCATGGCCTGGGCCAGTGCCTGCTGCCTGCTCTCGCCGAGTGACAGCAGCCGCTCCGGGTCCTCCGCCTGGAACACCCTGCGGCGGCCCTTCGGGAAGTAGCTGGCGAGGCCCTTGGCGGCCAGTTGCTTGAGCGTTTCGTAGGTGGTGCCGCGGTTGATGCCGGACTCCGCCGCCACCTCGCGGATGGAGGCGGGGCCGAGCTTGTGCAGTGCGCGGTAAACCGTGACCTGCCTCTCATTCAGGCCCAGCTGGGCCAGTGACTCGAACCTGCCCGTTGTCATTATTTTTGTGACAAACTCCGTTGCGCTCCCGAAACACCTATTTAATATGCCTATAGAGCACACGGGGTGTCAAAAATAACCAAACGTCTGCCTTCCGGCAGGCCCAGAAACGGAAAACAGGAAGATGCTGGAAGTAGTGATCCTGGCGGCCGGCCAGGGGACGCGCATGAAGTCGGATTTACCCAAGGTGCTGCATCCCATCGCGGGCAGGCCGATGCTCGCCCATGTCATCGACACGGCGCGCGAGCTGGGGCCCACCGCCATCCACGTGGTCATCGGCCACGGCGCCGAGCGTGTGCGGGAACAGCTCGCGGCCGACGACATTACCTGGGCCGTGCAGGAGGAACAGCTCGGCACGGGGCACGCCACCATGCAGGCGCTGCCCAATACCGCGCCCGGCTCCACCGTGCTCGTGCTGTTCGGCGACGTACCGCTGACGCCCGCCAGCACACTGGAGGCGCTGGTCGACGCGGCCCGGGAAGGCCCCGCGCTGCTCACCGCCATCCTCGAGGACGCGTCCGGGTACGGCCGCATCGTGCGCAACGACCGCGGCGAACTGGTTGGCGTGGTGGAGGACAAGGACGCGAGCCCGGAACAGCGCGCTATCCGCGAGATCAACACCGGCGTACTCGCCGCGCCGCAGGAAGACCTCGCCCACTACCTGCCGCTGGTGAAGAACAACAACAACCAGGCGGAGTATTACCTGCCGGACGTGTTGGGCCTCGCGGTTCGGGACGGCAGGCACATCGCCACCTTCACCACCGGTTCGGAGCTCGAGATTCTCGGCATCAACGACCGCGTGCAACTGAATACCGTCGAGCGCGAGTACCAGCGCCGGCAGGCCGAGAAGCTCATGCGCGAGGGCGTGAGTATTGCGGACGCGGGGCGCCTGGACATCCGCGGCAGCCTCACCTGCGGCAGGAACGTGTTCCTCGACGTCAACGTGATTATCGAGGGCGAGGTCAGCCTGGGAGACGATGTGAGCATCGGGGCCAATTGCGTGTTGTGTGATGTGGAAGTGAGGGATGGCGCACAGATTCACCCCATGAGCCACGTGCAGGAGGCGGTCATCGGCAATAATTGCAGTGTTGGCCCCTTCGCCCGGCTGCGGCCGGGCACGGTGCTCGGCGACGCCGCCCGCGTGGGCAACTTCGTGGAGACCAAGAAGGCCAACATCGGCCGTGGCAGCAAGGTGAACCACCTGACCTACATCGGCGATTGCGACATGGGGGCTGATGTGAACATCGGGGCGGGCACCATCACCTGCAACTACGACGGGGTCAACAAACACACAACCCGGATTGGCGACGGCGTCTTCGTCGGCTCCAACAGCACCCTGGTGGCGCCTTTGGACATCAGGCAGGGCGGCTTCGTGGCCGCCGGCTCCACGGTCACCAAGGAAGTTGGTGCCGAGGAACTTGCGGTGGCCCGGGGCAAGCAGCGCAACATCGCCGGCTGGCAGAGGCCGGGCAGGCGCGAAGACAAGGACTAGGCAAACAGTATGTGTGGCATTGTGGGCGCCGCCGCCCGGCGCGAGGTTTCGGAGATACTGCTGGAGGGCCTGCGCCGGCTCGAGTACCGCGGTTACGACTCCGCGGGCCTGGCCCTGATCAATGCGGACCGGGAACTCAAGCTGCACAAGCGGCAGGGCAAAGTCAGCGAACTCGAGGCCGCGCAGGCCGCCGAGCCGCACACCGGTACCACCGGCATCGCGCACACGCGCTGGGCCACCCACGGTGAACCCAGCCAGGTAAACGCCCACCCCCACGCCTCCGGCGGGCGCGTGGCGCTGGTGCACAACGGCATCATCGAGAACCACCAGGCCCTGCGCGAGGAACTCATCGCGGCGGGCTACAAGATGGCGTCGGCCACCGACTCGGAAGTCATCGTGCACCTCATGCACCGCGAGCTCGAACGCGGCGCCGAGCTGCTCGACGCGCTGAAAAACACGGTGGCGCGGCTGGAGGGCGCGTACGCCATCGCCGCCATTGATACCGCCAACCCCTACGAGGTGGTCGGCGCCCGCGAGGGCAGCCCGTTGGTGGTGGGTGTCGGGATCGGCGAGAACTTCCTCGCCTCCGACCAGATGGCCCTGCGCCAGGTTACCGACCGCTTCATCTACCTCGAAGAGGGCGACCTCGTACAGATCACTCCCGCCACCCTGCAGGTCTACGACCGGGAGGGCGAGCCGGTCACGCGCCCGCGCACGCGCATTTCCGAGGCGGTGGAAGCCGCCGACATGGGCGACTTCGACCACTACATGATCAAGGAGATCTTCGAGCAGCCGCGCGCGCTCGAGGCCACGTTCGCGCAGGCCGCGGACTTCACCCAGATGGAAGAGCGTTTCGGCTCAGATGCCGGCGCGATCTTCGACCGCGTGCAGAACGTGCAGATCGTCGCCTGCGGCACCAGCTATCACGCGGGCATGGTGGCGCGCTACTGGCTGGAGGAACTGGCCGGCGTCGCCTGCGAGGTGGAGGTGGCCTCCGAGTTCCGCTACCGCAAGCGCGTGCAGCACGAGGGCACGCTGCTGGTCACCATCTCCCAGTCCGGCGAGACCGCCGACACGCTCGCCGCATTGCGCAACGCGAGCAAGGGTGAGTTCATCGGCAGCCTCGTGATCGCCAACGTCGACAACAGCTCGCTCACGCGCGAGTGCGACCTCGTGTTCCTCACCAAGGCCGGGGCCGAGATCGGCGTGGCCTCCACCAAGGCGTTCACCACGCAGCTGGTGGGCCTGTTGATGCTGACTCTCGCCCTGGGCCGGCGCCGCGGGATGGATGAGCGCCGCCAGGAGACCATCATGAACGCCCTGCGCGCCCTGCCCGACTACGTGTCCCAGACCCTGGAGATGAACGAGGCGATCGAAAAGCTCTCCGAGAACTTCATTCCCAAACACCACGCGCTCTTCCTGGGCCGCGGCATCCAGTACCCCATCGCCATGGAAGGCGCGCTGAAACTCAAGGAGATCTCCTACATCCACGCCGAGGCCTACCCGGCGGGCGAACTGAAGCACGGCCCCCTGGCGCTGGTGGACGACGACATGCCCGTCGTCGCCGTGGCGCCGAACGACGAGTTGCTGGAAAAGCTCAAGTCCAATCTCGAAGAGGTGCGTTCGCGCGGTGGCGAGCTGTTCGTGTTCGCCGACCGCGAGGCGGGCTTCGAGAACGAGCAGCGCGTGCAGGTGCTGCCCATGCCGCACTGCCCGGAGGTCATCTCGCCGATTGTCTACTCCGTTGCCCTGCAACTGTTGTCCTACCACGTGGCGGTGCAGAAGGGGACGGACGTGGACAAGCCGCGGAATCTGGCGAAGTCGGTGACGGTGGAATAAATTTCGTGATAACAAAGCCCACCGACAATAGAAGCACTAGAGAGACACCACCCAGCCACGCCTACAGTTTGGATTGAAACGTCTTGGGGTTGTCACTTGCGGAAGATGAGGAATCCCATGGGGGTTGAAATCGTTTGTGCCAGCAATCCACCGATAGTCTCCCCGAACGAGTCGAATATGAACTCGAATTTCTGCAGCTTTATAGTGTCGAACCCCATCATGACCCACTGATGGAACACATAGGCTCGGTAGTTCGGAAGCAATTCCCGATAGTTCATTGATCCAAACTCGGAATATCCGATGCGATGAGCTAGCTTAGACAGCGAACCAAGGTCAAAAATATACTTATCTTCCATTTTGGCCAGCTTCTTTTTATCCGCGCCCAGCCGCTTCTCCTTCGTAATGTGGCCAACGATAAGCCTTATCTTTTCATGTTCTTTTTCGTCCAATACTCCCATCGCCTGGGCGCGATCAATCCGGGAGACCAAGTCTAGAATAAATGCCACAAAAATCTTTCCTTGAATGATCGGCTCATAGAATATTGCAACCCCGCCGGGCTTCAAGATTCTGAAAACCGACTCGAGAGTCGTCTCGTAGTTCAAGAAATGATGTAGAACTGAATGCCCGACAACGACGTCGAATGTGCCCTTATTGAAAGGCAAGACATTCGCGTCGCAGATATAGTAATACGTTTGATTTTTCGCCCCGGCAGAGAACGCGTCCGAAATACCGCGAAGAAATTTTCCTGAAATATCTGTGGCAAAGACTTCGCGAAAGTCGCTCTGGTGCATCAGGCCCCATGTGAGATTACCGGTGCCACTGCCAATTTCCAGAATACGATCTGTACTGACGCACTGATTATCAAAGACTGCCTGCCAGTCTGAAAACGTATTGATACGACGCTTTTCGTCAATACCGTGGGCGGTGTCGTAATCAATGTCCTCCAATTTGGTTCGCAGTTTGGGGTCGGTTACCAGATTGGGGATTCCCCGCTCGATGGGGTATTTACATTTACAACGCGGACAGCGCAGATTGCGCTTTTCCAGTAACAACTCGGGGAGTTGGCCTGCCTCCATGCATCTTGCACAAACAAGAAGCTCGGGAAGAAATTGATTGGGTTCTGGTTGTCTAAACAAATTCTTTTTCTCCAGCCACCACGGCGATATCGAGATGACTCGTGATGGCGCTGGAGAAGAGTATAGTTGTTGCGGATGCCAAGTGCCGAAGTTCTAAAGAATTCGAGCAAAAAACCACGCCAAGATTGGCGCTCAAGTCTTTTTTGCTCAATGCTTCCATGGCGAGTCTTGGCGCGCATAATAAGACAGCCAGTCTGGAGCGCCGGATCCTTCAGCGCCAGCGGATAGTATTTTGAATTCGCCCCCGCTCCCCGGGCGGGATCCAGTATTTAACTGATTATCGAGAATCTCCCTATGGCCAGACGGGTGCTCTGGCTTGCAACGCTGCGTTGGGCCAGTTTGTCCACAGCGGGAAATCCCAACCGATGCCTGGATAGCCCAGAGGCGCTCCGTGCTTCCCGGCCACACCTGTCGTGAAGGCCAGTACTTCCGCGAGTGTTTCGATGTGACCGGTGAGCAGTGCAACGACACCATGACCAGCCTGTTCGACGCATGCCTGGAGCGCTACCGGGACCGGCTTTCCGACACGATAAAGTTGCTCGGGGAGGGCAGCCGGTGGGGCCAGGTCCTGGGGAGTTGCGCCGGCAGCCAGTACGACATGGAGCGGCGCAGCGAGCGGATACACTCCCCCAGGCGCAACAACCCGAATGAGTGGATGTAGGCTGACCCGCTACACGAGACTACTGCAGCCCTCCCGGCCCGCGAACGGGCATTGACCTGTGGTCTGCTGAACGTCTCCCGGGCCTGCTAACCAGGCACCTGTGGGCACGGCTGCGCAACCGCCCGGGCATCCCCACCCCAACATATGCAAATGATAACCATTTACATTTAGGCCCTCGCTTGTATAGAATCGGCCTCCTGCTTTTGCCCTTGAACCCTACCAGCACCCCCAGGAGAAACCGATGCGGACCAGACCCCGCCCCCACGCGACGGGACGCCCCACCAACTTAACCCTTCGATGGGCGCTGCGCGCCGCCCTCGGCAGCCTGCTCGTAACGGCCCCGGCGGGACAGGCCACCGCCGAGCCCGAGGCGCCCACAGCCGCGGCAGCCGCCAATGGCGCGGTCGAGCACGTAACCGTGTACGGCAGCAGGACCACCAATACCCTCGACGACACGCTGAGCAGCGTCGGTATCGTGAGCCTGGACGACATCAAAGACCTCGACCTGCGCAGCTTTCGAGAGGCCTTTCGCACCCTGGGCAACGTGATGGACAGCGACTGGAGCGACGGCGGTTTTATTATCCGCGGTGTGAACTCCGAGGGCCTGACCCCAGGGGGCAACCCGCTGGCCAGCCTGTATATTGATGGCGCGCAACAAACGGTCAATGGCGCACGACGGGGCGCGCGTGGCGTATGGGATGTGGAGCAGATCGAAGTCTACCGGGGGCCGCAATCAACGTTGTCCGGTCGCGCGGCACTGGCTGGCGCGATCTACATCAAGACGCGCGACCCCGAGTTTGAGTGGGGCGGGAGCCTGCGCGGTATCGCGGGCACGGATGACCTGGTGAACGGTGCCGTCGCGTTCGGCGGACCACTCATCGAGGAGCAACTGGCGTTTCGCGTCGCCGCGGAATACGAGAACAGTGAGTTCGACGATATCAGTTACCCAACGTACGAGGGGTTCAACCGCTACAACGACTACGTGGAGGATGAGTATCACCAGATTCGCGCCAAGTTGCTGTACGTGCCCGAGAGCCTGCCCGATACAAGAGTCCTGCTGACCTACTCTACTGCCGAGGATTCGCCGGCACCGCGGGACATCGCGGGCCCTGTGCTGGGATTCAACTACAGTGAGCGGCGCGGTGACGTGAATTTGCCTGTCTACGCCGAACCTCGCTCGGCAGAAACAGATAACGTGACGCTGGAAGTTAACCACGCACTCGATGGCGGCTGGAGATTCACGTCCCTGACGACATGGTCCGAGTCCGATACCGAACGGCCGTCGATAAACGCGGGCACACCCGGCGAAACCGAGGTGACCGTTGGTGACCAGTACCAGGAACTCGTAACCCAGGAGCTTCGCCTCAACTACAACGGCGAGCAACTGGATGCGGTGTTCGGTGTGTATTTCGCAGACGAAGACGTTGCGCTGCAGTCCGAACGCAACGCATTCGGCCGACTGGATGTAAGCCGGGGCGGTCGCGACAGTGAAAACTATGCGTTGTTCGGCGAGGTGACCTGGCGCTTTGCGGATAATTGGCGTGCTATTGCCGGGGGCAGGGGGGATTACACGGACCAGGAAGACTACCGCTTTTTCTCCCGCAACGGCGTGGTGAGCACCGATCAGGTGTCTTCATTCGACGAGTCCGTGTTCCTGCCCAAGCTGGGTATCGCTTTCGATATCGACCCGGACCAGACAATGGGTTTTATTGCGCAACAGGGGTTCAGGACCGGCGGCGCGGGGGTGCAGGCGTCCAGCGGCCGGGAGTTCGAGTTCGACGCGGAATACACCTGGAACTATGAGTTGTCGTACAAGGGCAGCTTCGACGGCGGCCGGCTGAGCATAGCAGCCAATATCTTCTACACGGACTGGGAGGACCAGCAGGTAGAGTTGCAAGAGGTGCCGCTGGACTTCGCCTCGACGATTACCGTCAATGCCGCAAGTTCAGAGGTGTATGGTTTTGAACTCGAGAGCCGCTACCAGTTTAGCGAAGGCCTGTCCGGGTTCGCTTCCATCGGCTACGTAAAGTCCGAATTCTCGGATTTCTCCGACGCCAGCGTGGGTGACCTGTCTGGCTTCCCGTTTCCGGAATCGCCGGAATGGAACCTGGCCATTGGCGGTCGCTATGAGTTCGGTGCAGGTTTCTACCTTGGGGCCGACGCCAAATACCTGGACGACTACCTCGCGCGCATTGGTTCTCCGCCGCAGGACTACCTCGACAGCTACTGGATAGCCAACGCACAGGCGGGGTGGCGCTCCGACAAGTGGGAAGTCAGCGTGTTCGCCGAAAACCTGTTCGATGAGGATTACTTCGTTTACAACGACAGCAATGCCGAAGGCGATATCGCTGCGACACTGGGAGAACCACAGCGTATCGGGGTGTCTGCCACGTACCATTTCTAGCGGTGACATGCGTTTTCTTGTGGCGTTAATGGTATGAGCCTGGACTACCTGATTCCCCTCGCGCTGGCGGTGCTTATGCTGTCGGCGCCCTCGCTGCTGCTGGCGCGAGCGCTGTGGCAACGGCCCCGGAGTGGCATTCCACGCAGGAGGAAGGCGTCCGCCTTTCGCCCCGACAAGCGGCAGGCTTACCACCTGTCGCGTGCCGCGGTGTTGTCATGCACCTGCAGCAGTCTGCTGTGTGCGGTGATCACGGGCGCCGTGATGGCGGCCTGGTTACCCCTGCCGCAGGCCGATCGAGCCCTGCTGGCCACGCTGGCGGCGCCACTGGTTTGGGCCGCACTAGTGCTCTTCCTGTTGGCTCGCGGGACGTGGCTCCGCGACTGCGCCCTTGCCGTTTCGGCAGGACTGGTCGCGCTGGGAGCAGTCCTGCTGCCCATGCTCGGTCGCTGAACACGTGCGGCGCGATACGCTCAAGGCGTTGTACGACATCCACTCGTGGACCGGCCTGTTCCTCGGCCTTGCGCTGTACGTGCTGCTCTTTTCGGGGTCTGTATCGCTCTTTGTCGCTGAGTTGCATCCCTGGCAACTGGGAGCGCAGACGACAGCCGGGCCGCCGCCGATTGAATCCCTTGAGCGGGCGGCGACGCACGCTGTCGAGGCCGAGCCCGGACTGACAGCATTCACGGTCGTTCCTTCATCAGTGTACCGCCCGTGGATCAGCGTGGAGAGTGGCGATGACCACGGTGACGGCCTGCGGGTCGACTACTTTGACCCGCAAACGGGCGCTCCGGTGGTGGCCCGCGAAGACAACGCGATACTCGTGCTGGAGCGCCTCCACACGGACCTGCTTCTGCCCGCGCCCTGGGGCCGTTATCTCACCGGGCTGCTCGCGGTCGCCATGCTGGTTTCAGTGCTCAGCGGTGTGTTCATGCACCGCAAGATCCTGCGAGAGATGTGGTCGATCCGGCTGTGGCGCAGCACTCGCCTGAAATGGGCGGACCTGCACAAGGCTGTGGCGGTGTGGGGCCTCCCCTTTCACCTGATGATCGCGTTTACTGGTGCGTATCTCGGGCTGGTGGGCGTGACGTTGTCGTTGAATGCCTTGATCGCCTTTGGGGGCGATATCGAGGCTGCTGCGACGGGTATCGCCGGGGCGGCGCAGCAGGCCGCGGGCGAACCGGCCGCGATGTTGTCGCTGGCGGAATTACTGGCTCGCGCACAAACCGCACTACCCGGCTTGCAGCCTGAACGCCTGACGTACCAGAACTACGGTGACCTGGGCGCGACAATGATGGTCCTGGGCAGGTTGCCGGACACGCTGGAGTACTATCCCGGCGTCGTGTTGAACGCGGTAAACGGTGAATTGCTCCAAACCATTCACTGGCGCGCGGAGACCTGGCCCAAAGCCCTGTACGCCATGATGACGCCGTTGCACTACGCTTCCTACGGCGGCCTTGTGTTGAAGGTGCTCTATGCGCTGTTGGGAATGGGTGCGAGCTTCCTGGTGATCTCCGGGTTGCGTATCTGGCAGCTGCGGGTGCATCCGCCAGGCGCTGACGTGCGATTGCCGCTCATTGACGGCGTCTGCTTCGGCATGCCACTGGCAATGGCGCTACTGCTGTTGGCCACTCGCCTGCCCGATAGCCTGGACCTTACCGGCTACGAGGCGCGGTTGTGGCTGTTCCTGCTCACCTGGCTGGCAACGATCGCCTATGCATACTGGCGCCGACACGCCCAGCCTGCTCGACGGCTCTGTCTTGGCACCGGCGTGGTACTTGTTCTGCTACCGCTCTGGACGTTGCCGGCCGGCCACCTGCCGAAGGCGGACACAGTGTATGGGTCAGCCGGCTCCCCTGTAGTCGTGGCAAATGTTGTGTTGCTCCTGCTCGGGGCGGCGGTATTGGCGGGTGCGTGGCTGACTCCGCGCCGCAGTGCCGCCGTAAACGGCTGATCCGCCACTAACGTAATCCGGGTTGGGGAAGTCCAGCAGTGCTGCGCATGCCTTGCGACCACGGCGCGGGAACCTTGGGAGTTTGCACGGCTCGATGTATCCCTATTTCACCCCAAATCTGGTGAAGTTGGCGGCGGTCGTGCACACTGGGCCCAGACCGGGTCTGGAGGTCCCCTTTAACATGCGGCGCCTGCTTCGCTACAGCAGAACAAGCTACGGCAACCTGAACGAGAACCCGCAACACCGGTTCGCCCAGCGGTTCGCGCTGAATATCTATCCGTCGGGCGCCATCTACAGCTTTATCCCCAAGAACGCCTGTTCGACCATGCGCACCTCGCTTGCCATCGCCAACGGCTGTATCAAGGATCCCACGGACTTCAACTGGATTCACCAGAACAACGACACCTTCTCCGCGAGCCTGCCCGAACTCGCGAAAGCAAAGTACACGTTCACCATACTGCGGTGCCCGTACGCGCGCCTGCTGAGCGTCTACCTCGACAAGTTTGTCGAGAGAAACGTCGAAGCCTGGAAGTACGTTAACCTGCATCAGCGGGCAATCGACATAGACGACATCACGTTTGAGTTCTTCGTGAAAAGCATTGCCAGGGAAGCTGTCAGGAACAGCGACATTCACTGGATGCCGCAAACCAGCTTCCTCGTTTATGAAGACTACGACGACTATTTTGCGCTTGAACAATACGCCGGCATGGCCGAAGTGCTGCAAGACAAGATTGGCCTTGAACTGGTCGACGCGCGCCCCCTTACGAAGCACGGTACGTCCGGTTACAGGAAACTGCGCAAGAAGGAGCCGTACAGGCTGGAGCCTTTCGAGCTGTTGCAGAAGAAAAGGCAGGGTTTCCTGCCAGAGCCGGCATCCATGTTCAGCGACGAGATGGCCAGGTGCGTGCAGCGGGCCTACAAACAGGATATAGCTTTGTACAGGAAGAAATTTGGCAAGGAGAATCTTCTTTTTTCCTAGCTATATGAGATAGGAGCAGGCATCCGGGCGACTTGCACCACGACGTTTAACAACTATCCTGACATGATGCCGGCGCGCGAGGCTTTTTGTTGTCCTGAATTTGATGACTGTGTGCCGCCGCCGGTGCTCCAACACAACAAGGAATTGCGATGACAAGAATACTACTGCTGATATTGGTCTTCGGCTACGCCGTGGAATCTGTGGCGCAAGAGGTGCCGACCGACGCGTGGCTCGCCCAGATGGAGGCGATGATGCCCGCGCAGGCCTGCCAGGAAACCGAGTACTTCACGGCGTGCTTTAACCTCTCCCCGGCGCAATGCAACGAGTTGCTCTCCGAGTTCACGCAGAGTTGTGTGAAGCAATACAGGGCCCAGATGCCGGAAACGCTGAAAATGCCGCATGATCCCGGCAAGTGGGGCCAGGTGCTGGGGGGTTGCGCCGGTGGGCGCCTCGAACTGCAGTTGAGTGAACAGAAAGTAAAGTCAGCGAAGTGCAGCGACCCGTCGCAGTGGATGTAGCCGCCCGCGACACCGTAGTGTCGCCAGATCATCAGCGTGCCGCCCCGATGTGTACCACCGGAACGAGATCATGCCCGACCTGACACTGTACGCCGCCATCGCGGAAATCTTCAGCGCTGCCGCCATCGTGGGCGGCGCGCTCTTCGCCATCGTGCAACTCAACGAGTACAAG